>CAYNKW010000048.1:15535-20574 GCA_964397845.1 uncultured Anaerolineae bacterium
TAGACGACGGCGGCGGCGTCAAGTACACGCTGGGCCGCGCGGCCGACCTGACCCTGGCCGACTTGTTGCCGCCAGAGGTAACGCTGCTCGACGCCCGCTGGGGCAACGCGGCGGAGGCAGAGGCGTTGGAGCATGCCATCATTACGTCAACCAACCCCATCTCTATAGCTAACGCCTTTGGCAACCTGCGCACCGGCATCAGCACCGCCACGGTGACCAGCACGCTCGGCAGCCAGGTGAGCTTTACACTGCCAGAACAGGCACAGCAGATGCCCTGGTTCGACGACGACGGCACCGAGCGGGGCGAGTTGTACGTCCTCCTCCGCTCCCGCACCGCCTTTACCGACAGTGGCACCAACACCGCGGACTATGCGCCGGTCATCACCTACACAGATCACTTTGATCAGATACTCACCGACACGGGCAACGATCAGACGGTAGAGGCCCACGGCGCGGTGCTCATCCTGGAGTATGACGTGATCAGCATCACTACCACGGTCGGTGAACCGCTCAACGGTCTCAAGCCAGACACCCCCAACCTGGTGACTGTAGATTTGCACGTCACCAACGTTGGCGACTATATCGCCTCCGACGTAATGTTCACCACCACCGTGAGCGCCAACGTTACACCGACCACGCCGCTGCCGTCCTGGATCACGTATGCTGGCGGGGAACTCCGAGCCGACCCTCCCAGAGACCTGGCCCCTGCCGACAGCGAGGGTTTCACGGTGACGGTCGAGGTATCGCCGACGGCGGGCAGCACTGCCCTGGGTGGCATAATCTATGCCGCCGCGCCACCCGCTCCCGGCTACACTCGCCTCTTTGAGGAAACCATCGGCAGCTTTGTCAGCGAGTATCCGCCCGAGGATCCGCGCTTTGTCCAGAACATCCCCCTGGCAGGGCCGCTGGACATTGGGCCGCACCACGCGAGCCACACCGTCTTCTTGCCGCTAATCACGAAAGGCTACGGCGGCTGGTGGCCGCAATCCGTGCCATAAGACCACATCCGGCAGGGCCAAAAGCAAAGGGATGGAGGCCTTGTGCCTCCATCCCTGCTTTTTCGCATCACGGCAAAAGTGACACGTCGCCAATCAGTTGAATGTAAATCTAGAACCATGGCGAATTTTAAGAATCTGTGTTTATCCGTGTTAATCCGTGTCCCATTCCTCTTGCCGGTTTGAGGCGCAGCTTCGCTAGACGCCTACTGTTGAAATTCATGGGTGGGTGGGATACTACCGCCGCTGCCAACTGTTGCGCGTGATCTCGCGATAGAGGGAGATGCTGACCAACGTCATGCCGATGCCCAGCAAAACCACAGGCAAAGCGGGAAAGACTGGCGGCGGTATGGCCTGCACCTCAAAAGCGTCTACCACACACAAGCTGCTGGACGATGCCTCGTTCATCTCGTCACTCACCGTCAGCCGGAGCCTGTGCTGGCCATTGCCCACCTCGTCGACCAGCTTGACGCTAATTCTATCCATCTCTGAATGATAGAAGTCCAGGTAAGAACGTCCCCTGCTGTCTCGGGGCAGACCAGGAACGCGCCGCCCATCCAACGTGACGATCAGCCGCCCGCCGTTGGGACCGCGCCTCGTTATCAACTCGACTGACTTGCCTGAAAACGTAAGGCTGAGCCCCGCGTCAGCGTGCTGGCAGGCGAGGTAGGCCCCGCCGCTGGCTGAGGGATCCAGGACCGTGCAACAATCCTGGATGTCCTTGACCGCCGGATTGGTCTCCTCATAGTATCCCGCTCCGGCCACGCGCAGGCCGGCGGCGGCGTCCTTGACGGCATAGTAGACCTGGCGAGGCGTAAAGTTCACGTCTACCATGCGAAAGTAGTATTCCGGCTCGTCGGGCGAGACGTGGCCAACCTGGCGGAAGAACCAGACGTTGAACACGCCGGCCCAGGGCCACTCTCGTCGGGCCAGTTCTATGCCCCGCAACAGGTATTCAGCCTGCTGCTCCTCGGTGACGCGCTTCCACGTCAATTCCTCTTCGGTAAAAGCGCCCGCCGGAGATGCGTTCCAGCCGTACTCGTTGAACCAGATGGCCTTGTGCCCGTCGCCGTGGCGCTCCATGATCTCCCATTGCAGCTTGACCCGCTGGAAGTTGAGCTTGTCCTCCGACGGCGGATCCTCCGGCGGCAGGTCAAAGCCAAAGGCGTTGGCCGAGAGGATGTCAAAGTAATCAGCCGCGCCCGCCTGGTACATCTCTTCCAGGAAGACCAACTCGCTGAGGTTCCGCCGCAGCGGAAAGTTCTCCAACGTGGGAGCCAGTGGGGCTGAGAGGACGTAGACGTTGGAATCGGCCGACTTTGTCGCCTGGCAGGCTGCCTTGAGCATTTCGACATACCCGGCCGGGTCTACCTCCCGGTTTCCCCACTCCGGGTTAATGTTCGGCTCGTTCCAGATTTGAATGTAGCGCACGCGCCCTTGATAATGCTTGACAAAGCCATACACAAAGTCCGCATAGTCGGTCAGGTCGTCGGGTGGCGCTTCGAGAATCGAGTTGTCCTGGCGAGTCCAGGCGGGGGGATGATCCAGCCGGGCAATGATCTGAAGACCATATCGCTCACACAGGTTTACAATATCATCGTACTTGCCCCAACTCCTCTGCCAATTGGCCGGATCCTGGAAATCTACGTCCTGGGGCTCGATCTGGGCCCATATAAATTGCTGCTTGGCCCAACCGATACCCGCTTCGGCAGCCATCTTGATCGTCTCCTCGCGCCTGTAAAGCTCCACTTCGCGTTCCAGGAAAAAGTTCGCGCCATAGGGATTGACGTCGGTGTTGGCAATGGTTCGCGCCGGAGAGACCGACACCTCCGACGTGTCCAGGGACAGAAAATAAGAGATGAGCACCGCTCCCAGGGCAGCGATCATCAAGATGAGCCCCACTATCAACCCCCCAGCTCTAATTCTGACAATGCGTTGCAACAATGTTCCTCCCCCGTTCAGCCTAATCGCTCTCCACCGTCAGGTGGGTGAGCACCAGGTGATGCGCCACGGTTTGCCCCTGGTCGTCCAGCACGGGCAAGCGACCCCCGGTAGCCGGGTCGTACAGGCCAATCTCGACGGCATAGCGGCCAGCAAGCCGGCTTTCAACCCACCCACCGCCCGGCCCAGGCGATAGGTCGCCGTCACCGTCAGCACCCCAATGGCCGCCGAAAGCAGCCGCAAGCCGAACTCGCTGTCGCCGCTGCCCCACCGCCAAAAGTGCAGCATCCAAAAATAGAGGGGGGATGCACGTCGGCGGCCGTCCAGCGGGCGATCTCGGCAAGCGATCGCCGGGCAGCCCAGGCAGCCAGGCCCTCGTCCCACCACACGCTCTTGTCGCCCAGGCGATAGACACGCAATCCAAAGCTCGCCAGCAGCAGGATGACCAACAGCAAGACGGTTACTTGTGATCGTGGGGTCTGGCAATGTGTTTGAGCAGACTGTGCTCTCGTATCGAATTGTTGAAGAGCCAGATCATCGGACATTCAAAGTCTCCACGAGGTGAGGGCCAAAGTAGTATAGCATAGCTGGGGAGAGGAGGCAACTCTGCCTTGCAATAAAGAGAATTCTGGCATATAATGGACATAAGAGAAAAGTGCTAACCACACCACAGCCGGCCCACGCGGCTGGGCAGAAACGTCAAGGGAGGCTCAGGGAAACGTGGAATTGCTTGCGCTGATTGTTGTCATCATCGTCATGTTCTGGTTCGTGTTGCTCCGCCCGCAGCAGAAGGCCCGCCACCAGCAGCAAGAGACGGTGCAATCGCTGCAGATCGGCGACGAGGTCATCTCTGTGGGAGGACTGGTCGGGCGCGTGACGCGGCTGCCCCAGGACGACGGCTGGATCGGCCTCGAGCTGGCGCCCGGTGTCGAGACCAAGCTGCTCACCGTGGCCATTAGCCACCGTATCCCTGCCGGGGAGGTCGAAGAAGACGTTGCCGGTGAAGAGTTCCATGCCTGAGCAGATGACGGAGACGACGTGCGCCGCATGTCGGTCAGTTTTCCCATCCGCTGAGGAAGAGCGGGATGAAACAGAGACGGCGACACAACTTCCGTGCTCAACTACGCGACGCACGTGTCCTTTTTAAGGAATCACGGCTTTCGCTGTTTCTCTTTGTGGCCATCGTCACCGGCGGCGCGCTCGCCTTCCACTTCTTTTATGCCTATCCTGATACCGGGCAGCATCCTCCTCTCATCGAGGCGATGCACGTGACGTTCGCCCTGATCTTTTTCGAGACATTGCTGCCTCTCCCGGAGCAATGGTATTTGCAGGCTCTTTTCTTTGTCATCCCGATTCTGGGGCTGGCCATCGTGGCCGACGGTCTGCTCCGTTTTGGCTCAGCTCTGCTCAATAAACAGGTACGGGGACAGAAATGGCAGGTAGCTATGGCTTCGACGTACAGCAACCATGTGATCGTCTGTGGCTTGGGCAAACTGGGCTACAGGGTGACCCTGCAACTGTTGGAGTTTGGCCAAGAGGTGGTCGGCATCGAGGTCAATCCAGAGGGTCGCTTTGTAGAAAAAGTGCGAACGTTGGGCATCCCACTGATCACTGCCAACGCCCGCCACCCGGAGAACCTGATCAGGGCCGGCGTGGAGCAAGCCGACGCCATCATTCCTTGCACCGACGACGAACTGACCAACCTGGACATTGCCCTGGATGCCCGCGAACTGAACCCGAAGATCAAAGTGGTGATGCGCATGTTTGACGCCGACTTTGCCAAACGAGTGGAGAAGGGTTTTGACATCCACACCGCCTTCAGCACCACGGCGGTGGCCGCGCCCATCTTTGCCGCCGCTGCCATGCGCGTCAACATCAAACATTCCTTCTACGCGGGCGATCAGTTGCTCAACCTCAGTGAGGTGGTCATTGAGCCCGGCTCCCGGTTGACAGGCTGGTCTATAAGAAAAGTGGAGGCCGAGCTGGATCTGTCGGTGGTGTGCTACCAAAGTAAAGACATGACGGACCTGCATCCCGACCCTGACCTGGTCCTGGACGTTGGTGACAAGGCTCTGGTTCTGACCTCGCTGGAAACGCTGCAAC
>CAYNKW010000049.1:0-11283 GCA_964397845.1 uncultured Anaerolineae bacterium
TGAAAGACCTGGCGCAACTCAAACCCCGGTTCATCGCCGTGGTAGAGCGTTTCTGGCGAGAGGTCTACCAGGAGGAGTGGACGGCCACGCTGCCGATGATGAGACGGAGCACGGCCTATCATCGGAGACAGCGTTACCGGCTGGATTTCTCAGACCTGTTCACGACTGTCACCGAGCGCCTGCTGCCAAAGGCTCACGCCGATCTGGCCCCGGAGCGAGTTCGCTTTGTGCCCTCTTGTTACATCGGGCCATATTTTGCTTTCATGAGACATGCCGGCGGACTCGCCGTTTTTTACAATTGTCGTACTATACATATTGGTGGGCCTCCGAACGAGGGGCCGGGGCTCTTTCCTATGCTGAAGGCATTGGCGGACGAAACGCGCCTTCAGATCGTGGAAATGCTGCGCGGCCAAGAGATGTACGCCCAGCAGATTGTGGGGCGGCTGGGCATATCGCAGGCGGCCGTGTCTCGTCACCTCAGGTTGATGGCCAGCGCTGGGGTGCTCCGCGTGCGCCGGGAGGGGGGAGCCAAGTTCTACACCGTGAACGGCGACACGATGACTTATCTGGCCGAGGCCCTGCGCGAGTTAGGGGAGTAGGCGATCAGAAGAGGGACTAGCCGATTCGGCATCCCTACCAGCAGATCGTTTGACTGTGCCACAGCCATCAAGGTGAGCAGTTACGGACGACAAGTATGACAATCAACTTGGCAGATCTTGTTGCCAATGCAAAGCGGCGTGTCTATCAGATGAGGGAGGCGCGCAAGAACCAGGCGTCCGACGAAAGGGTGCTTCGCAAAGAGGTGCTCAGACTGGCGCTGCCGGCCACGGGCGAGCAATTGTTGAGCATGACGGTGAGCATCGTGGACACGATGCTGGTGGGCCACCTGGGCGCGTCGGCACTGGCGGCGGTGAGTCTGGCCACGCAGTGGACGTTCATGGCCATCACGCTCTTTACCGCCGTCTCTACCGGCGCGACGGCGCTGGTGGCGCGGTCGGTGGGGGCCGGCGACTGGGACACTGCCAATCGGACGGTGCGCCAATCGGTGCTGGTGGGCTTGATCATCGGCCTGGCAGCGACGGCGCTGGCCTTGCAGTTCGCCGAGCCGGCAGTGGCGTTAATGGGCGCCGAACCGGAGGCGTTGGTCCAGGGAGTGACTTATATGCGCATCGCGTCGAGCATCTTTGTTTTCTCGGCACTGATGTTTGTGGGCAACGCCTGCTTGCGCGGCGTGGGCGACACTCGCACCACGATGATGGTCATGGCCATAGTCAACGTGTTGAACATTGCTGTGGCATGGACGGCCATCAACGGGCCGTTCGGGCTGCCCAGGCTGGGCGTGGCGGGATCGGCGCTGGGAGCTGCCGTGGGGCGTGCGGCGGGGGGGCTGCTGGTGCTCGGCATCCTGCTCAAAGGCCGCTCCGGTCTGAAACTCGATTGGCGGAGCTGGCGACCAGATTTCGGGCTCGTCAAGCGAGTGCTGCGAGTAGGTCTGCCTACGGGTGCCGAGCGGGTGGCCATGCGCTTTGGCATGATGGTTTTCATGCGGGCGATCGCGGGTCTGGGCACAGTGGCTGTGGCGGCCCATGCAGTGGCGCTGCGCGCCGAGTCGTTCTCATTCATGCCTGGTTTTGGCTTTGCCGTGGCGGGAACGACGCTGGTTGGCCAGGGCCTGGGCGCGCACGACCCTAAACGAGCCGAGCGGAGCGGCTATCTGACCTATCAAATGGCAGCCGCTTTAATGGCGGTGATGGGGCTGGTCTTTGTCCTGTTCCCTCAGCCACTCATCAGGCTATTTACCGACGATCTAATGGTCGTCCAGATGGCCGTGACGCCATTGCGCATCGTTGGGTTTATCCAGCCTTTGCTGGCCGCAGCGATGGTTTTCCCCGGCAGCCTGCGCGGCGCAGGGGACACTCGTTTTCCCATGTATGTCACCAGCGCGAGCATCTGGAGTATCCGGGTGCCGGCGGCGATTCTGTTGGGCCTCGGTCTGGGCATGGGCCTTACTGGCGCCTGGCTGGGCATGGCTACCGACCTGAGTGTGCGTGGGATCGTCTTTTTCCTTCGCTTCCGGAGCGGGCGTTGGAAGCTGATGAAAGTGTAGTGCGAGAGCAACTATGAAGACTTTGTTGCGTCTCCTGGTTCTGCTTAAACCCTATAGAGGACGGGTCATCGTTGCCGCCGTCTGTCTGCTGGCAACGACGGGTCTGAGCCTGGCTGTGCCCTGGTTCATCCAACAGGCTATTGACGTGGGCCTCACCGCTGGCCGGAGCGAGTTCCTGGTAGCCGCCGGGCTGTCGTTGGCCGCCCTTGGCCTGGTTAGCGCGTTCTTTTCTTTTGGCCATCGTTACCTCTCGCAGTGGCTGGCACAGCGCCTGGCCTACGACCTGCGGAACGCCCTTTACGACCATATCCAGCGCCTGTCGTTTACCTATCACGACCATGCGCAGACCGGTCAATTGATGACCCGCTGCACCACCGACGTCAACGCTGTGCTGCGCTTTGCCAGTGTTGGCCTGCTGGACGTGCTGCATATCTCGGTGCTGACGGGCGGTTCCCTGGCTGTTATGCTGGCAGCGCACTGGAAGCTGGCCTTCATCGCCCTCATCCCGGTGCCGGTCATTGCCGGCGTCTCGCTGAACATGGGACGTACGCTGCGGCCCATGTTCAAACGGAGGCGCGAGCAGTTTGGTTTGGTGACGACGGTGTTGCAGGAGAACCTGACCGGCGTGCAGGTGGTGAAAGCCTTTGCCCGCGAGCCGCACGAAATCACCAAATTTGAAACCGTTGCCACCGAGTTGTTGAAGCGACGGATGCGGATCATCCGAACTTTTGCCTTCAACATGCCGCTGACCTGGGCGCTGATGTTGATCTGCACGGCGCTCGTTCTATGGTTCGGTGGGCGGTGGGTGCAGGCAGGAGAGCTGACCATCGGTACGCTGGTAGCCTTTAACAGTTACGTCATGCTTCTGTCGCAGCCGGTGCGCCGCCTGGGGTTCCTGGCCAACGTTACCGCCGAGGCCATAGCCTCCGGCGAGAGGATCTTTGAGATTCTGGACACCGAAAAGAGCATCCAGGATCGTCCCGGCGCCGTCGCGCTGCCCCGGCTGGAAGGAGTCGTGAGTTTTAGAGATGTCTCTTTCTGCTACGACGGAAGCAGCGAATGGGTGCTGCGCCACGTTGATTTGGAGGCACGGCCGGGCCAGGTGGTGGCGCTGCTGGGGGCCACCGGCTCCGGCAAGAGTACGGTCATCAATCTGATCCCCCGTTTTTACGACGTGATCGAAGGTCGGGTGATGGTGGATGGCTACAACGTGCGCGCTGTCACGTTGGAGAGCCTGCGGCCTCAGATCGGCATCGTATTGCAAGAGAGTTTGCTTTTCTCGGCCACCATTCGTGAGAACATCGCCTACGGTCGCGCCGACGCCACCGACAAAGAGATCGTGGCCACCGCCAGGGCCGCTCGCGCCCACGACTTTATCATGGAATTCCCGGACGGTTACGACACGCTGGTCGGCGAGCGGGGCGTGACCCTGTCCGGCGGGCAGCGGCAGCGGGTGGCCATCGCGCGGGCGCTGCTCATGGACCCGCGCATCCTCATCCTGGACGACAGTACCAGCAGCGTGGACACCGAGACGGAATACCTCATCCAGCAAGCGTTGCAGACATTGATGGAGGGCCGGACGACGTTCGTCATCGCCCAGCGGTTACAGACGGTGCTCAACGCCGATCAAATCCTGGTGCTCGACGAGGGATGCATCGCCGAGCGGGGCACACACGAAGAACTGTTGGCCCAGGGCGGGTTGTACAAGGAGATTTACGACTTGCAGCTCAAAGATCAGGAACGGCTGCGGCGCGAATTGCTGGCGCTGGGCGGATTAGAGGAAAAGGAAGGGGTGCGCTGGGGCAAACCTGCCTTTGCCGGGGATGGGCCGGCTGGGGACATAGACAGGCCAATGTGAGAGAGGATTTCATACCCTTGAAAAAGTTTATCCAGCGCATCTTTGACTTTGCAAAACGCCAGACGTTCGTTTTCAGGCTTATGGTGTGGCGTCGGGCGTTACACGGGATGGCCTCTGGCCTCTCATTGCAGTACAATTCCATCTATGCTACGCTGCTGGGGGCCGACCCGGTGCAACTGGGGTCGCTGCAAAGCGTGGGCAACGCTATTGGCGCCCTGGCATCGCTGCCGGCGGGCTGGTTCATTGACTACTACAGCCTGAAGGGAATCTTTCTCCTGGGCACGGTGATGCTGGTAGGGTCCAGGTTTCTCTATTTCGTCGCACCCCATTGGGCCTGGCTCTATGTAGCTATTATCTTCTACTACCTGGGCATGCGCATCACTTGCACCTCCTGCACTGTCATCTGTGCGGCAGAGCTGCCCAACGAGGAGCGCGCCACTGGGCGCGGGCTCTGTCGGACGCTGTCGTCCATCGCGGCCATTGCCACGCCGCTGCTGGCGGCCTGGCTCATTTCTCTGTTTGGCGGCATTGGCGTTCACGGCATCCGCCCGCTCTACGCGGTCCAGGTACTTGTTTTCGTCGCGATATTTGTTCTTTTGCTGATCCAACTGTCTGGCTCCTACGCCGGCGGGAACTCTGGCGATGGCCGCCACATTCTCTCAGGCTTTGTCCAGATCTTCAGGCATGGCCCGGACGTGGTGCGCATGTTGCTTGTGATGGGCCTAGCAGAATTACCCTGGACGATAACACAGCCGTTTATGCCTGTGTTTGCTCACGAGTTCAAGGGGGCCGACGAGTTTATGCTCAGCGGCATTTCCATGGCTATTACGATTGTACCCATGCTGGCTTCGATCCCGTTGGGCCGCCTGGCCGATCGTTATGGTCGCAAGAAGTTGCTCTTTGCCGTAGCTCCTCTGGCTTATGCGGCCAATCTGTGCCTGGTCTTTGCGCCGGCATCAGGGACGGGTGCATGGTTGTTTCTGTTGCTCTACGGCGTGTTCTTTGGCTTCAACAGCATCAGCATGGCCCTGGCCTCCTCAATGACGGCTGAGATTGTGCCCCACGAGCAAATGGGGCGCTGGATCGGCATCGTTGGTCTATTCCGTGGCTTGCTTAGCATCCCCGCTCCACTGATAGGTGGGCTGATCTGGGAGCATATCGGTCCGCGGTATGTGTTCTTTGCAGCCATCGCCATTGATGCGTTGTTGCGCCTGCCACTCCTGGGTTCGATACGGGAGACACTGCATCTTTCTTCAGAGCAGATTTCATGACAAAAAAGGCCGATTCAGGCAAAGATAGGCGACACCGCCGCCACCGTGATAGAGAGTTTTTGGAGGAAGATTATGTAGGACGCGCCTTAGACCCGCGCATCGTCCGGCGCATCCTACAATACATGCTACCCTACAAGTGGCAGGTGAGCCTGGCAGCGGTGGCCATAGTCCTTGCGTCCGTTTGCGTGACCCTTCGGCCCTACATCGTCGGCCAGGCCATTGACCGGGGCATCGTTCAGGAAGACATGGCTTACCTGGGCCGTATGGTGGTGCTGTTTCTTGGTTTGGTAGTGCTCGCCCAGTTTCTGGCCTACGTGCGCATCAGTGCTATGTTCTGGGCCGGGCAAAATATCCTTTACCATCTGCGTCTCGACCTGTTCAAAAAGCTGCAAACGCTCTCTCTGGCCTTTTTCTCTGAATACAAAGTCGGCCAGTTGATGTCGCGGCTGACCAACGACGTGGAACGGCTGGAGCAACTGGTCACCTGGGCCACGCTGGCCGTCATTGCCGACCTGGTCAACCTGGCCAGCCTTGTGTTCGTCATGGTCAAGATGAACGCTCGCCTGTCGTTGCTGACGCTGGTGGTGCTGCCCATCATGGCTCTGGCCACTGGACTGTGGCGGGTGCGCGTCCGCGACGCCTATCGCTGGACACGGCGAGCCATTGCCCGCGTTAACTCGGACTTGAACGAGAACATCTCTGGCGTGCGGGTGGTGCAGTCCTTCTCGCGAGAGGTGCGCAACTACCGCCGCTTCTCCGGTGAGATCAACCAGGATAATTTTGAGGCCAACGTCGCCTCGGCCAGGCTGGCTGCTGTGTTCTTTCCCGTCGTGGACTTTTTGGGATTGGTGGCCACTGGCATCGTCATCTGGTATGGCGGAACCCAGGTGTTGGGGGAACAGATCACACCGGGGTTGCTGGTGGCCTTTGTGATGTACGTGGACCGCTTCTTCTGGCCCATTCGCGACCTGGCCATGCGCTACAACACCTGGCAGATGGCTATGGCTGCTGGCGAGCGGCTGTTCGATCTGCTGGACACCCAACCGTCCGTTGTCTCCCGGCCAGGAGCGATCAAGTTGGGGACGCTGCGCGGCGTGGTGCGCTTTGAGGGTGTGTCGTTCTCTTACGACGGTGAGACAAGCGTGTTGCAAGACATCTGGCTGGACGTGCAGCCGGGGCAGACGGTGGCCCTGGTCGGCCCGACGGGCGCGGGCAAGAGTTCGCTCGTCAAGTTGCTGGGCCGTTATTACGACGTGACTGCCGGGCACATCCTGGTAGACGGTCACGACGTGCGCGATGTAGATGTGGCCTTGTTGCGGGCACAGATGGGTGTGGTGTTGCAAGAGACGTTTCTCTTCAGCGGGTCGGTCATGGACAACATTCGCTACGGGCGGCTGACGGCCACCGAGGAGGAGGTCATCGCGGCTGCCAAAGCAGTGGGTGCCCATGAGTTCATCGTCAAGCTGCCCCAGGGCTACGACACCGAGATCGAAGAAGGCGGCGCCATCCTCTCGGTGGGGCAGCGGCAGTTGCTGGCCTTCGCCCGCGCGCTGCTGGCCGACCCGCGCGTCCTCGTGCTGGACGAGGCTACCTCCAGCGTGGACACCCAGACCGAGCGTTTGATCCAGGAGGCGATGGGGCGTCTGCTGAAAGGGCGCACGTCCTTTGTCATTGCTCACCGGCTGAGCACCATCACCCGCGCCGACCAAATCGTCGTGCTGGATCATGGGCGCGTCGTCGAACGGGGCAGCCACGAGGAACTGCTGGCCCTGGGTGGGCATTATCACCGGCTGTACAGCATGGCCTACCAGGCATTGGACGAGACGGAGCAGATCCCCCGTCCCCAGGCGGTCGTGGCGTAGAGACTTGCTCCTCTGTGAGATTACTGCTCCGCTCAATCCCCTTAATCCGCCGGCTCGAGTGTTGCCTCAAGACAGATCTTGCAGTCTGTCAGGGCAGCTTCTCCCTGCGTAAACTATGCCCGACCTTTTAACCGGCCGGGTCCTTGATTCATAGCAGAAGCCGTTTGACTTTTACGCGGGGGTGAGTTAAACTGGGGGCAGCATTTTATGGGACTCGTCTCTGTGAACGTGATGGAGCAACCGCAGAAGAAGGACTACAAGCATGACAAAGGGAATGCGCTTCCGTCGCCTTGACTTGCATATCCACACTCCTGCTTCAGCTTGTTTCATTGAGCCAGACGTGACGCCTGGGATGATCGTCCAACAGGCCATTGGCGCCGGCATGGAGGCCATCGCCATCACCGATCACCACAGCGGTGAGTGGGTGGACAGGGTCAAAGCAGCAGCTCAAGGCACGTCCCTGGTCGTCTTCCCAGGCGTCGAGATAACGGTTCAGCCAGGTGTCCACATTATTGCTCTGTTTCCGGGAGACAAGACTGGTGCGCACGTCACTGACCTGCTGGCTGATTTGGGGATTGGCAAAGACCAGCGAGGCCGGCGAGAGGCAATGGTTACTCGCTACGGAATTCAAAGAGTGCTTGAAATCATCAGCAGAGAGCACGGTGCATTGGCTGTGCTGGCCCACATTGATGACCATAAAGGCGTCTGGCACGAGTTAGATGGACAGACTCGCATCCAAATCTGGCAAGAGGGGCGCTACGCCGCCGTCGAATACGCGGGGGGTACGCTGCCGTCCCAGATTGGCCAGGCTCCCTATACCCGTCGCCCAGCGGTCTACCGTGCTTCCGACAACCCACACCCCGATCAACCGGCCAAACACTCGCACCGGGGCATCGGCACTCGCCACTCCCGTTTCAAACTTGACGATCCTATTAGTTTGGAGGGGCTACGCAACTGTTTCAACGATCCCGAGACGCGCATTCAAGCCGACCCGCCCCCGTTGGGTCAGGAACACGATGCAGCTCACCCTGTGCTGGAGTGGGTCGAGATCGCCGGTGGTTTCCTCGACGGGCTGGAGTTGCCCCTCAATCCCAACCAGAACTGCGTTATCGGTGGACGTGGGACGGGCAAGTCGGTGCTGCTGGAGACGATCCGCTACGCCTTTGGCCTGGAACCCAAGACCGATGCCAATCGCAAGCAAGTCGAAACCCTCTTTGCGCCGCCCAGCAATGACAATCCTCATCCCCCCTTTCCGCCGGGCTCCCTTATTAAGGTGACATCTACCCGTGACGGCGTGCGCTACCGCGTCGAACGCACAGCGCAGCGCTCACCCCGGGTCTACCGCGCAGATACGGGCGAAGAGCTGACAAACGTTGCCCCGGCGGCTCTGTTGCCGCTTGAGGTGTACGGTCAAAAAGAGGTCTACGAGATTTCGGGCGACCCGGCTTTCCAACTGCGTCTGCTCGATAATTACGTGGCCGAGGATTTGAAAGAGCCTCTTGAAGAAGAAGAGACACTACTGCGCCAATTGAAGACAAATGCTGGAGCCATCTTGCGTCTGGAGGAAGACGTTGAAAGTGTCCAGGAAAGGGTAGACGAACTGGCTGCTGTTCAGGAAGAGTTGCGCCGGATGGAACAGGCCGATTTCGCCGCCCGTGTGGAGCAGAAACGACGATACGATCGCGAGCAGGTGTTGCTATCGCGCGCGGAGACGTGGGTAGCCGGCCTGCGCGAGCAGGTGCAAATCTTTGTTGAGGAACACCGTCTGAGCCCCAACTTGCTCAGTGATGAGCAGTTGGTCGGTCTGCCCAATCAGGAGACGCTGCGGGCGCAACGGGCGCTACTAGAGGCAATTGACACCGACTTGCAGGCCACACTGGAGCAACTTGGCGCGCGCCTGGCAACTCGCTGGGCGGAAGGCCAACCTGCTCGCGGTACCTGGCAGGAGGACTATCAGGAACAAGACGATGCTTACCAGACACTGTTGCGCCAGTTCCAGGCCGAAGGTCAGGAAGGTTTTGATTTCGATCGCTACATTCGTTTGCAAGCACGTCGTTCCACGCTGGAGCAACTGGCTGCCGAAGTGGAACGGTATCGTCAAGAGGTGGCCCGGCTGGAGGCAGAGCGACAAACGTTGCTGGCACAGTTACGTGCCATCCGGCGTTGCCAATACGAGATCCGGCGAGACAAGGCTGACGAGTTAAGCCAGCATCTGCGGGGCCGCGTACGCATGACGGTGCATCCGCAGGGATACCGTGCCGCACTGGAGGTGTATCTGCGCGATCTCTTTGCCGGTCGGAATGTCCGCTCTCCGGCACGCAAACAGATGTCCTCGATCCGTGCCGACACTCCGGAGCGCGCGGCGCAACGCCCGGTGAAAATCCGGGGAGAGACACGATACCTCATCCCTGAAATTCCCGCTTACCGCGACCCCATTGAGCTGGCAGAGGCGATTCGCTTTGAGCAGCGCCGGACCGGGGACGAGCCCAGTCTACTCGAGGTCCACTTTGGCGTGGATTCGGCAGCCATGCGCCGCAATGCATCGGGCTTGGACCGCGAGTCGCTGTTCAACCTGGAGACTTTTTCTGTCCCCGACCTGCCGGTGATAGAGCTGCAAGTAGGTTCAGGCGAGTTGGGATACAAACCACTGGAGCACCTATCGGTTGGCCAGCGCTGCACGGCCATCCTCTCACTGATTCTACTGGAGAGCAATGCCCCGTTGCTCATTGACCAGCCCGAAGATGATCTGGACAATCAGTTTATCTTTGATCAGATCGTGGCTACATTGCGCCGGGAAAAAGAACACCGTCAGTTCTTGATCGCTACACACAACGCCAACATCCCTGTTTCTGGTGACGCAGAACTCATCATCGTGTTAGACGCTGACGAACGACACGGGCAGGTCGTGGAGGGTGGCTTGGGCTGTATTGATGCGCCGTCCATCAAACAGGCAGTCGAGCGACTGTTGGAAGGCGGCGAAGAAGCGTTCCGCATCCGCAAAGAAAAGTATGGCATCCGTTAGGGAGAAGACAGCATGGCACTCACCAAGCTGGAATTATTGGAGACGATCGCTGGTGGCGAGGATTCGACGGTCGAGTTCAAAGAGGATGTGTCTCAACGCAGTGACATGGCCAATGAGATGATTGCTTTTGCCAATGCTCACGGCGGTTGGCTGCTGATCGGCGTCGCCGATGACGGTCGGGTGGTCGGCGTGAGCGACCCAGATCATGTGGCGCAGCAAATCACCAGCATTGCGCACGATGGGTGCCGTCCCCCGCTCCATCCGATGGTGGATTACGTAGACGTGAATGGCAAGACCGTTGTCGTAATTGAGATCTCTCGCCATCTGGGACCTCCCCACGAAAACAGCCGTGGGCAATGTTACATTCGGGTAGGCCCAACTAAGCGGCCGGTAATGCAACAAGAGCGTATCCGACTACTTCAACAAGCCGGGCTGTATGCCTTTGACGAGACTCCGGTGCCCGGCACAAGCCTGGATGACCTGGACAACGAAGCCTTTCGCACATACTACGAACATTTCACTGGCGAATCATTGGACGAAATTGCCATTCCCTTGCCTCAATTCCTGGAAAACTCGCGACTGGCCCGCGCGGTAGAGGGGCAGTTAGCGCTTACTGTGGCCGGGTTGCTGGTCTTTGGCAAGCGACCGCAGCAGGCGATGCGTCACAGCCGCGTCAGCGCTGTGCGTTTCGTAGGCCGGGTTGTCGGGGAAGAGATTGCCGACCGGCAGGAGATTGAGGGCCGGTTGCCCCAGCTCATTGACCGGGCCGAGGCGTTCCTGGTACGTAACACCTCACTGACTGGGCGCATCGAGGGTTTTCGGCGCACCGACCGACCCCAGTACCCGCGTGAGGCACTGCGCGAGGCGGTTGTCAACGCCGTTGCCCACCGTGACTACAGCATCGCTGGTGCACAGATTCGCTTGCTAGTACTCGACGATGTCATCGAAGTGCGCAGTCCAGGCACTTTGCCCAACACGATGACGCTGGAAACTATCCGTGCCTACAATCACGTTTCACGCAACGATCTTATCACCCAGTTCCTCAGCCGGATGGGATACATGAAAGACTTTGGCACTGGCATTCCACGCATGATTCGGCTGATGAAGCAGCACAACAGCAGTGAGCCCGAGTTTGAGCTTCAGGGCCAGGAGTTTGTCGTGCG
>CAYNKW010000049.1:11383-14986 GCA_964397845.1 uncultured Anaerolineae bacterium
AGCACAACAGCAGTGAGCCCGAGTTTGAGCTTCAGGGCCAGGAGTTTGTCGTGCGCTTAAGAGGCTAGCCATGTCTGAAAGGATGATCCGTCGTGGAACAGATCCGTACCTTTATCGCTATCGAATTGAGCCAGGGTCTCAAAGATAGTCTTATCCGTCTCCAGGATCGCCTGAAGCGCCAGGTTGCTAAACGTTCCTTGCGCTGGGCGCGGCCTGGAGGCATTCACCTCACCCTCAAGTTCCTGGGCAACGTGCCAGCCCCGCGCATAGCAAGCGTTTCACGGGCTGTGGAGGCTGCCTGCGAGGGCTTCGACCAGTTCACCGTCGAGTTGGCCGGCATGGGCTGCTTCCCCAACCCGCGTCGCCCCCGCGTGGTGTGGGTCGGTGTGCGAGAACCGACTGGCACTCTAGTTCGCTTGCACAAGGCAGTGGAAAGCGCATTGGTCGAGCTTGGCTTCGAGCCGGAGGATCGGTCCTTCAAGCCCCACCTTACCCTGGGCCGGGTTCAGCGCAAGGTGAGTCGGAGCGACCTGCAACGCCTGGGCGAATTGATCGCAGAGAGCGACGTGGGGCTGCTGGGCGGCATGACGGTGTTGTCGGTGAACGTCATGCGCAGCGACTTGCGGCCTGATGGCGCGGTTTACACGGTGCTCACTCACGTACCTCTGGGGAGTGGGGGACATGCTCTTTCGTGACCGGCAAGAAGCGGGCCAATTGCTGGCCGAATCTTTGGGCTTTCTCCGGGATGAAGTGGCGACCGGCAATGTCATCGTGCTGGCCGTCCCGCGCGGCGGAGTCGTCGTCGGCTACGAGATCGCCCGCCTGCTGGATGCCCCGCTGGACGTATACGTGACCCGCAAAGTCGGTGCGCCGGGCAACCCAGAGCTGGCCATCGGTGCTGTGGCCAGTTCCGGTGACGTGGTGCTGGACGAGGGGCTCGTCCGCGATCTGCGCGTCCCCCGATCTTATGTGGATGTCGAGGTCGCCCGCCAGCGGGAGGAGATCGACCGCCGGCTGGCTGTTTATCGAGGCAGCCGTCCGCCGCTGAGCCTGAGCGACAAGATCGTGATTTTGACGGACGACGGCGTCGCTACTGGCTCTACCATCCTCGCCGCTATCCGGGGATTGCGGCAACAGCCACTCCGGCAACTCATCCTGGCCTTGCCCCTTGGGCCTCCCGATACGCTGGCCCGCCTGGAACGAGAGGTAGACCGCCTGATCTGCCTGCACGCGCCCGAACCTTTCTGGGCTGTGGGAGCGTTCTACTGCATATTCAGCCAAACCTCTGACGAGGAAGTGACCCAACTGCTGGACAAAGCATCAAGAGTGAAGGAGTGAGGAACAAGTCCCCTGGCAAATACGGAAAAAGGAGACCAATCATGCCTTCGCCCTTTCCGGGAATGGACCCTTATCTGGAGGACCCAAAGCAAAATCTACTGATTCTTTAGCTCTCCTGACTCACACTGTGGGGGGATTCTGCCGGCAGACTGCGTCCCTCCCAGGCGGCGATGAGCCCGGCCGCCAGGGCAAACAGCGCGCCGGCCACAACGAACCCGCCCAGAAAGATGACGCCAGCGCCCGCCAGTTGAGCCTGCAACTGCCCCGGCCAGTCGGCGATGAAGCCAGATGCTGCCAGTGCGCCGGTCACACCCTGTCCGGGCACGTCCAGGTATTCCAGCGCACCGACGCCGTTCCAGCCGGCCCCGAAGCGCCCATCGGCCAGGAGGCCCACGACGGTCAGCCCCCATGCGCCGGGCAGCAGGTGGGTACTAACCGCAGCCGTCTCGTCGCCCAGGCGCAGGACGCGGGTGCTCAGGAAGTGAATCGGCGCGATGAGTAGCCCCACCGCAGCCCCCGCAACCATGGCTGCCCAGGGCGGGATGAAAGCTGCCCCTGCGCTGACGGCCACCAGGCCACCGGCCACGGCGCGGGCGGCTATCAGTGGAGAGGGTGCGCCAGCCACCAGCCAGGTGTAGAACATGGCCAATGCGCCTGCCGCGCCGGCGCTCAGCGCCATGTTGAGGGCCGCCAGGCTGGGCGCGATTTCCGGTTGAAAGAGCATGGAAGGGCTGATTGCCAGGCCTATCCAGCCGAAGAGGGCCAGTATCGCGCCAGTGTAAGCCAGCAATGGTTGGTAGGTACGGGGCAAGGGGACGTATTTCTGAGGCCGGGGCATCTTGGGCAGGGAGTGCTGCCGGGGGTCGGGGCCCGGGACGGTGATTGCCCGTCGCTCGCTCTGGAGGCGAAAGGCCAGCAAACCGGCCAGCGCGACGGCGCCGCCCAGCACGTGCACCACGCCCGCGCCGGCAAGGTCCACGTAACCGTGGCCCAACCCGACCAACTGGCCCAGTTGAGCCAGCCAGTCGTCGAACCAGGCCCAATGGGCCAGCACCGGGTAGAGCAGCCCGCCGGTGAGCAGCGCGCCGCACAGCGTCACCCACCCTGGCGTCCGCCCTCTCATCGCCGCCAGCGGGATAAGGACAGTCGTAGCCACCAGGGGAAGTTGTGACAGAAAGAGAGCATAGACGGCCGGGGTGCCGGCCTCGCCTTGCAGAAAATAGCCGTAGGTGCCCACCTGGGCCAGGTTGCTGATGCTGAGTAGAGGTCGTTCCCACACCAGCCCTTCGAGGCCAGGCAGGTTATAGTGCAGCCCGGCTCCGCCAAATTGAAGCGCAAAACCAATAGCCAGGTAAGCAAAGCCGCCCAGCCCGATGGCTGCCAACGCCGAGAGGGCCGCCGATCCAGCTCGCTTTTCTGGTACCCCGCCGGCAGCCACCAGTGCCAATCCCAGCGGCACCAATAGACCTAGCATCGAAAGTGCCAACGATAAGTTGTCTCCGATCATTTCACCTCCATCAAGAGCACGATACGTGATGCGTAATACGTAAAACGCAAGTTTTTACGTTTCACGTTTTACGTATTCGAGATCATACCAGAGAATGATAAATAGCACAAACTCCAGCCAACCGCAACCGAAGAAACTTTTGGCCGACGGGATGCTGGGCCGGCTGGTCCGGTGGCTGCGCCTCCTGGGCTATGACACGGGTTTCGACTCAGGGGCCGATGATTGGGCGCTCCTCCGACGTGCCCGCGCCGAAGAGCGCCTGCTGCTGACCTGCGACCGCCAACTGGCTGCCCGGCGCGGCGTGTCGGCTCTCCTGATTGAGGGCGAAGAGCTGGCGGCGCAGGTGCGCCAGGTCGTCGCGGCCGTTGGGCCATCGCCGGAAGGGGCCTTTACGCGCTGTCCCGTCTGCAACGGACGGCTGACTCCGCTGAGTCGTGAGGAGGCACGTGGGCGGGTTCCGCCTCACGTGCACTGCACCCAGGAAGAGTTTCGCCTTTGCGCGGAGTGCGGTCGCGTCTACTGGCGAGGCACGCATTGGGAGCGCATGAGAGAAGTGTTGGGCCGTTGGCAGGACTTGACTTTAGCGGAGGATCGGGGTATCATGGAATAAGTAGCTGACCATTGAGAACGCCCGGCTGCACAGGCTGACCCAGTGGCGGGCCAGGCATGACGGATTGACTGACCTTTGCAAGAACGGGAACAGGAAGGGAAACGCTGAGGAGGAGTGCGCTGGGAACCGTAGACTCTGTGGAACTGGC
>CAYNKW010000049.1:15086-16338 GCA_964397845.1 uncultured Anaerolineae bacterium
GAAGGGAAACGCTGAGGAGGAGTGCGCTGGGAACCGTAGACTCTGTGGAACTGGCTCATCTGGTGTTGGACACCATCGCCGAGAGGCTGGGTGTGAACACGGCGATGTTGGATATCCGGCCAGTGTCTCTATTGGGAGACTTTTTCGTCGTCTCCAGTGGGGAGAGCGAGCGTCAGATACGGGCTATTGTCGAGGAAATCAGATTGCGGGTCAAGAAAAAGTTGCAGACGCTACCCCTCCGCATTGAGGGCACAGCGTCTTCAGGCTGGATGTTGATGGACTATGGCAGTGTCATCGTTCACATCTTTTCTCCTGCCGTGCGAGACTACTATCAATTGGAGGCGCTGTGGTCCGATGCGCCGGTAGTGGTCAAGATGCAATAGTTGGGGCGAGGAGGGGAGGTATGAAACTGAAATGGTACGGTTGGCTGGGTCTAGGCATAGTAGTCGTCGCCATGGGGCTGATGTTTCTCAGAGTAGACCCGGTGGCGACCTGGTTCACGCCCATTGCCTGGAGCGGCTATATCCTCCTTGCCGACGCGCTGGCCTTGCGGTTGCGAGGCGAGTCGCTCATTCATGACCGCCCGCGTGAATTCCTGATGATGCTCTGGCTATCGCTTGGCCTGTGGTTGATCTTTGAGGTGTACAACCTGCGGCTGATGAACTGGTATTACGTCGGCGTACCGCGCCATTCGGCGTTGCAGGGCCTGGCTTTCGGCTGGAGCTTTGCCACCATCTTTCCTGGCATCTTTGAGACCGCCGACTGGCTGGGGGGTGTGTTCAAGTTGGAGGGAGTGCGCATCGCGCCGCGCCGGTTTTCTCCGTTTCTGTGGGCCCTGTCGTTCGTCGTCGGCGTGGCCTTTGTGACTATTCCGCCAGCTCTGCCTTACCGCGTCTCTCGTTTTCTGTTCGGCTTTGTTTGGCTTGGCTTCATCTTTTTGATAGAGCCGATCAACTATCAGATGGGTGCACCGTCGCTCTTCCGCCAGTGGGAGGAGGGACGCCTGGGCGATACGCTGAGGTTTCTGGCAGCCGGCGCCGTCTGCGGCCTGCTGTGGGAGTTCTGGAACTACTGGGCGCTGGCCAAATGGATCTATGCCGTGCCCATTCTTTCAGAGATCAAGATTTTTGAGATGCCGGTGCTTGGCTTTCTGGGCTTTCCGCCTTTCGCGCTAGAAAGTTACGTTCTGTATCGCTTTGCCCGGCGGTTGCTGCGGGGCGACGAACTGTGGTAAGAGACCCGCGAGAAAAAA
>CAYNKW010000049.1:16438-20450 GCA_964397845.1 uncultured Anaerolineae bacterium
GGGTCGGTAGATCTGATCCATTTTCCACCTGCCGGCCTCTCGCTTCAAAAACCAGCCCACGTGGGCGTACTGTTGCATAGCCTCTCCTTGCCTTGACTGGCACAGGACTTTGAGTTCTACCAGTGACTGTTGCGCTTCCTCTTCTTTAGCCTGAGATTCTACCCCCGGAAAGTATTTGATCTCGTGAACGGTGGTTTTTTCCACCTGCTCCGGCGGCCAGGGGTCGCAGCCATAACCTGGCAGGTCGTCATCGAGCAGCTTTCGACCTTCCTCACTCAGAAACGATTCCAGGTTCGCAGTGGGCTCGCCCAATGCCTTGTAAAAGGCCAGCACAATCTTTTCCGGGTAGGGCGAGTCCAGCACGTTGCCCGTCTGCCCAAAGGAGAAATCTATCCACGATCTCTCGACTGACTTTAAGCGAGCGTCACTGATCAGGTACGAGCCCCTCTCGTCTGGCTTATACTCATGGTAGCGCGCCAACTGACTCCGGTCGCCCACCAGTCCTTTAACGATCACCTGGTCCACTTTCACAATGACCTCACCGTCGGTGCGAAAGAAACCCATGCATTCGTAATACCTCTCGTCCTCTGGGGCGCGCCACACTTCCTGGGGAAACGGGTCGTGCCAGCGAAAGATGGCAGCCTCGGTTACAAAGCCACTAGCATTTCTATTCTCCGCCACCAACTCCAGACCCGACCAGGCCGAGAGAATGTCTGCCGGCTGCACCGACACGCTTTCGCTGCCCAGATAGTTCCGGTCGGGCAGGCGCAAGGGGTAAGGGTGGATGACAGGCGGCTGGTTGCTGCCACCTCGGTCGGCGCGGTAAACTACGCCGGCAATGGGACTGAATAGCGGGGTGACGTCGTACTTGTAGAGAACCAGCCATTGGGACTGGAGACCGGCTTCCGGATCGAGCCGCTGAACGTGAACCGCCTGCAGCGAGTCGGGGAGGATGGCTCTCAGATCTATCTCCTCCCTGACCGTGGGGTCTTGGCCCTGACAAGCCGGCAGCACCAGCACCGCTATCGCTATTGCCAACCATAGCACGCTGTTGCCACGAAACACAATTTCTTGTTCTCCCCCGGCTTTTCTAAGTGGCTCTCTGTGAGTTCCTTTCATTTTTGCCCGGCCCGCTTAGAGCCTGTCTGTTTCTTCTCTCTCTCATCTCTGTTGCCCTCACCTTCGAGGAGGGCCGTTTCCAGCACTTCTGTCATGCGACGCACAAAAACAAGCTCCAGGCCTCTTCGGACTCTGGGGGGGAGATCCACCAGATCACGGCGATTCTCCTCAGGCACAATCACCGTTCTGATGCCGGCCCGGCGCGCAGCCATCACCTTCTCTTTGAACCCGCCGATGGCCAGTACACGGCCTCGCAGGGTGACCTCACCGGTCATGCCCACGTCGTGCCGCACCGGGCGCAGCGAGAGGGCAGAAATAAGCGCCGTGGCCATCGTGATGCCAGCCGACGGCCCATCTTTGGGAATGGCTCCCTCCGGCAAGTGAATGTGAATGTCCAACTTGTCGAATTCATGGCAAGCTTCCTGGATGCCAAGGGCTTTGGCATTGGCCCGGGCGTAGCTAAGGGCGGCCTGGGCAGATTCTTGCATCACCTCGCCCAGTTGACCGGTGAGCAGCAGACTGCCCTTACCTTCCATCAGAGCGACTTCTACTGGCATCAGGTCGCCGCCAGCTCCCGTCCAGGCGATTCCAGTGGCCACCCCGATTTTGTTCTCCCGCTCGGCCTTGGACTGGAGGTATAGGGGCGGCCCCAGGTACTTGTTCAGCGCAGCGCGAGTGATCCGGTGGGGCACGGCTTTGTTCTCCGCCACGCGGCGGGCAATTTTGCGGCATACGCTGGCGATTTGCCGCTCCAGGTTGCGTACGCCGGCCTCATAGGTGTATTCACGGATGATAGTGCGCAGAGCAGCGTCGGAGAAGTGAAGTGGTCTGTCATTCAGCCCATGCTCTTCCAACTGGCGTGGGATGAGGAATTGGCGGGCAATGCCTAGTTTCTCCTCTTCGATGTACCCCGGAAACTTGACGACCTCCGTCCTGTCTTGCAGAGCCGGGGGGATGGGGTGCAGGACGTTGGCCGTGGTGATGAACATGACCTTCGACAGATCGTAGGATACGTCCAGGTAATGATCGGAGAAGGCATGGTTTTGTTCCGGGTCCAGCACCTCCAGCAGCGCCGCCGAGGGGTCGCCCCGAAAGTCAGTGCCCAACTTGTCTATTTCGTCCAGCATAAAGACAGGATTGATCGTCTCCGCGCGGCGCATAGTCTGGATAATGCGCCCCGGCAACGCGCCAATGTAGGTGCGCCGGTGCCCTCTGATCTCTGCCTCGTCGCGGATGCCACCCAACGACACGCGCACAAACTTGCGGCCCAACGCCTGCGCAATGGCCTGACCCAACGAAGTCTTGCCCGTGCCCGGCGGGCCAACGAAGCAGAGGATGGGGCTGCGCATATTGTCGGCAGCCAACTGGCGCACGGCCATGTATTCCAGGATACGCTCTTTGGCCTTTTTCAGCCCATAGTGGCTGTCATCCAGCACTTTGGCGGCTGCTTTGATGTCCTCGTTGTCCTCCATCACCTCAGTCCAGGGCAAGTCGAAAATCCAATCCAGGTAGGTGCGGATCATGCTTCCCTCTGGCGCGTGGGGCGGCATGGCTGCCAGCCGGGAGAGTTCCTTTTCCGCTTTCTTTTGAGCTTCCTCTGGCAGGGCTCTGGCCGCCAATCGCTCGCGCAATTCGTTGAGCTCCTGGCTATAGATATCTCCCTCACCCAGTTCGGTCTGGATGGCCTTCATCTGCTCGCGCAAAAAATACTCGCGTTGCGATTTATCCACCTCCTGCTGCACCTGCGAGTGGATCTGGTTCTCCAGTTCCAGCACGTCCAATTCTTTTGCCAGCAGGATGCTCAAGCGTTCCAGCCGCTTGATGGGATCTACGACGCGGAGCAGGTTCTGGCGTTCCTCCGTATCCAGGTCAATCGTCGAGGCCACCAGATCGGCCAGCCAACCGGGTTCGTCTATGTTCATGGCCAGCACATAGGCATCCTCTGGTACGTTGCGGCTGAACTGTACTACCCGCTCAAAGAGAGCCAGCACGGCTCGCATGAGCGCCTCGGTAGCCAAATCGTCCCTTTCCGGTTCATGGAGGACGCGAGCGCGGGCCACGATATACGGTTCCATCTCGAGAAATTCCAGGACCTCCACCCGGTCTTGCCCTTGGGCCAGGATGCTGGTACTGCCATCGGGCATGCGCAACGTACGAGCGATGCTCACCTCGGTGCCGATGGCGTATAGATCCTCTGCCTCTGGATCGTTGATCGCAGAGTGGCGCTGGGTGACGACGATGAGAGGTAGATCCTCCAGGGTGGCAGCGTTCACCGCTCGCACCGATCGCTCCCGCGCCACAAACAGTGGTGTGATCATGTGGGGAAAGATCACTGTATCGCGCACTGGCAGCACAGGACCCTCCACGATCTCTGCTTCAAAGAACTCATCGTCTTCAAAGTCTTGGCCCAGGCTCTCACGAAGGAGTAACTGTTGCTCCACCGCCAACTTTTCGGCGGCATCTTTCAGCAGTTCGTACAATTCTTTATCGGACATCTACTGTTGCCTCCAAACTCGTTCGCCAGGATGCCTGGAGACCGAAATGGCACCCAGGCTAAGCGTATTGTATATCAACTGTGGGGAAAAGTAAAATACGGGTGGACTTTTCTTACCAGAGGGGGTATAATCTCGGGCGTTGCGACGGGGAATGAGTCTGA
Source organism: uncultured Anaerolineae bacterium (assembly GCA_964397845.1). Classification (GTDB taxonomy): domain Bacteria; phylum Chloroflexota; class Anaerolineae; order CAYNKW01; family CAYNKW01; genus CAYNKW01. The sequence continues at coordinate 20,214 of CAYNKW010000049.1, forward strand.
AGAGGAGACATGATGAGCATCCGCTTTGCCAATCTGCAACTGCCGCGAGTGTACGCCGAAGTGCCCACACCAGGGCAGGTGAAGACCCCGTTGTCCTTCGGGGAACGAGTCGCCAAGGCGTGAGGGATGGGAACGTTGAGAGGGGGGGCATGCATCGCCGGTTTCTGGTGGTGTTGTTGGCGTGCCTGTTGCTGGGACTGCGGCTTCGGCCGGAGCGAGGCGATTACGTGGCCTTGA
>CAYNKW010000050.1:0-1783 GCA_964397845.1 uncultured Anaerolineae bacterium
TTTTTCACCGCAGAGTGCGCGGAGGTCGCTGAGAAAGATAAGAAAAATCGGGCATGGTTCACAGGGTATCTCGACATAATTATTGCTCGTGCGGGATCGCCAGATCCCGCACTGTAAAGCATCGCTAAACACCGCTGGATCTGGCGATCCAGCGGGAGCGAGAGCCCTTGGGCCTAAGGACCAAGGGCAAAAGGCAAATTGTCGAGGTGTTTTGGCCGCTACTGAATGGCCCTGTTAGGACAGGGCAGGGTTGCGCTTTGGTGGGGCCTGTGTTACAATATGTTCCTCTCACAACTTTGGTGGTAAGCGTCTGGCGAAGCTTCGTCGAAACCTTAAACCGACAAATTGCCTATTTTTCAAGTCAAATCCACGCCAAAAACCTCGGAGGTCTGAACGCTTACCTTTGGTGAAACAGGAGAACGCCGTGAAGTACGAAGCCGTCATCGGCATGGAAGTCCACGTGCAACTTCAGACCAAGTCCAAGATGTTCTGCACGTGCGATGCCAGCATCTTTGGCGAGCCGCCCAACTCTCACGTTTGCCCTGTCTGCATGGGGATGCCGGGCTCGCTGCCGGTCATCAACCGCCAGGCGGTAGAATTTGCCATCATGACCGGACTGGCTTTGAATTGTCAGGTTGCCGAATACTCGGTCTTTGCCCGGAAGAACTACAGTTACCCCGATCTGCCAAAGGGTTATCAGATCTCGCAGTACGAGTTGCCCCTTTGCCACGACGGCTGGCTTGAGGTCAAAGTGGACGGCCAAAGTCGCCGCATCGGCATCACCCGCGCCCACCTGGAGGAGGACGCCGGTAAGCTCTTTCACGTCGGGGGTGACAGCCTGGTGGACTATAACCGTTCCGGCATCCCTTTGCTGGAAATCGTCACCGAGCCGGACATTCGCTCGGCCCAAGAGTCCCGCCAATACCTCATCAAGCTGCGCACCATTCTGCGTTACCTGGGTGTGAGCACCGGCGACATGGAGAAAGGCGCCATGCGCTGCGAACCCAACGTCTCGCTGCGACCTGCCGGCAGCGACGAGTTCGGCACCAAGGTAGAAGTGAAAAACCTCAACAGCTTTCGCGCCGTCAAACTGGCTCTAGAGTACGAGATCCTGCGTCAGGCCGAGATCCTGGACGCTGGCGGCATCGTGGGGCAGGTGAATATGGGCTGGGACGAGCGCCGGGGCGTGACCGTCGTCCAGCGCAGCAAAGAGTACGCCGACGATTATCGCTATTTCCCGGAACCTGACCTGCCTCCGCTGGAGGTGAGTCGGGAGTGGGTAGAAGAGATCCGGGCGCGGCTGCCAGAGCTGCCCGAAGCCAGGCGAGACCGTTTTGTGCGTGATTACGGTCTCTCTCGTTTTGACGCCGGTGTCTTGGCCGCCGATCGTTCTGTGGCCGATTACTTTGAGGCTTGTGTGGCGGCTTATCCCCAGGCCAAGACCGTGACCAACTGGATCATCGGCGACCTTTTCCGCCGGATGAAAGAAAGCGGCGTGGATATTGACGCCGTGCGCATCAGGCCGCAGGGACTGGCCGAGTTGCTGACGCTGTTGGGAAAAGAGACCATCAACACGTCCACGGCGCGCGATGTGTTCGACGTGATGTTCGAGACCGGCGGGTCGGCGGGAGGGGTTGTGGCCGAGCGCGGGCTGGCGCAGATCAGCGACGCGGCGGCGCTGGCAGAGGTTGTGGCCCAGGTGCTGGCTGACAATCCCGCTCCGGTGCAGCAATACCTCGACGGCAAAGAGACGGTCGCTCAATTTCTCATGGGCCAGGTTATG
>CAYNKW010000050.1:1883-18917 GCA_964397845.1 uncultured Anaerolineae bacterium
GTCCACAGAAATAGTCCGCAATAGATCGTGTTGTCACGCACGAGCTCCTCACAATACGAGCACGGGTTGCCTGCAATTCGGTCACAAAGACGCGATCGATGCATCACAAGGAGGTGATGATTCAGGAATCTAGCCACTCATTCCTTAACAGGCCAACGACCCCGGCCCATTCTTTCCGGGAGATGCTCAAATCCACATCTTTTGTAAGGAGAAACAATGAATGTATGACAAAGGGCTTAATCCTTTCAAGATCGCTCAGACGCAGTTGGATCAAGCAGCGGAGATTCTGGGACTCGATCCGGCGTCTCACGCTCTGCTGCGAGAACCGATGCGCGAGTTTCACGTGACCATCCCCGTTCGCATGGACTATGGCTCGGTCGAGGTGTTCAAGGGCTTTCGCGTGCAGTACAACGATGCCCGAGGCCCCACGAAAGGCGGCCTCCGCTTTCATCCCGAGGAGACCATTGACACTGTCCGGGCGTTGGCGGCCTGGATGACCTGGAAAACTGCCGTGGTAGACATCCCCCTGGGGGGTGGCAAGGGCGGCATAGTCTGCAACCCCAAAGAGCTTTCTATAGGCGAATTGGAACGCCTCAGTCGGGGATACATTCGTGCCATCGGCCACTACATCGGTGCAGAGACTGACGTCCCGGCGCCCGATATGTATACCAACCCGCAGATCATGGCCTGGATGATGGACGAGTACGCCAAGATCGTCGGCTACAACGTGCCGGGCATGATCACGGGCAAGCCGATCCCCTTGGGCGGCTCGGCCGGCCGCGGCGACGCCACCGCCAAGGGCGGCATGTACTGCATCCGCGAAGCGGCCAGGGTTCTGGGCATGGAACTTGAGGGCGCCACCGTGGCCATCCAGGGCTACGGCAATGCTGGTCGGTTCGCCCACAAGCTCATTAGCGAGATGTTTGGCAGCAAAGTCGTGGCCGTGTCCGACTCCAAGGGCGGCATCTATGACTCCGACGGCCTGGACCTTGAGGCGGTGGTGGCCCACAAGAGCAGCACCCGTTCGGTCATTGATTTTGCCGGCGCCAAGAACATCAGCAACGCCGAACTGCTGGAACTCGATGTAGACATCCTTGTCCCGGCGGCGATGGAGAATCAGATTGGCGATTGGAACGCTGGCAGCATCCAGGCCACGATCGTCGCCGAGTTGGCCAATGGCCCCACCACCCCCGAGGCAGACGAGATCCTGTACAAGAATGGCGTCTATGTCATTCCCGACTTTCTGTGCAACGCTGGCGGTGTGACCGTATCTTACTTTGAGCAGGTGCAGAACGCCTACAATTTCTACTGGGAGGCGGATGAGGTCTACGAAAGGCTGGACAAAAAGATGACCGCCGCCTTCCACGCCGTGCACAACGCGGCGCAGAAGTACAAAGTGAACAACCGCATGGGCGCTTACGCCGTAGCTGTGGCCCGGGTTGCCGAAGCGGCCAAGCTGCGTGGTTGGGTCTAGGCCCTGCGCGTTCCGCGCCACACCCGATTGGCGGAGTGAAGAGCCCTCGCTGGTTAAGATCGGCGAGGGCTTTTTCAAACGAATAGAGCCCCTCAATGCTGAGGGGCTCACCGGGATAATATGGATCACTATCGCTTGGAATCAATGGTTGCCTACAGGTTACTGACGATGTTGCTGAAGACATTGCCCACGATGGGGCCCAGCAGCAAGAGAATGGCGATCACCACGATAGCGACCAATACCAGGATCAGCGCGTACTCGACGAGACCCTGGCCCTCTTCGCGCGGCAGAAACAACATCTAGCTCACCTCCTTCCTCTTGGGTTTGACAGGAGGGGAAGCCTTTTATTAACAGCCCTCCATGTCTGTTCTTACACAGTGTGCCATTATTATACACTATTATTGGTTCTTTGGCAAGCGTTAAATGTAAATATAGAATAAATTTTCAGTGGACAAACAGTAAAGAAATGATTGAGAAGCGATTACAAATCTCCTTCTCTCCGACCGGCATGGCGCATGGCGGCTCGTCGCTGGGTCGCCACGAAGGCAAGGTGGTCTTTGTGCCCTATGCCCTGCCGGGCGAAAAAGTGGTCGTAGAGATTGTGGAAGACAAGCGGCGCTTTGCCCGTGCCCGGCTGCTGGAGGTGCAGACCGCGTCGCCTGACCGGGTTGTGCCGCCCTGTCCCTTCTTCGGCCAGTGCGGCGGCTGCCAATGGCAACACGCCAGCTATCCGGCTCAACTGGCTTTCAAAGCGGCCATTGTCCGAGATCAGTTGAGCCGCCTGGGCAAGTTTACCGATCCACCGGTGCGAGACACTCTCGCCAGCCCAGAGTCCTGGCATTATCGTAACCACGTGCAATTGGCCGTGGATCGCCAGGGCCGCCTGGGTTTCCGGGCCACCGCCAGCCGGCGGATCGTGCCCCTGGACGAGTGTTTGATGCTGCACCCTTTGTTGGACGAACTTTTTCTCGCCTTAGACCTGGGCTCTGGTGGCGATCTGCCACCGCTGAAGCGCATCTCCCTGCGGGCCGGGATCAACACCGGCGATCAGATGATCGTCTTTGAGACGGCCGGTGACGAGCCTCCGCAGTTGGAGGTGGATTTTCCCGTCTCCTGCGTGTTGCTGCTGGGGGATGGCACGCCGGTCAACCTCATCGGCTACAATTACATTACGGAGCGAGTGGCGGGGCGGGTCTTTCGCATCTCGGTTGGCAGTTTTTTTCAGGTGAACACACCTCAGACCGAAACGCTGGTCCGCCTGGTGATGGAGTATCTCGCCCCCGGTGGCGACGAGACGCTGCTCGACGCTTATTGCGGCGTTGGCACCCTTGCACTGACGTTGGCCGGCAGGGTGAGCCATGTCGTCGGGGTCGAGAACGCGCCCACCGCGGTGGAAGATTTTCGGATCAACGCGGAGGACATGGAAAATGTAGCCATTCTACCGGGGGCAGTGGAGGAGGTGTTGCCAGACCTGGAAATGCCCGTTGATCTGGCGGTGGTGGATCCGCCACGCTCCGGCGTGCATCCCGAAGCGCTGGCGGCGCTGGTCCGCCTTGCTCCTCAGCGCATCGTCTACGTCTCCTGCGATCCGGCCACGCTGGCCCGCGACGGTCGCGCGCTGGCGGGGGCGGGCTACAACCTGGCCGTCGTCCAGCCGGTGGACATGTTCCCCCAGACGTACCACGTGGAGACGGTCTCGCTGTGGGTGAGAGGGTGATAAGCAAAGAATGTTGCCAAATCAAACAGCGTGTGGTATACTGCGACAGGTTGTTGATGTGATGGGAGGAGTCAATGGTAATGTCCGGCCAATCTACGGTCACAAAGGATCCCGATATGACCTTGGTCAATGATACTATATCCGCAGGAGCCCAAACAGTGAAGCAAGATCAGAGGCTGTTGACTATTTTTGAGATAGCCAGGATCTTGGTCACTGAACACGAACTAGAGACCATGCTGCAGAAGCTCTTGGTTTGCCTCATTGAGACATTGGAGGCGGCTGACGCTGGTAGTCTGTGGCTCTACGACCCTTCTGAAGTTCGGCTGGCAGCAAAGGGTGCGCAAGGTTACGACTTTACCACCTTGAAACAACTCCGGCTAGCCCCTGGTGAAGCGATGAGTGGCAAGGTGTTTCAGACTGGTCAGGCCCAGCTATACCCTACCCCGGAGGCTACCGCTGCGGCAATGGCAAACATAACGCCGGAAAACGGTGAGGTTTTTAGGGCGGCGACCGCTGGTCTGAGGCAGCCATTGAGTGCCATCTGTGTACCGTTGACCGCGGGTCAGATAAAGGCAGGGGTCTTGGCGCTCTTGAACTTGCGTCAGCCGGCCAGCTTTACTCATGAGGACATGGCCTTTTTGCAACGCGTGGCTGACCTTATCACCATAGCCATCGAAAATGCCCGTTTGAGAAGTGAGCTACAGTCCGCCCAGGCTCTTAGCGAAGCTAACCGCCTCAAGGCAGAGTTGATCTCCACGCTGGCCCACGAGATGCGCACCCCACTGACCTCGATTAAAGGTTACTCTACGGCTCTGCTCATGGAGGAATCCGCCTTCAGCCCCGAGACCCAGCGAGAGTTCCTGCAGATCATAGATGAGGAGTGTGACGTCCTGCAGGATCTCATCCGTGACCTGCTAGAGTCGTCCATCATTGACGCTGGCTTATTGAGGCTCGAACCCCAACCGGTGAGGCTGCCGCGTCTGGCCAAGAGTGTGACGGACGACATAGCGCGCCGTGCCCAGGAAAGCCGATTTTTGCTCGATTTCCCGGAGAATTTCCCCATCTTGGACGCCGATCCTGACCGCATTGGGCAAGTGTTGCACAATCTGCTGGACAATGCCGTTAAATACTCACCACGTGGGGGATTGGTCTTTGTTCGGGGCGAGGTGCGCGAGGATGAGGTCATCGTCAGCGTGGCTGACCAGGGAGTGGGCATCGCCCCTGAACACCTGAATCGGCTGTTCGAAAAGTTTTTTCGGGTCAGGTCGGGTCTGGGTCGGCACGTCGTTGGCTCAGGACTGGGGTTGCCTATCGCCCGCACCATCGTGGAGAGCCACGGGGGTCGTATCTGGGCGGAGAGCCAGTTAGGACAGGGCAGCACGTTTTACTTCACACTTTCCCTGGAGGGCCCGAGTCAGGAGCTAGCAGAGCGGGAGGTGAGCCAGAATGAGTGAAAAGATTCTGGTTGTGGATGACGAGCCACGCGTGGTGCGACTGGTTAGCGAAGTGCTTAAAACCGTGGGCTACCAGGTGATCGCCGCTACTGGTGGAAAGTCTGCCATTGAAATGGTGGCTTTGGAGCAGCCCGACCTGGTATTGCTTGACATCCTGCTTCCCCAGGGCCCGGATGGTTACGAGGTGTGCCGCCGCATCCGCGAGTTCTCCGACGTGCCGGTGATCATGCTCACCGCCAAGGCCCAAGAGACTGATATGTTGCGTGGCTTCGATGTGGGAGCCGACGACTACTTGACCAAGCCTTTCAGTGCCAAAGAACTGGCGGCCCGGGTTAAGGCGGTCTTGCGTCGCGCCAAACGTCCGGAAGAGATGATCACTGCCACATTGACATGCGGCGAACTGGAGATCAATTTCGCCCGACGCACCATCGAGGTGCGCGGTGAGCAGGTGTCGCTCACCCGCACAGAGTACGCGCTGCTGCGCCATTTGGCCCTCAACGCCAACCGGGTCATGCTGCACCAGGATTTGCTGGCAGAGGTGTGGGGGCCAGAGTATCGGGACGACATAGATTATCTGCGCGCCTACATCCGCTATCTGCGACGCAAGTTGGAGGCAGAGCCCTCGAATCCCCGGTATATCCTCACCACGCCAGGGGTAGGCTACATGCTGGCCTGCCCCGATGAAGGCTGCGACTAGACTCTCCCCTGCCAGACTTCCTTGGTTCCTCAGGATGGGCGGGTTTCGCCGGAGGCGAAACCCGCCCATCCTTTTTTCATGGATTTTTCACTTTCCCTTCCCGCTTTTCTATGAGAATCTAGCGGCTTTTGTGCTATACTGCATCAGGAGCCCAGGTTGTAGTTAGGAAAGCAAGCCCACACCATGAAGGGGCAATTCGCCCAGGAGGATGGTAAGGTGATGGATTTCGAACCGATTGAACTTGCAGAGACGATAGAGAAGAACGGGACAGGAGTTTCTCTCATATCCGTACTGGAAGAGGTCCAGGGCCGATATCGCTACCTGCCTCGGGAGGCGATGATCCTGGTCAGCGAGCGGATGGGGGTGCCTCTAAGTCAGGTCTACAGTGTCGCTACGTTCTACAATGCGTTCAGCCTGGAGCGGCGCGGACGGCACACGATCTGCGTTTGTCAAGGTACTGCGTGCCACGTGCGCGGTGCTCCCCGCGTGCTGGCCCATCTTGAGAACAAGCTTGGGATCAGGGCCGGGGAAAGCACGCCTGATTGGAACTTCTATTTGGAAACGGTCAACTGCCTGGGCGCGTGCGCCCTCGGCCCGATTGTCGTTGCAGATGGACAATACCATGGCCAGATGACCGGGCGGAAGGCCGACCAGTTGCTCCTGCAAATTGAGCAGGCACACCAGGAGGAGGTGTAGGCGATGGCAGGAGCAGCAAGGAAACGACTCGCATCGCCGGCCGACTTGGAAGCGTTGCGTCAACAACTGGTCGCTGCAATAGACCCCAACCGTCGCCGTATCCGTGTGTGCGACGGCACCGGCTGTCGCGCACTGGGCAGCCGCCAGGTGATGGCAAACCTGCGCGATGAACTGGAAAGACAGGGGCTGGCGTCCGAAGTCGAGGTCGTCGCCACTGGCTGCCCGGGCTTTTGCGAGCAGGGACCGCTGGTGACGCTAGACCCTGATGGTATCGCTTACACCCACGTCGGCGTCGAGGATGCGGTTCGGATTGTGGACGAGAGCGTGGTGGGCGGTCAGGTAATTGAGCGGTTGTTGTTTGTGGAACCGGGGACCGAGCGCGTTATCGTACACGAGCAGGAACTGCCCTTCTACACCCGGCAAATGCGCCGTGCGCTGGCCCTCAACGGGCAAATTGACCCGACGCGCATTGAGGATTACATAGCCTCCGATGGCTATACCGCGCTCAACAAGGCGCTTCACCAGATGGAACCCCAGGGCGTGATTGAGGAGGTCAAGCGCTCGGGGTTGCGGGGACGCGGCGGCGCCGGATTCCCCACCGGTCTCAAGTGGCAGTTCTGCCGCAACTCCCCCGGCGACGTAAAGTACATTATTTGCAACGCCGACGAGGGAGACCCGGGCGCCTTTATGGACCGCAGTATTCTGGAGGGCAACCCTCATAGTGTGCTGGAGGGAATGGTCATCGGCGCCTATGCTATGGGCGCAGCGCGCGGTTTCGTTTACATCCGGGCCGAGTACCCACTGGCGATTAAACACCTGGAGATTGCCCTGGAGCAGATGCGCGAATATAGTTTGCTGGGTGAAAACATCCTGGGCTCGGGCTTTAGCTTTGACATCGAAATCCGGATGGGCGCCGGGGCCTTTGTCTGCGGTGAGGAGACGTCGCTGATGGCCTCTATTGAGGGGCGAATCGGCGAGCCGCGCCCACGTCCCCCTTTCCCTGCTCAGAGCGGGTTGTGGGGCAAGCCCACCAACATCAACAACGTCAAGAGTTGGGCCAACGTTTCGTTGATCGTAGCCAAAGGGGCCGACTGGTTCGCGGAGGTGGGGACTGAGGACAGCAAGGGCACGATCATCTTTTCACTCGTGGGTAAAATCCGCAACACCGGGTTGGTCGAAGTGCCCATCGGCATCAGCCTGCGAGAACTGATTTACGAGATCGGCGGCGGCGTCCCCGGAAGGAAAGCGTTCAAAGCGGCGCAGATCGGTGGACCGTCGGGTGGTTGCATCCCGGCTGAGCACCTGGACGTGCCCGTTGACTACGAATCGCTGACGGCGCTGGGGGCCATTATGGGTTCCGGCGGCCTGGTGGTTTGCGACGAGGACACCTGTATGGTGGACCTGGCCCGCTACTTTATGAGTTTTACGCAGGAGGAGTCGTGCGGCAAGTGCGTACCCTGCCGCGTGGGGACCAAGGCCATGCTATCCACGCTGGAGCGCATCTGCGCTGGCCAGGGCCAGCCGGGCGACATTGAGTACCTGGAAGAGTTGGCGCAGGAGGTCAAAGCCTCGTCGCTGTGCGGCCTGGGGCAGACGGCACCCAACCCGGTGTTGACCACGATCCGTTACTTCCGCGACGAGTACGAGGCCCACATCCGCGAGCATCGCTGCCCGGCCGGCGTCTGCGCCGCGCTGGTGCGGGCCAAATGCACCAACGCTTGCCCGGCCGAGGTGGATGTGCCCAGTTACATTGCCCTCGTCGCCCAGGGTCGCTACGCCGAGGCACTGGAGGTCCACCGGCGGCACAATCCCTTCGCCCTGGTTTGCGGCCGCATCTGCCGCGCCTTCTGCGAAGCCAAGTGTCGCCGCGCCGAGTTGGACCAGCCGGTCGCCATCCGCCAGATTAAGCGCTTCATGGCCGACCACGAGATCGAGCGGCCCTGGACGCCACCGCGATTGGAGGAGCCCAAGACGGAGAAGGTGGCCGTCATCGGCGCCGGGCCAGCGGGCCTGACGGCGGCATTGCGACTGGCCCAGAAAGGCTATCCTGTCACTGTCTTCGAAGCGCTGCCCGTGGCGGGTGGCATGATGGCCGTCGGCATTCCCGAGTACCGCCTCCCCCGCCACATCCTCAACGTGGAGATCGAGAACATCAAGCGGGCCGGGGTAGAGATCAGTCTGAACACGGTGCTGGGCAAGGACTTGACGCTGGACGACCTGCTGGACAGGGATGGGTACGAGGCCGTCATCCTGGCCATCGGCGCGCACAAGAGCCGCAAGTTACGCGTCGAGGGTGAGGAGATGGAGGGGGTCTGCCACGGCACGCAGTTCCTACGTGACATCGCGCTGGGCCAGGCGCCTGGCTTGACCGGCAAGCGGGTAGCTGTCGTCGGCGGTGGTGACACGGCGGTTGACGCCGCGCGCTCGGCCTGGCGATTGGGCGCCGCTGAGGTACACCTGGTCTACCGCCGCAGCCGGGTCGATATGCCCGCCCGCGACAATGAGGTGGAAGGGGCCGAAAAAGAGGGCATCCGGTTCCACTTTCTGACCAATCCCAGCCGTGTGATAGGCAACGGCAAGGTGACCGGCGTCGAACTGCTGCGCCAGGAGTTGGGTGAGTTCGACACCGGCGGCCGCCGCCGACCCGTCCCCATCGCCGGTTCAGAGTTCACGCTGGACGTGGACGTGCTCATCCCGGCCATTGGCCAGGAGCCGGATCTGGCCTGGATGGACGGCGACAGCACCATTGAGACCGGGCGCGGCGCGACCTTGACTGTGAACGACGGGCTGGCCACGCCCCGCGCCGGGGTTTTCGCCGCTGGCGACGCGGTCCTCGGGCCGGCGACGGTGATCCAGGCCGTGGCCCAGGGCAACCGTGTGGCCGATACGGTGGATAACTACCTGCGCACCGGTAGATCGGAGTTGGTAGTGGTCAGGCCCGGCTACAAAGTCGTCGAGCAGCAGTTCGATCTGGAACAGTACGCCGAGGCCACGCGCCCACAGACGTGGGAAATTCCCATTGAGGAGCGGCGCGGCAACTTTGACGAAGTGGAACTCCTGTTTGACAAAGAAACCATTCAGGAGGAGTGCAAACGCTGCCTGCGCTGCGATCTGGAATGGCTTGAGACGATGGAGCTAGAACACACACCGGTCCCGGATCGAGAACTGGTCGTTGGAAGGAGAAGCGCATGATCACGTTGACGATAGACGGCCGGGAAATCCAGGTCGAAAAGGGCTGCACGATCCTGGAGGCGGCGCGGGAACACGGCATCCCTATCCCCACCCTCTGCTACCACGAGGCGATGGAGCCGTTTGCGGCTTGTCGCCTGTGCGTAGTTGAGGTGGAGACGAACCGGGGCCGGCAACTGGCAGCCTCTTGCGCCTATCCTTGCACCGACGGCTTGATTGTGCATACCAACTCGGACGTGGTGTTGCAGTCACGGCGCACTACCGTGGAATTGCTGATGGCCTCGGCTGGGCACGTCCCGATCATCCGCCAACTGGCCGACGAGTTGGGTGTCGGCGAGCCGCGTTTCACGATGGCGCCGGACAACTGCATCCTCTGCGGTTTGTGCGTGCGGGCTTGCCAGGAGATCGTCGGTGTGGGCGCCATCAGCGTCATCAACCGGGGTATTGAGAAAGAGGTCAGTCCGCCTTTCCGCATCGCCTCCGATACCTGCATCGGGTGCGGCACCTGCGTCCTGGTCTGTCCCACCGGGGCTATCACACTGGACGACATCACCGGCGGCACGCAGACGGTCCACCCGTGGGAGTCAGAGTTCGATGCAGTGGCCTGTCGCATCTGCGGCCATCACTATCTGGCCCCCGAGTTTGTTGATCATACAACCTTGCTGGCTGCTGAAGAGGAGGCTGTGCTATGAGCAACGTCAAGCTGGGTGTTTTCATTTGCGACTGCGGCGACCAGATTGCGTCCATCCTGGACATGGATATCCTGGAGAGGGAAGTCCGTGACCTGCCAGGAGTGGCCATCGCCCGGCGGCTGTGCTACTCCTGCTCACCCGATGGGCTGGCGGCCATCCAGTCGGCCATCGCCGGGGAGGGGCTTAATCGGGTGGTCGTCGCCGGCTGCACCCCCCGCACGCTGGAGACCCGCTTCCGGGTGGCTTGTGAAAAAGCCGGCCTGGATGGCGACCTGTTTGAATTGGTGGACATCCGCGAAGGCTGCGCCTGGGTGCATCAGGATGGGCCCCAGGCGGCCACGGCCAAGGCGGTTGATCTGATCCGGATGGGGGTTGCCCGAGGCGCGCTGCGCCAGGCACGCCAGCCGGTCAGCGCCGAGGTTGTGCCCGTCGCGCTGGTCATCGGCGGGGGGGTAGCGGGCATGACCGCTGCCCTGACGCTGGCCAACGCCGGCCGGCCGGTCAAGCTGGTCGAGCGGGAGGCGGCGTTGGGCGGGATGCTGCGCGACATGCACACCCTCTATCCCGATCGGCGCAGCGCAGCAGAGTTCGTGGCCCAGAAGATCAAGGCGGTGACCGACCATCTGCGCATTGAGGTTTTGCTGGGAAGCCAGGTGACGGACATCTCGGGGACGGTGGGGCGCTACACGGTCAGTGTCAGCGGGCCAGCGGGGCAACAGAATGGCCCGTTAACCTTTGACGTGGGGGCGATCATCGTCGCCACAGGCGCTCGACCCCTACGACCTGGGGGACTCTTTCGCTACGACGGCCAACGGGTAGTCACACAACTCGAGTTCGAGCACAAGCTGCGGGAGGGAGAGGCCGCCTCCCAGTCTACCAATCTACCAATTTCCCAATCTACCAGTCTACCGACCCACGTGGTGATGATTCTCTGCGCCGGTCAGCGCAACGAGGCCATCCCCTACTGCTCCGGCGTCTGCTGCGCGGGGGCGCTCAAGCAGGCGATGGAGGTCAAAGCCGCTAATCCGCAGGCCAACGTCACCATCCTCTTTCGCGATCTGTATCTGCCGGGCGAGGACATCTACGAGGAGAAAGTGCTTGAAGCGCGGCGGGCCGGGGTGGAATTCGTGCGCTATGCGCCGTCGTCGCCCCCGGCGGTGACCGACGAGACGGTTGAGGTCCACGACGAGTTGACCGGCACGTACCGCCGCCTGCCCTACGACCGCGTCGTCCTGGCTGCTCCACTGGTTCCACAGCCGGACGCCAGTGTGGTAGCTCATATATTGGACATCGCTCAGGACGAGAACGGCTTTTTCCCCGAGGTGCGCCATCGCCTGCGGCCGCAGAACTATGTCGAGCGAGGTATCTATGTTTGCGGCGCGGCCCACTACCCAACCGGCTGGATCGAGGCCGAGTTCCAGGCCATTAGTGCTGCCTTCAAAGCCCTGCGTCACCTGCAGGCAGGCCAGGTCACCAGCTATGCCCCCGTCGCCGTCGTAGATGAAAAGCTATGTACAGGCTGCGGCAACTGCGTGGAGGCTTGCCCCTTCGGTGCCATCTCTATGCGTCAGCGAGAGGGAGTGCTGGACCTCTCGCAGATTGATCCCCTGCTGTGCAAAGGGTGCGGCAACTGCGTCGTCGCCTGCCCGGTCAAGGCCATCGGCCTGCCGATCGACAGCGACATGCAAATGCTGGCCCAGATCGACGCGGCGCTGGCGGGCGCATCGCGGGATGGCTGGCCACGCATCCTGGTCTTTGGGTGTGAATGGAGCAGCCACGCCGCGGCCGAGTTGGCGGGGGCCAACAAGTTGAGCTACCCGGCCGAGGTGCGTCTGATTCGAGTGGGTTGTTCGGCCCGCTTCGACCCGACCCACATCCTGTGGGCCTTTTTCAGCGGCGCCGATGGGGTGTTCCTGGGAGCGTGCCCGCCGGGCGATTGCCATTACGTCAATGGCAACCGCTATGCCCAGGAGCGCATTGACACGCTGCGAGGGCTGCTGGCCGAAAGCGGCTTTGACCCGCGCCGCCTGCGATTGGAGTGGATCACGCCCGACGATCCGTATGACTTTGTGAGCAAGATTGCCGATTTCACGGCACTGGTTCGAGCATTGGGGCCGAGCCCTGTGGGATTAGTAGATTGGTAGGGTCGGTAAGACAGTGATAGCTGACCCAAGTCCCAATCTACCATAGAGGAGAACAACATATGTCAACGAGATTGCAACAGGAAGTGTGGGCCCTGGATCGCTGCTCCGGCTGCGGGGTGTGTGTGGCGGCCTGTTCCAAAGAGGTACTCTATTGGGACGAGCAGCAGCATCCCCTCCTGGAGGAGCGCGAGAAGGCACTGGGCCTTTCCCATATCAAGCTGCGGACCTGCGAGGTCTGCGAAAAGTTCTGCGAGTTGAGCTGCCCCCGCCTGGTGGACCGGACGCCGATGGAGCCTCGCACTATGGTCTCGGCACGGTCGGCAGGCGTCGTCCAGAGCGGTGCGCCCAACGATGTCATTCAGGTACTGTTGGTGGCCGCTCGTTCGGCCGACTTGATTGATGGCGTGATCATGCTGGACATGGACCCCTGGACGCTTGAGCCGGTCGCCCGTGTCGCCACGACGGTGGACGAGATCGTCAGCAGCGTGGGGATGCAGTATCTCTGGGCACCGGTGCTCAGCGCGCTTAATGAGGCCGTCTTTGAGCTGGGTCTGACCAAGCTGGCTATAGTTGGTTCTCCCTGCGTGGCCGAAGGGGCGCGCCGGCTGATAAGTGCCGAGCACGAGCGCTTGTGGCCCTACCGGCAAGCGATCCGTCTGACTATCGCTTCCTTTTGCACCGGCGTCTACATGCCAGACATGGTCACCGAGTTGCTCGAGCGAGGAATGGGCATCTCCCGGCATCAAATCCGGGGTCTAACCACCTCGGTGACCGACGGCATAATGACGGTGACGCTGTGGGATGGCACGGAGCGCACGATCCCGCTGACCGACGTGGAACCCTTCACCCGGCACGGCTGTGGTAGTTGCGACGACTACCTGGGCGAGTCGGCCGATATCGCCGTGGGGACCGTCGGTGCGCAGCCGGGCTACGCCACGCTCATCGTCCGCACGCCGGCCGGCGAGGTCTTTGTCCAAAATGCCCGCAATTTTGGCCTGCTGGAGACCATCCCCCAGGTGGATGAAGCGGCGCTGAACGCAGCCAAAGCGGAAAAAGACCGTCGGGCGCGGGCCCAGGCCTTCGACGAGTTCCGCATTCTAACGTTGGACGCCCTGAGCGACCCCGGGAAGCGGGTTCAAGTCAGGAAGCAATTCGTCAGTCTATACGGCGCTCCGCAAGTGGGAGCCTCAAAGAGGGAGGAAAATCATGTCACTTGTAGTGGATGCTAGCGGGCGCGATCTGCGATCCGTCAGCACAGAACTAAAGGGGGCGGTCGCCAAAGGGCCGGTGGTCATCCAGGGGGCGGCCCATCTACATGGCCTGGTGGCTGGTTTCAAGAGTAGCGAGGTGACTATTAGGGGGGATAGTGGCGACTATTTGGGCGTTCTGAACGACGGGGCAACCATCTGGGTCGAGGGGAACGCTGGCCGCTACCTGGCCGACAACATGACGCGCGGCACGGTCATCGTCGTGGGCGATACCGACTATGGTGTGGGGGCCTATTGCTACGGCGGCACCATCATGGTCAAAGGCAATGCGGGGGACTTTACCGCTGTGATGAACAAGGGTGCGACTATCATCATTGGGGGCGACGTGGGGGACGAGGTCGCGACCTACATGCTGGCTGGCGACCTGGTCATCGTAGGCAATGCTGGCGAGAATCTGGGTAATTATCTCATCCGCGGCAACATCTACATCGGTGGAAACTGGGAAAGCCTGGGACACAACACGCTGCTGGAGGAGATGACCGAGGCCGATCGGACCAAGCTGCGTGGCTACTTTGCCGACTACGACATCGGGGCCGACCCGACGACCTTCAAGAAGATCGTCCGCCTGTCGGAGAAACCCTTCTACAAGTAGCTACCGCGAGATTGATCGAAGGAGAACTATCATGCCACCAGTTAATGGGACTTTTTGTGTCACTGTGATGAAAGACCGGTGCATCAATGCCAGGATGCCCGGCAAATGTGCCACCTGTGTCGAGGTATGCCCCTACGACGTCTATGCCATTGACGACGCGGGGAATGTCCGCGTCCAGAACTACAACGCTTGCGTCGGTTGCCGCATCTGTGCCGAGTTCTGCCCGGAGGACGCCATTCGTATCAACCCCGCCGAGTCAGAGTTCCTGGTGCGCTCACCGTGGACCTTCCCCCAGGTGGAAGAGATCCACCACAAGGCACAGACCGGCCAATACATGCTGCGCGGCTTTGGCACCATGGGCTACGCGCCCAGCTTTGACAACATCACCGTTGTGCCTTCTCAGATCGCCTCTGCTGCTCCCCGTGACAAGTATCGGGAGGAGTGCAACCTGGAGGTGGTCATCGGTGAGGATACCTGCGAGAATCCGATACGCCTGAAATATCCTTTCATCTTCCCCGCCATGTCCTTCGGTGCGGTGTCCAGAGAAGCCAGGATGGCGCTGGCCATCGGCGCCGCTCAGACAGGAATCATCAACAATACCGGCGAGGGTGGGTTGCTAAAGGACGAAACCTGGTTGATCAAGGGGTACGAGAACAAAGAGCGGACGCTGAAGCGATGGGAACCGGGCGGCTACCTGGTCGTCCAGTGGTCCACGGGTCGCTGGGGGGTCTCGGCCGACTATGTCCGTGCCGGTGATGGAGTCGAGGTCAAGATCGGTCAGGGGGCCAAGCCGGGCATGGGTGGCCACTTGCTGGGGGCCAAGGTCACCGAAGAGATAGCCGCCATACGCGGCATTCCCGTCGGCAGCGATGCGCTCTCCCCGTGCCGCTACTACGACGTGCAGGATCTGGAGGACATGAAGCGCATGGTCGCTTTCATACGCGACGTAACTGACTACAAGGTGCCCATTCTCTTCAAGCTTGGCCCTAGCCGTCCCTACAAAGATATTAGGGCTTGCGTCGAGGCCGGGGCAGACGCCATCTCTATCGACGGATTGGTAGGCGGCACGGGCGCTTCGCCGGCCATTGTTACTCAAGGCGTGGGCATCCCGACGGTGGCCCTGATCCCGCCGGCCGTGCGGGCTCTGAAGGACATGAATGTCCATCATAAGGTCAAGCTCTTTGTCCTGGGGGGGATGCGCAGCGGGTTGGATGCATACAAGGCGCTGGCTATGGGTGCCGACGGCGTCGGCTTTGGCGCGGCGGCCGAGATCGCCATGGGCTGCCGGGCCTGCATGGCCTGCAGCACCGGCCGCTGCCCCTACGG
Organism: uncultured Anaerolineae bacterium; assembly: GCA_964397845.1. GTDB lineage: Bacteria > Chloroflexota > Anaerolineae > CAYNKW01 > CAYNKW01 > CAYNKW01. Next base: position 17,133 of record CAYNKW010000050.1, read on the forward strand.
CATCACCTCTCAAGACCCCGAGCTCCGCGCCCGGCTCGATCCCGAAGAAGCTGGCCAGCGACTGGCCAATTTTATCAAGGTCACGGCTGAGGAGGTCAAGATCCTGACCATGCTCTCTGGTCACGACGACATCAAGGATCTGACCGAAGAGGACCTGCGAGCCGTAGAGATCAACACTGCGGCCATCACCGGACTCAAGTTGATCGGCTATGAGAGAAGGTTGCCCTGGTGGGAGAATGAACGGGAAGTTTGAGTTAGGTGGGGACACCCGCCATTGGGACAGGAGGTAATAGAAATGTCCACAATCACCTTTGACAACGCAATTGTGACAAACATGATGGAAGAGGCTATCGAGTTCTGCGCCGAGAAAGCAGGCCTAAAAAGCACGGAACAGGCCATGGAAGCCCTGCGCCACGGGGATTGCTCTGTCTGTGAATACCTGCGCTATGCTCTGGCCCAGGGGGTGGCGGAGTATCTGGGCTTGGTGGATGATACCATCAAGGCTGTCTACACCTATGAGCCCGAGTACGCGACCAGCGTGGATGAGCCCGTCCCTGGCCGGCCTAACCTCTCGCCTGGCATCAACCTGGTTGTTTGGGTCAGTCGCAAGAGCGCAGCCCTGTCGTCGGTCGTGGCCTCGGTGAGCTCGGCCCTGGCCCAGGAGTACAGGCGACTCGCCTGTCCCAAGGCCAACGCGCTGTGCTACGAACTTGACGTCAAAGTGACCGACGATGATGAAGTGCAAAGGCGGACCGGCTACGGCGCTCTGATCAACTCTCTCTATGTGCGTCCTATGCAAATTTGGCACAGATAGGCCGTGCTGTTTCAGCCCTCTCATTGGCCTTGACCGGGGACTGGTACCGGTTACGTCAGTTCAGTTTCTCACTCTTGCCCCCTGGCCGCGCCCGGCCGGAGGGCAAGGTGCTATTTTCACGGCTCATACAGTTCTACCATTGCCTGAGCGGCGCTGGGCTTCTCCTCGGTCATGGCGGCGTAGAACTCTGTGTCGTACTTGCGCGTTTGCACCACGATGGGCATGGGCACTGCGTGACCCATGAGCAGCACCTGCTCGCGGGTGTCCAGGCCGGCCAGCGCGTTGCGCAGAAAGCTCCGGCCGGCCACGCCGGTGAGCACGGCGTCAATGTCCCGTTCCTCGGTCAGTTTGCCGGTGACGCGGGTGCCGAGCTGCGACATCACCTCGCCGTCTATGCCGCTGGGCCGCTGGTCCACTACCATCAATGTGACGTGGTACTTGCGCAGCTCGCGGGCGATGGTGCCAAAGATGGTCTGCCGCGAGACAGCCGGGTTGAGGAATTTGTGTGCCTCTTCGATGGTGATCATCAGCGGGCGGGGCCGGTCGCCGGGCGCGTGGGTCTGGTCGTATTTTTCCACCTTTTGACGGTAGAGGTGGCGCACGCGGCGGGTGACGATGTTGGCCACCAGCATGTGATCCAGCGGCGAGTCGTATCGCCCAAAGTGCAATATGACATGGCGCCCCTTGTCCAGCGCGCCCACCATCTCGTCAATGACCGAGAAGGGCGCCTGGTCCACGACGTAGGGCCGGCGCTCGATGCGCTTGAGGTTGCGCTGCAGGGCGGCCAGCGATCCGGCGTGGGCGCCGTACTGCCCGCAAAACTCGTCAACCTCGGCCGGCGACATGGCCAGGAAGCGGCGCAACCAGTCCTCTCTGAAAGCATCCTGCAACAAACCGACGTTCGCCTCGGCGGTGGCCCGCAGGTTGAGTTCCTCGGCCAGCAGCAGCACGTCCCCGGCCTCGATCTGGTT
>CAYNKW010000050.1:19017-20095 GCA_964397845.1 uncultured Anaerolineae bacterium
TGCCCAAAGATGCCGTTGCTGCGCTCGACGAGCCGTTCCAGGTTGAGGGTGATGGGGATGTCCATGGCCAGCGGTGTGCCCATAGCGAAATGTTTTTCGTCCTCACCGCCGAACACGGTGGCAAAATCGGTTTCCGTCGCCGCGCGGAGAACCGCAAAGTGCATGGGGATCGTCCGCACTGGCTGGGGCGGCGAGAGGTCCATGGTGAGGGTGAACTCGTCCCCTTTTTCCATCGTCAGCATGGGCCGCACCTGGACGGTGGCATAGGTGACGGTGCCGGCCAGCGCGCGGGCGATGAAGGAGCTGGCCTCGCGGGGCGGGTCGGCGGCGATGCGGGCGTCGGTAGCGCGCAGGAAAATGTCGGCCAGGGTGCTAAAGAACAGGTGTCGCTCCCCTTCGACGACGACGAAACTGCCGATGCGCAAGTCTTCGGTTGACACGCCGGGGTCCAGGCGAACGGTAAGCCCGGCGTTGAACGCGCCGTCAGTGACGACGCCGAGGCGTTGGTGGGTCATGGTATCCTCCGCAAGTCCTCGTCAAGCTCGATCAGAGTGCGCCTAATTTGCTCTGCGGAGATGTCCGCTTGATCCAATTAGCATCAATGCCCTCCCACAGCTCAGACACCGGCCTTGTCTCACCCGCTAGCATTTCTTTCCAGCCTTGCCGAAAGCTAGCCTCAGCAGGCTTAAGGGTGACGCCCTCGCGGAAGAGACGGACAATCTCTAGCAGGATGGGTAGATATTCTGCCGGTGTCTCTTTGATTTCGCGGGCAAGTTGTTCTGCGTAGGACAAAGTTTGTGTAGCCATCGTTTCACCTCTTTCATTCATAGGAAACCGGTGCCAAAGCGGTTACCAAACTCTCTCTTTGCTGTCAACGACACAATACTTCTTCTAATTCACCCGGCTCAAATCTCCAGATGCTTGTGCACGCCAGTAGATTCTCCAGGCTCCCTCGTGGTGCTTCCGGCCTGGCCGGAACGGTTGGGCCTGGATGCTCCAACAAGTAATCTATGAAGTCGAGTGCCTGGACGAGCCTGTGAGGGGGCAACTGATTCAGGCGGTTGATAGTTGATTGTCT
>CAYNKW010000051.1:0-3988 GCA_964397845.1 uncultured Anaerolineae bacterium
TGGCCAGATGATAGACTTGTCTATTAACCAGGATCTTTTGCAGAGAACTGTACAACGGGCGCGAGAGCGCAACATCATCATTCCTACGTTCGCACAGCATCGGGCTCCGGCATTGATTCCGGCGGGTGTGAGAGCCAAATTGAAGGACGTTGGGCTCTGGGACGTCACTTGGCCCAACCTGTTTCGCATCACCTGGAAAAACGAACCGGTTGTCCATGGCGGCGGCTTTGGCGGCGTCAATTACCTGGAATTGCCCAAGGAACTCACGGGGGTTGACGCGCGGATCATCGCCCTGGTAGGCAAGTGGTTCCCTACTGGCTCTCACAAGGTCGGTGCCACGTTTGGTTGTTTGGTACCCCGCCTGATCACCGGACAGTTCGCCCCGACATTTCAGAAGGCGGTCTGGCCTTCCACGGGCAACTATTGCCGCGGTGGAGCCTACGACGCGACGCTGTTGGCCTGCGAGTCGGTCGCCATCCTGCCGGAGGAGATGAGCCGCGAGCGCTTTGAGTGGCTGGCTACCGTCTCCGGTGAGATCATTGCCACCCCCGGCTGCGAGAGTAACGTCAAAGAGATCTTTGACAAATGTTGGGAGCTGAAGGCAAGCCGCGAGGACATTGTCATCTTTAATCAGTTCGACGAATTCGGTAATCACTTGTGGCACTACTATGTCACCGGTCACGCGATGGAAGAGGTGTTGGAGCAGGAGATGGGGCCACTGGACGACTACCGGGGCGTGGTGTTGACCACCGGATCGGCAGGCACCATTGGCTGCGGCGATTACCTGAAAGAAATTTTTCCTAGCAGCAAGGTGGCGGCCAGCGAAGCACTCCAATGCCCAACGCTGCTGTTGAATGGCTTTGGCGGACACCGCATTGAAGGCATCGGTGACAAGCACGTGCCCTGGATTCACAACCTCAAGAATACCGACGTGGTGATGGCCATTGACGACGAAGCGTGCATGAGCCTGGTGCGGTTGTTCAACGAGCCGGTCGGCCGCGCCTACCTTGTCAGGCAGGGCGTGCCGGAGGTGTTGGTGAAGCAATTGGACCTGTTGGGTGTCTCGAGCGTTGCCAATGTGCTCTCGTCAATCAAGTTCGCCAGGTGGTACGAGTTGGGCGAGCATGATATTGTGCTGACGGTCTTTACCGACTCGATGGAGTTGTATGAGAGCCGCCTACGGGAGTTGCGCGAGGAGCACGGTGAGTACACGGAACTGGACGCTGCGGCTGACTACCATCGCTACCTGATGGGTTGTACGTTGGACTATGTGGAAGAACTGGGCTATTGGGACCGCCGGCGCATCCACAATCTCAAATACTATACCTGGGTCGAGCAGCAGGGCAAGACCTACGAGGAGATCCAGGCCCAATGGTACGAGTCAGACTACTGGACTGGCATCCACCATCAGGTTGAAGAGATTGATGCCCTGATCGAGCAATTCAACGGGATGACGGGCTTGCTAAAAGAGTTGTAGGGCGAAGGGTTGAGAGTTTGGAAACTGTGCGACACTAATGAAACCGCAGCCTGATCTTTGACCGTTTCTGCTGGTTGTGATATACTTTGCAAAGGTCATTTCTTTTCCATGCTGTCGCCAGGTCATGGAGGGAGGGACGTTCCCATCGCGAGGAGAGCACACGTGAACGAACCGATCCTGGTTCTCAATCTGAATTTCGAACCGCTGGGCGTTTGCAGCCTAAAGCGCGCCATGTGCATGATCGTCGTGGGCAAGGTACGGGTATTGAAGAATGGGCGGGGCTACGTTCGCACGCCGTCTCGCGCGTTGCCGCGCCCGTCGGTGATCCGTCTGGCCCACCTGATACGTCGCCCTCGCCCCCGTGTGAGACTGGCGAAAAAAGAGATCTTTCGCCGCGATGACTATTGCTGTCAGTACTGTGGACGACGCACGTTACGGCTGACCGTAGATCACGTCGTCCCCCGGCGGTTGGGAGGGCGGCACCAGTGGGACAACGTGGTGTCGGCCTGCCCTGCCTGCAATCTCAAGAAGGGAGGCAAGAACCTGGGGGCGACGTCTATGCAGCTCCTCCGCCCGCCTCGCGAACCAGCTCCCACGGCCCTTTATCGCTTTGGCCAGTATCTGCAACAGAACGAAGACTGGCGTCCGTTCTTGGAAGGCTGGTAGAAGTAAGGAGGGATAGTTTGACTTCATTTTGGCAGGAATGGAAGGAAAAGATCGACGACAGGTTGCACACCGTTGTGGACCGCGCGCTGGAGAACAGCTCCGTGGCCTTGTATGACCAGTCGCTGCGCGACATGGAAGCCTACCTTGGGCACCTAGAAGAGGCGGCCGTCAGCATGAAGGCCGCCGCTGAAGGGAACAAGCGTCGTCTGGCGCAATACCAGGCCGAAGCGGAGATCCTGGACACCCGGCTCAACCAACTGTTGGCAGAAGGCCAGGCAGAGCAGGTTCAAAAGGTGCAGCAAGCGTTGAACATCAAGCGACAACAGATCGCCGACGCGCAAGCGCAGATCGAGCGGCAAGAAGGGCAGCACGCCGCTCTGGTGCACAACTTGAAGATGCTCAAGGAGCAGTTGCAGATGCTGCAAGGCGAGCGGGGATCGGTGGTGGCCCTGGTGGCCCTGGCCAAAGCGCAGCGGACCATCGGCAGCATCGAGTATACGCTGGGCGGACTGGCCAGCCTGGGCGGCGATTCGGAGATCGGCGCTATGGCCGGGCACATCCTGCAACGCCTGAACGAAGCAGAGGCGCGCCTGGCGCTGGTAGACGTAGACGCAGAGGTGGCTCAGGCTGCGACAGCCATTGAGGAAGCGGAGGTGGAAGAGCAACTCGTGGAACGCCGCCATCGCCTGGGCCTGGTCACCGAAGAAGGCCAGGAAACCCAGGAAGAGGAGGCTGCGTGAAGTTATGGACCGTTCTTGGACACGATGGGTAGGAATATCTCATATTCTTGTGACAGTGCGACAAAGACCTCCACAAAGGCCGTCGTCTCCGTTAACACCATCGTCCCCAGCAAGTCTAGGCCGGTAGCCTTCACCGTACTCCTGGTGGTTTGGTAAAGGGGGACGGAAATTGTCAGCGTCCGACTTTCCCCTCCTTGTAGCATAAAGCCCTGGGGCATGTCAAGAGCGACTGTGCCTCCCAATGGAGCGATGAACCCAAACTGATCATCCGTCACCACAATGTCGGTAACCGGATCCTGGCTCACATTGGTCACGATGTAGATGTACGTCACCACTGTTCTGGCCTCTACGGTCGCTGCACTTGGGGTGACGGTCAGAACGATGATCCCCTCGCCGTTTTGGCCAGGCCGCTGGATGGTGTCCACAAGGACGTTATCCGTAGCCATCAATGGCTTGCCCAGGCGATCTTCACCTGTCGCTGTTGCTACGCTGGTCGTGTCCTCGTCCAGCGCCCGGCTGGCTACGTAAGTGGCGCTTTCGCCACCGCTCAGGCCGAAGGGGCTAGCAATAGTCCCCACCAGATCGTCGCTCAGTGCAATGTTATAGGCAATATCCGACCCGGTGTTGCTGACAATGTAGGTATAGGTGACAATGTCGCCTGTGTACACTCTCGACGCACTGGTAGTCAGGCTCAGAGAAAGCGCAATGTCCGGCGCGACAAAGCGCACAAACGCGCTGGCCGTGTCCGTCACCGGCTCGCCCAGCAGGTTTTGTCCCATGGCCGTGGCCACGTTGGTCGTGTCGGTTATCAGCACCGTCGAGGTCACGAACGTGGTACTTTCCCCGGCCTCCAGGTTGAACGAACTGGCGATCAGGCCAAGTTGGTCGTCGGTCAGCGAGATGTCGTGCACCGGGTCGCCGCTGGGGTTGGTCACGGTGTAGGTGTAGATCACCGATTCGTCGGCGTGGACCACCTCCGCACTGGCTACCTTCTCCAGGGTGATGATCCCCCCGCCGCTCGGCCCTGGCTGCTGGATGGTGTTGACAAAGGCGCTGGCCGTGTCCGTCACCGGCTCGCCCAGCAGGTTTTGTCCCATGGCCGTGG
>CAYNKW010000051.1:4088-16554 GCA_964397845.1 uncultured Anaerolineae bacterium
GCGCTGGCCGTGTCCGTCACCGGCTCGCCCAGCAGGTTTTGTCCCATGGCCGTGGCCACGTTGGTCGTGTCGGTTATCAGCACCGTCGAGGTCACGAACGTGGTACTTTCCCCGGCCTCCAGGTTGAACGAACTGGCGATCAGGCCAAGTTGGTCGTCGGTCAGCGAGATGTCGTGCACCGGGTCGCCGCTGGGGTTGGTCACAGTGTAGGTGTAGACCACCGATTCGTCGGCGTAGACCACCTCCGCATTGGCTATCTTTTCCAGGGTGATGATCCCCCCGCCGTCCTCTCCTGGCCGCTGGACGGTATTGACAAAGGCGCTGGCCGTGTCCGTCACGGGGTCGCCCCAAGGATCCAGGCCGGTCGCCGTGGCAACGTTGGTGATATCGGCATCCAACGTCGTCGTCCAGGTGCAGGCAAAGGTGTTGCCTGGTTCTAACCTGATCACAGGATCGCACACCCGGGCCGGTAACTTTTGATCGTCTACGATGGTCACATCTTTCAGGGCAACGTCGCCGGTGTTGGTCACAGTGTAGGTGTAAGTCACTTGTTCTCCGGCATAGACGATGTCCGAGCTGGATTGCTTGGTAACCAACAACTGGGGGATCACGATTTTCGTCCACAGCCAGGCATGGTTCAAGAACCTCGGTTTCTGGCCGGGCTCTCTACCGACGGCCACCACTTTGCCTTTGACAACCGCCTCGGCCGGCGCGTCCTCGTCCACGCGCAGGGCCACCTCCACTTCGCCTCCTTCCCCTTGTGCCAGCGGGCCAACGAAACACACGAGCGTATTTTCATACAGTTGGCAAGTGGGAGAAGCCGAAACAAAAGAGGTATGTTCGGGGATGTGACTGGCTAAAACTGCATCCGTGAGGAGAGGCCAACTGAGGTTCTGATACTTGATCGTGTAGACGATCAAGCCACCCGGACGAGCCCTGTTTGGCCCACGGACTCGAAGGAGAAAGTCTCCACATGCCTGGGCCAGGGAGGGAAAGGCAAATAATGCCAGGAACAGGCCAATGATCATTGGCCAAAGTCGGGGAAGCGGCACTGGTTGGCGCCGTCTCCTGGTGCCATCTGTTCTTTCTCTGAAGAGTTCTGTTGACGAGAAGATACGAGGTAGCGCCATTGAAGTCCTCCCTTGGTCCGCAATTCACTACAAGTTATATCATCAGGTAGTTAGATGCCTGTTAGAGCAGGGTTAGAAAAAAGTTAGAAGCACGAATTATATTTTTCTGAACTTTCATTGACATTCTTCGACCGTTGTGGTATGATGGAATCGATCGAGATTTGGCCAGCAGGGGCCTACTCGGGCGTATTGAGAGGTGCCAGCGTCGTTGTCTGGCTTTTGGAAAGGAAGACCCATGCCTGCCAGGACGCTCTGGAACAACCCGGCACTTGTTGCCCAATGTAGCATCTGCGGACAAAGAAACCCGCTGGTTGCGGCTGTTCTCTCTGCCTGCGCCGATTGTGTCCGGCAGCGTCCAGAGCAGGCCCGACCGGCGGTGCGCGCTGCGCAACTAATCTCCCGTCAGGAGTTTAGGTTGCCGGTGGCGCCGCCGGCGAGCGGTGACGTTGCGTGTCCTTTGTGCGTCAACGCCTGTCGCTTGGCGGAAGGGGAACGTGGCTTTTGCAACTTGCGCGAGGCGCGGGGTGGCAAGCTGGTGCACCTGGCGGGCACACCGGCAAAGGGTATTCTGCATTGGTACTTTGATCCGCTGCCCACCAACTGTGTCGCCGCCTGGGTGTGTGAGGGCAGCCGCCAGCGTGGCCGCAACAATCTGGCCGTCTTTTATGGCGCGTGTACCTTCAATTGCCTCTACTGCCAGAACTGGCGCTACCGGCAGATGAGTCCGGCCGGCCCTGGCATGAGTGCCCAGGAACTGGCCGACTGCGCCGACGCCCGCACCTTTTGTGTCTGCTACTTTGGCGGCGACCCTACCCCCCAAATGCCCCATGCCCTGGCAACTTCTCGCCTTCTGGCCCGACGAGGCGTCCGCATCTGCTGGGAGACCAATGGCTCCATGCACCCCCGCCTGCTGGAACAAGCGGTGCAGTTGTCTTTGGAGACCGGTGGCTGCGTCAAGTTTGACCTCAAGGCCTTCGACGACAACCTGCACCGGGCGTTGACCGGCGTGACCAACAAAAGAACGCTGGAAAATGTTGCCCGCGCCGCGAGCTACATTTCCCAGCGTCCCGAGCCGCCACTGTTGGTGGCCAGCACACTGCTGGTGCCCGGTTACGTGGATGCCGAAGAAGTGGGCTGCATCGCCCGCTTCATCGCCAATCTGAACCCGGACATTCCCTATTCGCTACTGGGTTTTCACCCTCATTTCTTCATGCCAGACCTACCCCGTACCTCCGTGCGCCACGCCGAAGAAGCCGAGGCAGCCGCACGCTCTGCCGGACTGACCCGAGTGCGCGTGGGGAATCGCCATCTCCTCTCGCGGGACTATTGAGCCGCCCGCGCGGCCATCTCCCGGCTGAGGGCATTGTGGCGAGCGATCAACATTGGTAAATCTACACCTAGCAGCTCGCCGTTCTCCACCACCACCCGCCCGTTGATCACCGAAAGTGCTACCTGCGACGTCGCGGTAAAGACCAGCGCGGCTAACGGATCGTACTGTGCACCGGCGTAGCCCAGTTGTGCCAGGTCGAAAGCGACAAAATCGGCGGCCATGCCGGGTGCCAGCGTGCCGATGTCGTCACGGCCCAGTACCGCTGCGCCCCCTCGTGTGGCCATCCAGAGCGCCTCTTCGGCGGTCAGCGCGTCGGCGCCTTTCAGGACACGCTGGAGCAGCAGCGCCTGCCGCGCTTCAGCCAGCATGTGCGAACTGTCGTTGCTGGCGCTGCCATCCACGGCCAGGCTCACCTTCACGCCGGCGTCCAGCATCTCCCGCACTGGCGCAATGCCGGAGCCCAGCCGCATATTCGATGACGGACAATGCGCCACGCCGGTGCCGGTCTCGGCCATGCGTCCTATCTCGTCCTCATTCAAGTAAACGGCGTGGGCAAACCACACATCCGGCCCCATCCAGCCGAGCTTTTCCATGTAGGCCACCGGCCGGCAGCCAAACTTTTCGAGGCAGAATCGCTCCTCGTCCAGCGTCTCGGCCACGTGGGTGTGGAGCGTCAGGCCGCGCGCCCTTGCCCAGGCCGCCGACTCGCGCATCAACCCCTCTGTCACGGAGAAAGGCGAGCAGGGTGCGATGACGATGCGACACATGCCATAACGATCCACCTCGTGATAAGCGTCAACCACCCGCTCGCAATCGCGCAGGATCGCATCCTCGTCTTCCACCACGCTGTCGGGTGGCAGTCCGCCTTTGGAGGCGCCCAACGACATGCTGCCCCGGCAGGGGTGAAAGCGCACCCCCAACTCGCGAGCGGCCTCGATCTCGGCATCCAGCCGGGCGTCGTTAGGAAAGATGTAAAGGTGATCGCTGGTCGTGGTACAGCCCGAGAGGATCAACTCTGCCAGGCCCACCTGAGCACTGACATAGACCGCCTCGTCGGTCAGCCCAGCCCAGATGGGGTAGAGGGTTCGCAGCCACTCGAACAGCTCGGCATTCTGTGCCCCTGGCAGGGCGCGGGTCAACGTCTGATACAGGTGATGGTGGGTGTTCACCAACCCCGGCAGCACGATCCAATCGCCGGCATCTATCACCCGGTCGGCTGTCGCCGGCAGTCCCTCCGTAGGACCGATCTGCTCAATGGCGTTGTCGCGCACGAACAACCCGCCGCCAGGGATGCGCCATCGTTCGTCGTCCATCGTTGTGACCAATCGCGCGTTTTTGACCAGCAATGTGCTCATCTAATAATATTCTGTCCCCTCATTACTTTTCTTGTGCATCCAGGGTTATCACGCGCCCTACGCCGTTTTGGATAAAGTCAGCTCCGAACGCATCGGCAAAAGCTTTGATGGCCTGATCGCCCGTGCAGTGGCAAGGTGCTACTCGTTGTACGCCTAACGCTCGAAGGTCGGTGATGATGCGCTCGATCCTTCGCCGGCTCGCGCCGCCCAGGTGAAAGCCGCCCAGCACCAGATGAACCTTAGCCTCGCCGATCTGTTTGGCACGCCGAACCATCTCGACCACACCTGGATGAGCACAGCCGGTGATGACGACCAGTCCCTGGGGTGTCTCCACTGCCAGCGCCTGCTCGACGATGCCCGATCCCACCTCACCGGTGGTGTAGACGCTGGCCAGGATCTCCGCCTGGCCCGTGGCCTCCTCCAGCGCGGTGAGTGAGCGAACGTCGGTCTTGAAACGTGCTGGGAACGAGCGAGGCACATAGACCGACGGGCGAGCGCCTGTGCTCAACAAGGCTCCCAGGCCGCCGGTGTGGTCGCCGTGGATGTGAGAAAGGACGACGACCTCGATGTTCTGCGGGGCGATCCCTAGCGTCGCCATATTACCCAGCAGCGTCGTCCCGTCGCCGCCGGTGTCGAAGAGAATGGTCGCCTTTCCTGTCTCGACCAGGCAGCTAAAGCCCCAGGCTGTTTGAAGCCGTGGGTCGTAGGGGTTGTTGTCATAGACCACGGTGATCATCACTACTCCCTGCCCACCCGCGCCCGTAGCAGCTTCAGCGCCGATTCCACCTCGCCGAGGTTAGCCTGCACCTCTTTCAGCTTTTCCCGCTCGGCGCGGATGAAGCGAGTGTAGGGGGCAACGGCCTCCTTGATGCGCTGGATGCTGTGTGCCAATTCCCGCTCGAACTGCGTCGTCATGCCAGCTATGATCTGCTGGCGCATGGTGCCGATCTTGTCTTTCAAGCTGGTTTTGGCCTGACGGCGCTTGGAGGGGAGGACAAACAGCCCCAGGGCGGCCAGCGCGCCCGCGGCCAGGATGCCGGTGATGTCGGCGGCAGTCGTGGTGAGGGCGATGGTCAAAATAGTGCCCAGGCCCACAGCGCCCACCTCGAGGGAGGCGGCCAGCGCCACGGCAAAGCGGATGCCTTCGGCCAGTTCCTGGGCTTCGTATTCTTTATCGTAGCTGGCCACCGCCCGCGACGCCGCCCGGCCCACCGAGTCCAACAGCGCCCGCCGGCTGTACTCAAAGTGGCCACCTACCTGGCCGATGATCTTGTCGTCGCTCTTGACCGACCGGCGCTTCTCCAGGTATTCCATCACCGCCTGCCATTGTCGCAGGTCCTTTTCCACCATCCAGTCTATCAACTCGTGGACGGCGTTGTCAACCCACTGCGGTGTGTCGGCCACCACGTCCCGCTCGAAAGCGCCCCGCACCCGCGCTGTGTTGATGAGGTCCAGCACCCGCGCGATACGCACCGTTTCGTCAAAAAACTCCATGCCACGTGCTTCCATCTCGTGCAAAAAGTTCTCAATGTCCGACAGGCGAAAGCGAAAGTCGCGCTGCATGTCCTCAGCGTAGATACGGAGTTGGCTTTCGATGTTGTCAATCGTTTCAAAGTCGGCTCGCAGGAGGTCTAGCCGGGAGCGGGTGGTGTTCAGGTACTCGGCGGCCAGCCACTGGCCCACGCCCAGCGGGTTGAGGAACTTGAGTTGGATGCGGCTCTCCTGGTCCAACGACTGCAGGATGTAGCCTTCCAGGGGCTCGAAGCGGCTGGTCGCCCACAGACGGGTCTGCGTTGCCGGGTCGGTTTCGTTTTTGGCCTGCAGGGCCAGTTTGGCCGAGACGGGGAACACCTGGGGCACAAAGCCCAAAAGGGCTTTGGCATTTTCGGCGATAAAGTCCTGCACCTCCTGGATCTGATTTTCATTCTCCAGAATATCTACCTTGTTGACAATGACGACGACCTTTTTGCCCCAACTGCGGATCCTTTCCATGAAGGAGCGCTCGCTTTCGGTAAAAGGGCGGTCGGCCGAGGTGACAAAGAGCACCAGGTCGCTGCGGGGCACGAAATCTTGCGTGATCTCTTCGTGACGGCGGATGATGGCGTTGGTGCCGGGGGTGTCTACAATGTTGATCTCGTTGAGAAAATCCACCGGCAGGCTGAGAGCCAGCACGTATTCCTCCGTCGGCTCTCGGGTCATTTCTGCGCCGTATTTGAGGAGGTGCACCTGGGTCGTAGTGGGTGTGACGCCCTCTTCCAGCAGAGACTGACCCAACAAGGCGTTGATGACCGCCGACTTGCCGGAATTGAACTCGCCAACGACGACCAGCAAAAAGAGTTCGTCCAGTTGGGCCAGAGACTTTTGCAGGGTAGCGAGGTCGTCGGGTGCGGCCTCGAAGCGGGCCAGGGCCACGGTGAGCGCTGCCAACTGGCGGCGCTCTTCTTTGAGCAGTTCGCGCTGTTGTTCGTTCAGGATAGTGTGAAGCAAGGGAAACCCTCCTATCTTGAAGGTGACACTGGCAATATAGCACAGATGCTGATGGACACAATAGACAACGGCTTTGCCCTAACCACCCGTATTGTACTCTCAAAGCTGAACAGAAGCAAGTGAAATGAAAGGAGCAGCACCGATGACTAACGCGATAGTCAGAGCACGAGACCACGAACAACTGGTGGCGGGCAGCATCCTGACCGACTTTGGTAAATTTCCAAGACTTCACACCGCAGACGGCGACGCATCCCCTCTGACCCTGCATAGTTATCACGCCAACGCCGCCCAGTTCGTGGAATGGTGTGGTGGGCGGGGAATCGACCCGGCGACGGCGACCGAGGACGATCTGCTGGCCTACAGAAGGGCGCTGGCCAACGTTGCCCTGGCACTGGTCAACGTCGCCTCGGTGCTGGCGATGTCCTCCGGCGAGTCGAGCTTGACTGTCTGACTGCAAGTCAACCGGGCTGCCACCAGCCCGTCCTCCGCCTGACGGACGGCCCACTCCAGGTCTGTCGTGTCCAGCCGGGCGACCACCTGGCCGGCCGAGACCTCATCACCTACCTCGACGGTCAGTTGGCCCACCGTGCCCGACGTGGTAAAACTCAGCGTCTCAATGCGGACCGGCACCGGCTTGCCCCGCGCCCGGATGACCGAGGCCCCGGTCACCGCTGGTGTTTCCACCGTGGAGGGCGTGGCGCTCGATTTATTGTTATTGATTAGCTTGGGCGCTAACAGACTTTGGCGGTGCGAGTTCTGATACCGGGCAGTTCCTCTTTGATACGCCCGGCGACGACCTCCGGGTCTTGATCCGGCGCGACCAGCGCAGTGATCGAGCCGCCTACGCCCCGGGGCAGGCTAAGCAAACTGGCTCTGGCGTCCATAGAGACGTAGGCTCGCGGGTTGGGACTGGGTTGAAGCAGATTGCCATACGGCAACCGCTCGTAAACCCCGACGACGAGAAAATCCCGGTCGCGGATGGTCAGGGTGCTGCCCACGTCCAGCCCGCGCCGTTCGGCCAGGTCAAAGCCGACCACGGTTTCGTTGAGACTGCCCAGCGTCAGGAAACGGCCTTTCCACAGGCGCACATCGGTGAATGGCGAGCCGTTGATATCGAGTTCGCCGGTGGGCGAATCAATGCCGTAGAACGTCTCGACCCCCGCGTTGCCTTTGGCCTCTTTTTCGATAGAGCCGCCCCAGCCGCCTACGATGATGCAACGTATGCCCTGGGTGCGCTCCACGGTGCGGCGGGTGGACGCGTTGTAGGGAGTGGAAGGACTGCCTGGAAAAACGGCGATGCTATCTGCAGAGCCGGTCTCGATGGCCTTTATCGCGCCGTTGAGGTATTCGCTCAGGCTGCCGATGACGGTCAGGGCAAAGATGCCCACCGCCACGCCACCCACGGTGAGGATCATGCGTCCCTCGCTGCGCAGGGCGTGGGTGATCCGCCGGAAGAAACCTCGCCGCGTGAAATCAACCTCGACGATGCCCCGCAGTGCCTTGACCGGGTCGAGACGCGCGGCGCGCAGGGCCGGATAGACGCCGGCGATCATGCCCAGCAGCACGGTAAAGACCACCGCCCCCACCGCCAGGCGGGGTGTCGTCTTGAAGATGCTCATGCCGAAGGCGGCGTCCATGATCGCGTTGGCCAGATGAGCCGCCCCCCAGCCGGTCAGCACGCCCAGCCCGCCGCCCAGCCCGCCGCCCAGCCCGCCGATGAGCCGGCCTCGATGACGGCCTCGGCCAGCACGTCGCCGTCGGTGGCGCCCAGAGCTTTTTTGAGGCCGATCTCGCGGGTGCGCTCGGCCACGGCCATGACCATCGTGTTGACGATGGTCATGCCGCCGACGAGCACAGCCAGCGCGGCCAGAGCGCCAAAAATGAGGTTAAAGATCATCATGCTCTGACGATTCTCTTCCCGCCGCTCGCTGGGCAGGCGAAGGTGCACGTTATCTACCTGATCCAAAATCCGCTGCGCCACCTCGTCCGGATCGGCGCCCGGCGCAACGAGTGCGGTGACATTGCCCAAGTACCACGGATTTTTCAAAATGCGCCGCGCCGCTTCGTATGAAATCTGCACAAAGATGCCCAGGTCGTTGGGTATGCGCTCCCAGATGCCGACCAGGGTAAAGGCGTGATCTTGAATGGTGATCGCCTGCCCTACCTGCCAGCCATGCTTCTGGGCGATCTCGTAGCTGGCGATGGCCTCTTGCTGGCTGCCGGGGGCGGGGAAACGGCCCTCTCGGAGCGCGATGTCGGGGTCGCTAGAGTAGGGGTTCAAGTATTCCATCCCAGAAATGTTGGAAGTGGTGCCGTAGAAATAATCCGGCCCGGTGAAGGACGTGCTCTGGTCGTCGGGGTCGAGCCGGCCACCGACTTGCCGCAATGTGCCCAACACGCCCGGCACCCGCCGGAGGTAGCGCAGCGTGCCCTCGTTGATCGGGTTTTCCCAGTCCTTGGACCAGATGCGGATGCGGTTGACAGAGCCGCGCTCGCTGCGGAGCATCATCTCGTTGATGAATTCGCTCAGCGAGCCGACGACGGTCAAGGCAAAGATGCCGACGCTGATGGCAAAGAGCGTCAGCAGGGTGCGTAGTTTTCGGCGGAGCAGGAAAGAGAAAATCTCGTTCATTAAGACAACTCTTGTCGCTCAAACACCATCAGCGCGGTTCCCAGGCAGACAATTGTCCCTCCCAGGCTGACAACCACCGCGCCCCAGGCCGGTTCCCCGGTCCCGGCCATCAGCGCCCGCGCCCACTCCAGCAGTGCCGTAGGCATATAGTCTCCGAGCCGGGGCAAAGCTCCCAGGATAGCCACCACAAATACCGCTCCCAGCCCCAGCCCGCCAGCCGCCACCTGGCTACGGGCGACCGTGCTGCCCAACAGGGTCACGGCCAGGTAAAACTCGATGAACAGCCCCAACAGCAGGTTCATTTCCACAAAACGGGCCTCCCCGGTGCCCTCGAACAGCACGATCGTATAGTAATAGCAGGCCAGCGCAGCCAGGATCTGACACAGGCCGAAGACCAGGGTCAAGGCCACGAACTTGCCCAGCAGGAAATCGGCCCTGGAGACAGGCTTGCTCAGGATCATTGCCGCCGTGCCCCGTTCCTTCTCCCGCGCCACGGCGCCCATAGCCAGCAACACCGCCAGCAGCACGCCGAACTGGCTCAGGTTCTTCACGTACTGCAAGAGGGCGTCCTGGACTGTGGGCGGGGGAATCTCTATCGTCACCCCGCCGGTGTCGCCCATGCCTTTTAGCAGGTCGGGCAGCAGTTTGGCGCTCAGCGGTGACAGAAATCCAAAGAACAGAAGCACTGCGGCCACCACCACCAATCGCCGGGTGCGCCATTGTTCCACGAGTTCCTTGCGCAACACCGCTAGAAAGATCATCGGATACCCTCCTCACTTACCAGGCGCAGAAAGACGTCCTCCAAAGTAGGCCGGGCCAGTTCGTAGCGGCTCAGGGCAAGGCCGCTCTGCGCCACCAGAGACAACAACTCGCGCCGTGCCTGCGCCCTGTCGTTGACGTGCACCCGCAAGGCCCGAGCCTGGCGCTCCACCTGGCTCACCCAGGGCACGCCCTCCAGGAGACGCACAAAGTCCGTCACACGTGTCTGCTCGTTGTCCCCCGCGTCCCAGGCCAGCTCAAAGACGGGCGGCGCGTAGCGGTTCTGCAGGCTCTCCCGATCGGCCTCGACTACCAACTGCCCCCGGTCAATGATGGCCACCCGGTCGCACACCCGCTCCACGTCCGAGAGGATGTGGGAAGACATGAACACGGTGGCCTGTTCCCGCAGTCGCTCGATGAGGGTCAGCACATCGCGTCGTCCCTGGGGATCGAGGGCCGAGGCCGGTTCGTCGAGGATGAGCACCGGCGGATGGTTGATCAGCGCCTGGGCCAACCCCAGGCGTTGCCGCATTCCTCTCGAATACCCACCTATGCGACGGTGACCCGCCTCCCGCAGGCCCGCCAGTTCCAACAGCTCATCCACTTGCTTCCTGCGCTCTGTTCCGGCGAGCCCAAACAGTTGCCCCACGTAATCCAGGAACTCAGCCCCGGTCATCCAGGAGTAGAAGGTTGGCTCCTCGGGCAGATAGCCGACCAAGCGGTGGGTGGCTTTCGCGTCGGCGGTCACCTCGTGCCCGGCCACCCAGCCTCGCCCCCTCGTGGGCCTGGCCAGTCCCACCAACAGACGGATGGTCGTCGTCTTGCCGGCACCATTCGGCCCCAGAAAGCCAAAGACCGTCCCCACCTCGACCGCCAGGTCCAGGTCCTGCAGGGCGACGACCTGTCCGTAGGTTTTGGATAGCCCTTCACAGCGGATGGCTGTGCTTTTCTCTTCAAGATTCATGGCGATTCTCCCCTGACGTCTCCTTCGTCCACTTTACTCCTCCCTTCGACGAGCCCCTGGTCCCCTGCGTCCCCTTTGTCCCTGGGCCAAAGGACCAGGGGCTTGGGCCGCAGGACCAAGGGCTTTGGCACTTGTCCTGTACGGCCAAGTACAGGGCCCAGGGACCCTCAGTCCCCTTTGTCCCTGGGCCAAAGGACCAGGGGCTTGGGCCTGAGGACCAAGGGCAAAGGGCTCAGGACTCTGCCTCGCGGCCCAGGAAAAAGTAGGCGATAGGCCCCAGCAAGCTAAAGACGACGATAATCAGCAGCCACACCCAGCGGTCCAGGTAGCGGGTGCGGGAGCGGCGCGCCCAGTCCACCAGGGCGAAGGCCATCAGCCCCAGTTGCAGTATCAGCAACGGCGCGATCAGAAGCCACATCTCGTCCATTTTCCATCTCCTTGGTCTTTCCTTGTCCCGAGAGTCATTTATCCCTGGCCGCGCTCACTCCGCCCCCTCCGCCCGGAGGCAACGGTCCTGCAAATCGCGCAACTCTGCTTGAATCGCCCGCATCTGCTCCAATGCAGCAGCATCGCTTCGCTGGCGCAGGACCCAGAGCCTCTGGAAGAGCGGCAGTATCTCCTTCTCCTCGGCAAGCCCTATCTCCATCAGAGTCTCGACAACGTAGACCAGGTCGGCAAAAGCGGTCTGCGAATCCAACTCCTGTGCCAGGATAGCGCGGACGCTGTGGGCTTGCTCCTGCCGCAGCCGTTCGTCCTCACCTTCGAAGAACTGCTCCAATTCCTCCAGGTCATCTGGCTCAATGGTCCAGCCCGAGCCGCCCAGGTTTTCCTCCAGGTGGGGGATGGTCGAAGGGCCGGTGAGGGCGCAGACAAGGCCCGGTTGGGCCAGCACCCAGGCGATGGCGACCTGGACGGGTGTCTTGCCGTACTTTTCGGCCAACGCCTGAAACCTCTCCACGACGCACAGCCCGGAGGCGAACCGCTCGCGCTGGAAGAGGGCATCTATGCGGCGGATGTCGCCCTCCTCGAAGACGTGCTGAGGGCCGATCTTGCCTGTGAGGAGCCCCCGCCCGGTGGTGCTGAAGGCGATCACACCCACGCCGTGCTCTCGACACAGTGGCAAGGTCCGCTGCTGCGCTCCCCTGGCCACCGCGCTTAACTCTACCAGCACGGAGAAGACGTCCCCGGAGGCAAAGAATGCCTCTGTCCTCGGCAGTGGCAGATGGCCCACGCCATAGTACCGGGTCTTGCCCGCAACCTTGAGCTTTTTGAGTGCCCCCACCGTCTCCTCGACGGGTGTGTCGGGATCGTTGAAGTGAACCTGATACAGGTCAATGCAGTCGGTTTGCAGTCGCTGCAGGCTTTGCTCGCACGAGGATAGCACATGGTCGGCTGAGCAGTTGGGCTTCCCATCGTCCCCCGCCCCGACTTTGGTGGCGATCCATACTTGATCGCGGAAGGGAGCCACCGCCCGGCCGAGGATCTCCTCAGCAGGGCCATATATATCGGCCGTGTCGAAGAAGGTCACTCCCAGGTCGTAGGCCCGTTGCAGCAGGCCGACGAACTGTTCTGCGTCCTTTTTCCCGTATGCGCCGCTCAGAGCGTAGCATCCGATGCCGATCTCGGAGAGCGCCTCGCCTTTGTGAGTTCGGTATTGCATTCTCTCTTCCTCCCCCTTGATCCTCCCCGGTGATAACAATGCTCGATTGGACGGCTGGTAACCACACCAGAGTCGTGAGTCACTACTGGTACTGTCATCCCCTGCTCCTGGTTCAGCCGCCGGAACACTGCTATCACCTCGGCCCCGCT
>CAYNKW010000051.1:16654-20089 GCA_964397845.1 uncultured Anaerolineae bacterium
TAATCAAACACCCCTTGCTTGCCTGGCCTCCGCTCTAAACTGAGCAGGATCGCGCGACAGGCCGTATCGTTCCAGCCGCCGACCCAGCGCGACCAGTAGATGGCCCAACTGGCCCAACAGCCAGCAAGCCTGTCGAGACAACCACCCCCGCTGATCTATCTCCGCCTCGCGCAGCAGGCGATGGGTCTCAGCCCAGCGCAACGCCTCCTCAACGCGCATGTCAGCTATTCGTTTGGCAAGGGCATAGTTTTACGTGGAGCATCTTTCAACCTCCTGGCACTCTTTCCCATTTACCTGTCACCGGGCGAACCCAGCCCCAAGACCTCACCTGAGGAGGGATGTCGCCCGATTCTATTGTAACACATTTCTGCTGTCCGCGCATCGGAAGGAACACGACTCCCCTGATCGGGGAAAACTGCAATGATGCTTTGGGTAGGCATAGGGGTTTTCCACAATAAGGACGTTGCGAACATCCCCTATGCGCAAGTCTTGAGAAGCAGGGTAGATCTGTGTTATAATAGGAACAAGAAGGAGGTACGAGCGCGCCATGGAAACCAAACTGACTGCTCTCTACGATCTGGGACAGAAGCTGATCTTTCTGCGGGACGCCCGGCAGATCGCTGAGACCGTCTTGGAGATAGCCGCCCGGGTGCTCGATTTTCAAGACAGCGATTTCTTGCTGGTGGACGAGGCCCAGGGAGAACTGTACGTGGTCGCCAGGCGGGGGCACCTCGAGAGGGCTGATGGCCTGCGGCTGCCGATGGACGGCGAGCAAGGCATCACCGTCGCCGTCGCCCAAAGTGGCCGGCCAGTCTACGTGCCTGACGTGCGAGAGGACCCCCGCTATGTCTACACCGGCTTCTCCGCCGTCTCCGAGTTGGCCGTCCCGGTTCAGATCGAGGACCGGGTGCTGGGTGTCCTCAACGTGGAGAGCGCCCAACCCGACGCCTTTAGCGAAGCGGACCGGGAACTCCTGTCCATCCTGGCCAGCCAGGCGGCGCTGGCCCTGGAGAACGCCCGGTTGCACGCCGAGGAGCGTCAGCAGGCCGAGGAGATGACCATCCTCAACGAACTCGCCCGCCGCATCAGTGCCAGCCTTGACTTGCAGGCCACGCTGGAGGCCATCGTCGCCGCTGCTGCCGAGTTGATCCCCTGTGTGCTGGCCGAGATAAGTCTCTGGGACGAAAAGACCCAGGTGCTCACTCTGAAGGCTCTGCAGGCCGAACCGCGCCGTACCTGGCCCCTGGGCACTTCCTACCCACTGGGCCACGGCTACACCGGTTGGTTGGTGCGTCACAAGGAACCCCTTCTGGTGCTTGATGTGGAGGCCCGGCAGGATGTTCGTCCCCATCTCCTGTCGGGGGAGTTGCCCTACAAAGCCTACGCCGGCGTCCCTCTGCTGATCGGCAAAGAACTCATTGGCATCCTGGTACTGGTAGCTGATGAAGCTGGGGCCTTCAATGAGGAGCACATAGAGTTGCTGAAGGCCTTGGCCGCCCAGGCCGCTGTAGTCATCCGCAACGCTCGTCTCTACGGGAAGGTGGCCCGCCGACAGGCCGAACAGGCTGCCCTCAACGCCGTCGCCAGCGCCATCAACCAGGCCCTCGACCTGGAAGACTTGCTCGTCGAGGCCCTGGAGCGGGTTGTCGAGGTGATCGGTGCCGACGGGGGCGGCATCCGGTTGCTAGATGAAGGAAGCAACGAACTGGTGCTGGCCGCCAGCCGAGGTCTCTCATCCGAGTATGCGGCGGCCATCCAACGTTTCCGCATGGGAGAGGAGATCGCCGGCCAGGTCGCACAGACGGGCGAGCCAGCGCTGGTCGCCGACATGTGGCAGGACGAGCGAGTGGAGCCGCAGACAGGCCCACGGTTGAGGAGGGAAGATTTACGATCCCTGGCCGTAGCCCCGCTCCGTGCCCAGAACCGCACAATCGGGACGTTGGGCGTGGTCTCCCGGACGCCGGGGCGCTTCAGTTCTCAGGACGTGTCTTTGCTGACCGCGATGGGCAACCAACTGGGCATCGCGGTCCAGAACGCCCGGCTGCGCCAGGAGGCCCTGGCAGCGGAACGGCTGGCCGCCGTGGGTCGGGTGGCGACCAGCGTGGCCCACGACCTGCGCAGCCCCCTGGGCGGCATCCTGCGCAGCGCCGAGTTCCTGGCCCGGCCAGAGCTTTCGCCTGGCAGCCGGCAAAAGTTGAGCCAGGCGGTCGTCTCCCTGGCCCGGCGGTTGATGAACACCACGCAGGAGATCCTCGACTATGTGCGGGGGGGAAAGTTGCCGCTGAGACGGGCGCCATGTCTACTCTCTGAGTTTTTGGACGAGGTACTGGCCGTGCTGGAAGTGGACTTTAGCGACCAGGGCATCGAGGTGGTAAGAGATTGCCGCTACGGAGGATCGGTGGTGATGGACGCTGACCACATGGCCCAGGTGGTGTACAACATCGCTGCTAACGCCCGTGACGCCATGCCGCACGGGGGAACGTTCACCGTGGCCACGCGAAAGGCCGGCGGGCGGGTCGAACTGCGCTTTACCGATACGGGTCCCGGCGTACCCAGGGAACTGGGCGAGCGGATCTTTGAACCTTTCTTCACCTACGGCAAGCGAGAGGGTGCCGGGCTGGGCCTATCCATCGCCCAGCGGATCGTCCAGGAGCACGGTGGAGAACTGCGCATGGAAAGCTGTGAGGGGCAGGGAGCGACGTTCGTCGTATCTCTGCCGGTTTGATTCGCAGTAGGGGCGACTTGAGGGGTTGCCCCTGCTACGTGGCTAACCATCCCTTTCGCTGGGCCAGGAGAGCCGCTTCGGTGCGGGAACTGACGTTCAGCTTGGCGTAGATGTGAGTCAGGTGAGCCTCCACGGTGCGGGAACTAAGGCCAAGCCGGCGAGCGATCTGGTAGTTGGTGAGTCCCTCGGCCAGCAGGCGCAGCACTTCCATCTCCCGTGGCGTGAGGCCTTCCCCTACGGCCTGTTCCGTCGCTCCGCTCAGGTGGCGGACTACTACCGAGGCCACCGACGGTGGCAGGGCCGACTCGCCCCGGCTGGTGGCGCGGATGGCATTCAGGAGTTCGTTCAGGCTCACCGTCTTGGGCAGGTAGCCAGTGGCGCCAGCCTCCAGCAGCGGAATGACGTGTTCTGCGTCCTCGTGCGCTGTGAGGACCAACACCCTGGTGGCGGGACATTCGGCAACGACGCGGCGGGTCGCTTCCAGGCCGTCAAGGCGTGGCATGGCAATGTCCATGACCACCACGTCGGGGCGCAGTGCCCTCGCCTGGTCAATCGTCTCCTCGCCGGTTCCGGCCTGGCCCACCACCTCCATGTCCGGTTGGTGATCTACCAGTTCGGCCGTCGCCTCGCGCAGCACGGCGTGATCGTCGGCCAGCAGAACTCGGATTTTGCTCTCCATCGTGTCCCTCTCGCTGTCCGGGTGTAAGCGT
>CAYNKW010000052.1:0-2504 GCA_964397845.1 uncultured Anaerolineae bacterium
GAGCGGGCCGAGACGCGGCTGCCCGGCTTCACCTGCTGGCTGGTGCGCAGCGCGCTAGACGCGGCCATGGCTGGCGAGCTGGACTTTCTGGCCGGGATGGCCTTTGCCCACACGTGCGATTCCGCCCAGGCCCTGGCCGACATCTGGCGACTGGCAGCGCCCTCGGTGCCGGTGTTGACACTGGGCACGCCTGTGGACTTGGGCGCCCTTGGCGGGCGCGAATTTCTCATCACCGCCTTGGGCTGCTTCCGTGACCAGGTCGCCGTGCTGGCTGGCCGCCCGGTGACGGACGACGACCTGCGAGCCAGCATCGCCCTTCACAACGACATCCGCCGCCTGGTGGAGCAGTTGTACGCGCTGAGCGACCGGCTTCCCTCGCCGGCGCTGCTGGCCGCCCTCCGCGCCGGGCATCTGACGCCCCGGAAGACCTACCGCTGTTTGCTGGCTGACCTGGTGGCCGCCCTGGAAACAAAAGCCCCCCCCGTCGCCCCCGATGCCCCCCGTCTGATCGTCGTCGGCGCGCACCTGGACGATACCTCGCTCTACGAGGCCATCTCCGAGGCCGGCGGTCACGTGGTGGACGACCTGCTCGACCTGGGGCACCTCCACTATTCGGAGTTGGCCGGCAAAGGCGGCGACCCGCTGGAGGTGCTGGCGGAGCGCTACCTGGCGCAGGTGCCGATTGCCGCCAAGACCCATCCCAACCGGCGCCGCGATGATGCACTGCTGGAACTGGTGCGCACCCGCGCTGCCGACGGCGTGGTCTTGGCGCCGCAAAAGTTCTGCGATCCCCACGGCTTTGATTACGTGACGATGAAGAACGCGCTGGATCGGGCCGGCGTGCCCCATCTGCTGGTGGAATTGGAGCAGGCACAGGTCACGGGCCAGATGCGGACGCGGTTGCAGGCGTTCATGGAAATGCTGAGTTGAGGAGGAGGAGATTGTGGCCAAGAGATCTTATCGCAAGCTCAAGGTCGCCAAAGACCTGACCCGCATGATGAAGACCTATTACACCAGGATGAAAATCACCAGCCGGTTGCAACCGGTGGCCTGGGTGAGCAGCGGTGCGCCGGTGGAGGTGCTGGTCGCGTTAGGCGTGCTGCCGCTCTACCCGGAGAATTACGGCGCTATCCTGGGTGCGCAGCGGGCCGCCGTGCCTCTCATTGAAGAGGCCGAGGTACGTGGTTATTCGCCGGACCTCTGCTCCTACGCCACTGGACACCTGGGCTCCGTCTTTGCCCCCAAGAAAGCGCCAATGAGGGGCCTGCCCAAGCCGGACATGCTCGTCGCCAGCAACAACATCTGCGGCACCGTCGTCAAATGGTTCGAAGCGCTGGCCGATCACCTCAACGTTCCACTTTTCATCCTGGACGCGCCCTACCAGCATGGGTTGGAGCTCAAAGACCACGCCGTGGGGTACGTCGCTTCCCAGATCGAAGCCTTCATTGCCTGGGCAGAGCAGCAGACCGGCCGTCGCATGAAGCAGAAAAAGTTCATACAGGCGCTAGAGTTAGCCAACGAGGCAGTTGGCCTCTGGCGCGAGATCCGCGAACTGTGCGTCCACCGACCTTCACCGCTCAATGCGCCGGATCTGTTCATCCAGATGGCGCCCATCGTCGTGCTGCGGGGGACAAAGCAATGCGTGGACTATTATCGCAAGCTCAAGGCCGAAGTGGAAGAACGGGTCGAGGGTGGCATCGGTGCGGTGCTGGACGAGCGTTACCGCCTGCTGTGGGACAACATCGCCATCTGGCCGGGGTTGTTCCGCTTCTACCACCTCTTCTCGCGGGCCGGGGCCTGTTTCGTGTGCGATACTTATACCCACGCCTGGAGCACGAGCGTGCAGACCGACGACCCTATCGAAGGGCTGGCCCGGGCCTACACGGCGGTCTATATCAACCTGAGCGTCCAGGCCCGAACGCAGATGATGGTCGAGATGGCAAAGCGCTTTGGCGTGGACGGCGCGGTACTGCACGCCAACCGCAGTTGTAAGCCCTACTCCCTGGGCCAGCACGACTTTCGCCTGGCAATAATGGCCCAGGCTGGCGTACCGGCCATGATCCTGGAGGCCGACATGTGCGATACCCGCGCCTACGCCGAGGGGGCCATCAGGACGCGGGTGGAGGCATTTCTGGAGATGCTGAGTGGGCAGCAGGATCTTTGACGGCGGCTTTGTTTTATGGTATCATGGCTACAGGTCCATGACTTTGAGTTTGACAAGGAGGTGACTGCATGAGCAAGGTATACCAGCTTGTGTTAGATTCATCAGGGCGCATTCTCATCCCCCTAGCCATTCGCTCTCGCCTGGGGCTGGTGCCGGGAATGACCCTTGTGGTCGAGGAACGCGATGACAAAGAGCTATTGCTACGTTTGCAGGACGAAGAACCGCCACTAACCAACAAGGAAGGTGTGCTCGTCGTGCAATGCCAGGTCATTGGAGACATCACAGGCGTAACACGAGAGGCACGAGAGGCACGAGTGAAAGAACTGGTGCAGAGGGCCGG
>CAYNKW010000052.1:2604-20086 GCA_964397845.1 uncultured Anaerolineae bacterium
TTCCTCAAACGATGCGCCCGCACGCTGGCCATTGACGCCGCCCGGCGACGCGAGCACCAACAGCGGATCCAGGAAGCACTGGCGGCAGAAGAGCGTAGGGCGCAAGATCCCCTCGAGGACAAAATCTTGAATCAGGTCTTTTCGCAAGAGCGGAGGGACTATCTTTGCCGCCGGCTGCGGGACGAGGACGAACGGCTGGTTTTCCGGCTGTCGTATGACCTGGGCTTGAAGCCGGGGGAAATCGCCAGGCAATATCCCCGCCGCTTTGCCGGCGCCCGGGCAGTGTCCCGCATCAAGGAACGCATCGTACGTCGCCTGGCCGAGGATCCGATGGTGCAAAAGTGGCAGAAGTGATGGGCAGCGTGATTCAACTCACCTCGGAAATCTCGTCCCTCAGGCGTTTATTGAAGTGATGGAGCAAATGCGATGGCAGAGTGTGTAAATCCTACAGAGATCCAGGAAGGAGATGTGCTGGCTTATGTAGCCGGCCAGGCCGGGGCCGACGTGCAGGATCACGTCCGGCGCTGTGCCTATTGCGCCGAACGGGCCGCCGTCTACGGCCGCCTCGACCGGTGGTTGCTGGCCGGGCTGTACCGGGCTTCCTGTCCCTCCCCCGGTGTCCTGGCTCGCTGGCAGTTTCACTTGCTGCCGGCCGGCGAAGAATTGCGAGTGGCAGTCCACGTCCGCGCCTGCCCTCACTGTGCCCGCGAACTGGAGGAACTGGCGGCGGCGGACGACGACCTGCTGTCGGTTCTGCTGGAGCGGTTGCGGGGGGTGAGCCGCTGGCTGGAGGCGACGCTGGTGACCGCCGCTCCCCGGCCGGTGGGACTGCGGGGCGTCCACGCCCCCCAACGGCGCTACCGGGCCGGCGACCTGGAGGTTTTCGTCGGCCCGCAAATCGGGGCGGGCGGCCGGCGGCTAATGGGCCGTCTGCGTCCTCCGGCCCACCGGCGAGCGCAGGCTGCTGGCGTGGAGGTGTGGCTGATACAGGAGGGGCAGGTCCTGGACAGCCGCTCCACTGACGACCGGGGCTACTTTGTCTTCCCCGCCCTGGCGCCGGGCCAATACGACCTGGGCCTTGGCTGGCAGGGACAGGCAGTGCTCATCCGGAGAGTGGAGGTGTAGGGTGACAGTCGAACTGCTGGCCGCCGAACTGCTGGCCGTGGCCGATAAAACCGAACGCCAGGACTGGTTGGAAACCCATCGCCCCGCGATCACCCTGGCGCTGATGGAGGCCCTGAAAGCCGAGGCGGAAAGGTACAAGCTCCGGCACCCCCGGCGGGCCATAGAGATAGCTGAGGTCGCACTGGAAGCGGCCTCTTTTTCGTCCGATCCTCTGGTCATGGCCCTGGCGTTGTGGACAAAGGGCAATGTCCTGATGTACGCCGGCGACTTTTTGGCCTGCGTCGAGGCGTACCAGGCTGCTGAAGCGGCCTACGCCGCGCGAGAGGATGATCTGTCCGTGGCCCGTCTCCAGAGCAACCGCGTCTTTGCCCTGACCAACCTGGGCCGGCATCGGGAGGCTCTGGCCCTGGCCGAGGCTGCTCGCCAGGGGTTGGTGGCTGCCGGCCACGGCGAGGGCATATACATGGCCACGCTGGAGATGAACGTGGGCGTGGCCTGCCGCCAGGCCGGCCGCTACGACGAAGCACTGGCGGCCTACGAACGGGGCCGGGCCATCTTTGAAAAACTAGGCAACGCGGTGCAGGTAGCCCGCATGGACATCAACCGCTCCAAAGTACTCGAAAAGCTGGATCGCTTTCGCGAGGCAGCCGCGCTGCTGGAAGCGGCCCGCACGGCACTGCTGGCGCAAGACGTCGCCCTGGACGTGGCCCGGGCCGACCTCAACCTGGCCCACCTGGATTTCAGGCGCGGGCGCTACCGGGGGGCGTTGGAGGTGTATGCCCGGGCGCGGGATGGCTTTGCCGCCCTGGACAACGAGATGGAGGTGGCGGCCGTTGACTTTTACCGCTCTCAGGTTTATCTGGCCCTCAACCTCTTTCCCGAAGCGCACGAGTTGGCCGGCCGTGCGCGACAGGTGTTCGCCGAGCGAGGGATGGCACGCTATGCGCTCCAGGCCACAGCGCGGCAGGCCGCCGCCGCCCGTGGGCTGGGTGACGTGGCAGGAGCCTTGACCCTGTTTGAACAGGCCCGTGCCGGCTTGGAGGAACGGCGAGAGGCGGTCGAGGTCGCCTTTGTTGACTTGCAGCGGGCGGCGCTTTTGCGCCAGGCCGGCCAGCTTCAGGCGGCCCTGGATACGGCCCGATCGGCCGCAGAGACCCTGGAGCGCCACGGACTTGCGGTGCGGCTGGCCCAGGCCCGGCTGACGATGGCCGATTGCCTTCTGGAAGTGGGCCGGGCAGAGGAGGCAGCACCTCTTTACACCGCCGCCCTCGAGGTGGCCGAGAGGGAAGAACTGGCGGCGCTGGCCTATCGTGGCCGGTACGGCCTGGGCCAGGCGGCAGAGGCGAGCGGTGACGACGAAACCGCTGGTCGCAACTACGAGGCAGCGGTGGCTCATCTCGAAGCCATCCACCGTGACCTGCGGGTGGACGAGTTTCAGGCCAGCTTCATGGACGACAAACTGGAGGTGTACGAGGCGGCAGTGCGCCTGGCTCTGCGGCGTGGGGACGTGAAAGCGGCCTTCGACTATGTGGAACGGGCCAAAGCGGGGGCGCTGCTCGATTTGCTGGCCCGGGGGCTGGAATTGTTGGACGAAGAAAGGGACGAGTTGCTGGAGCGGCTTCGAGCCCTGCGGGAAGAGTGGCACTGGCATGCCAGTCAACTGGAAGGCTATGCCCCTGGCAAAGAGGACGAGCCCGTCCGTTCCGGTGAGCGAGTCCGGCGGGCAACCATTCGTGACGTCGAACACCGGTTGAGCGAGGCGTGGCGGCAGTTGCGCCTTAGGCAGCACCGCTACACGACGCTGGGCGGAGGGCGGCGGCTGTCGCTGACTGGCGTGCAGGCCCGTCTGCCCGACAATACACTTCTGATCGAATACTATGCCGTCGAGGGGAAAATGTTGGCTTTCCTCGTCAATCGCCACGATGTCGAGCTGGTGGAACTGGAAGCAAGGATTGACAAAGTGGAGGTTCTGATCGGCACCTGGCGTTTCGACCTGGACAGCCTGCGGCTGATGCTGCCCGACCTTTCGCCGGACGAGATGGCCGGCCTGGAAGCCGATAGCCGGCTCCACCTGCAGCAGTTGTATCAAACGCTCATTGCTCCTCTGTCCGGGCAGTTGGCTGCCTACCGCCGGTTGATCGTCGTGCCCCACGGGGCATTGCACTACCTGCCCCTGACGGCACTGCACGACGGGCAGGAGTACCTGATGGAACGCTTCCAGATCGGCTACCTGCCGGGAGCCAGCCTGCTGCCAGCCAAGACCTCGGAGGTCTCTGCAGACCTCCGAGGTCTATCCTGCCCCTTGATCCTGGCTTACACCGACGGCGGGCGGCTGCCTCACACTCTGGACGAAGCGCAGCAGGTGGCGGCCGCTCTCGAGGGAGCGGAGATGTTCACCGAAGACGAGGCAACGGAGGCGCGGCTGCGGGAGTACGGGCCGGCGTGCGGGCTGTTGCACCTGGCCACCCACGGCGCGTTCCGCGCCGACAATCCCCTGTTTTCCTGGCTGCGCCTGGCCGACGCCCGATTGACGGTTCGCGACGTCTACGGTCTGCGCCTGCCCCGCGCTTCGCTGGTGACGCTGAGTGCCTGCGAGACAGGGCTGGGAGGCTTGCGAGGCGGAGATGTGTTAGGCCTGAGCCAGAGCTTCCTGGCCGCCGGCGCCCGGTCGCTGCTGCTCAGCCTGTGGGCAGTGGACGACGTATCCACGGCGCAATTGATGGCCGCCTTTTACCGGCGGCTGGCAGCAGGCCAGACAAAGGTCTCTGCGTTGCGGGAAGCCCAGCAGGAGGTGCGCGAGCGGCATCCGCACCCTTTCTATTGGGCGGGGTTTGTGCTCGTGGGAGAGGGGAATTAGTACTACAACCGCAATTACTCTAAAGAGACCTTTACAGACCTATCTTGCTCCCGCCGGACACTTGTGCACAGGTAAAAGTGTCCGCAGCGAGCAAATGTGGCGCGGTAGAACGAGTTGCCAACTCGTTCTACTCTGCTCCAATTCGCCCCATCGGTACAACGTGTACAGATCTTCGGAGAGCACCCCTATGCCCTCACTGACTTTAGCCACATCTTGTACAGGCCATGCCATTCGAGAAAATCGTAGAAATGCGGTTCTTCGCCATCATCAAACTCGGACAATTGGCCGGATTCCATCGCCTGGTAAAAAAGTCCCGCCACAGAACGCCATACTTTTCCTCGAAGGTTCGTAATTGCCATTCTATCCAATGCATCTCGCGGATGAGCTGTTGCAGTTCCATCATTCTCCCCTTGAACAGCATGTTCTCCGCCGGCCGGCAGCAACCGTTATTTCATCCTTGCCTCCATTATACCGGTAAGAGAGGGGATAGTCAAATCGTTTTCTCAAACTCACCTCGGAAAAACGCCAGGCGGAGCGTTTATTGGAGTAGAAGGGTAAATGCGCCGAGTACACGGATAGGAGATATTCCCATGGCGGTTCGAAACAAATCCCTTAAGCTTTTGCTAATCATCGTGACGCTGGCCGCCGCTGGCTTGCTCTGGTGGACCGGTCACACGCTCCTGGCCCAAGCCGACGAACTGCCTTCCCCACTGCCGGCCGAGTGTGGCGGCTCCACCGGCCCGGGAGGCAAGTGTTGCATCTACGGCTACGTCTACTACGACGACGCACCCATAGATGGGGCCAGCGTCCACATCGAGAGTCCCCATAGCGCCCTCGACGCCACCACCGTCAACGGCGGGGCCAGCGGCGATGCCTACTTTGCCACGTCGCTCAGTGATGACCCCCTTTTGGCTTCTGTGGGGGATACGCTCACTCTGTCGGTCAGCTATGGCGGCCGCAGCCGGTCTCTCACCTACCAGGTCGTCGAGAACGGGCAGCAGGTGGACCTGGTGCTGCCTACGGACACCTCCGACACGCCCATCTACTACGTCTCCGGCTCCGAGAGCAACCGTCAGATCTGGCGCATGAACGGCGACGGCACCAATCGCAACTACGTCCGGGACGGATTTGACCCCGACATCTGCCCCGTGAACGGCCGTGTGCTTTACGTGGCCGGCGGCGACATCCACGTGATGGACATCAACGGCAACTATATCGCCAACCTCACCGCCGGCGGTTACGCAGACTATAAC
Organism: uncultured Anaerolineae bacterium; assembly: GCA_964397845.1. GTDB lineage: Bacteria > Chloroflexota > Anaerolineae > CAYNKW01 > CAYNKW01 > CAYNKW01. The sequence continues at coordinate 7,840 of CAYNKW010000052.1, forward strand.
CCCGACTGGTCGCCCGATTGCAGCCAGATAGTCTATGCCGCGGCATATCCTGGTTGGCAGTACACCCTGGTCGTGATGAACGCCGATGGCAGCGGCAAGCATGTCCTGTTGACTCCGCCGGGAACTGCCGATGACTGGTACCCCGAGTGGTCCCCCAATGGCCAGTGGATTGCCTTTACCTCCACGCGCGGCGGCAATCCCAACGGCGACGTCTACCGCGTTAACGCCGATGGTTCTGACCTACGCCGGTTGACTGTGGGCGGTGGCTGGTTTCCCGTCTGGTCGCCCTACGGCAGTCATATTGCCTACACTGACCTGCACGACGGGACTGAGATCTATGTGATGAACGCCGACGGATCGGGACAGCAACGGGTCACCCACGAGTCACCGGGATGGGTCGCTTGGTGGCCCTACTGGTTCTCCTGCAACCGCCTGCTGTATGTGGCTGGCCCCGACCAATTAGGCAACAACCTGGACATATTTCTGATCTATGCCGACGGCACAGGCAAGGTCAACCTGACCAAAGACGGCAACTCCCATTACCGCAGCCCCAACGTGCGACACACCTTTCCACCGGTGGCTACTATCCATTCTATCGCTCCGAGCCCTGCCCTGCAGGGGCACGATGTGGTCACCTTCCGCGGCTCGGGGCAAGAGGCCGATGAGAACGGGGGCACGATCGTTGCCTACCGCTGGCGTTCGAGCATTGACGGCGTTCTGAGCACCCAGGCCGAGTTCACTCTATCTGCTTCGGGGCTTTCGGTGGGTACACACACGATCTACTTCCAGGTGCAAGACGACGAGGACGACTGGTCACCCGAGGTGTGGCGAACGCTGGTCGTAACTGACGAGCCCTTTGACATGGACGTTTTGATCGTCACCAACCGTGAGCGGCTGGCGGCACTGTACGGCGAAAGCCAGGCCACCCAGGTGATAGGAAAACTCGGCCAACTGGCAGCGGCGACGAACGGCCTGGTGCTGCAGGTCGAGGAGGATACAGCAACAGATGTGGCCTATGGTGCCTGGTTGGCCAACCCCACCAGCTTCACCCACGCCAACGCCGTCGCCGAGGCCATTCATGACCTGATCGCGGCCAAACTGGGCTCAAGCCCCGACGTGGCCTACATCGTCATTGCCGGCGACGACCGCGTGGTGCCCTTCCGCCGCGTGCGCGATCGGACCCATCACCCTGAGCACCATTACGGCCAGGTGCCGTCCGGCACAACCACCGGGGCTGCATTGGCCGCCGACCGCACGCTGACCGACGATTTTTACGGCGACCGGGTGCCGACCGTCCCCCGCAGACCCGGCTGGGGCAGCCGCGTGCTCTACATCCCAGACATGGCCGTGGGGCGGCTGATCGAGACGCCGGACGAGATCGCCGGCCAGATCGATCAGTTCCTGGCCGATGGCGAGATCGAGGTGGGGGAGGCCATCGTCACCGGCTACGACTTTTTGGTGGATGGCGCGCAAGAGATATGCAGCGCCCTCACTGCCGACGGCCTGTTCCCCGACTGCGGCCTCATGGGCAACGGTTGGACGGCCACCCAGTTCGTCAACTATGTGCTCAACCAACGGCACGACCTGGTCTCATTCAACGGCCACGCAAGTCACCACACCATCGGCGCGCCCTCTAGCTCGGTGAGCAGTGCCCAGGCGCAAGGGAGTTCAGCCGACCACAGCGGCACGCTGTTCTGGACGTTGGGCTGTCACGGGGCACTCAACGTGCCGCCGGAAACGACGGTAGCGCTGGACACAACCCAGGCGCTGGTGGATCGGGGAGTGCTCTTGGTGGGTAACACCGGCTACGGTTGGGGCTATCGCTACAGCGTCGGCCTCTCGGAGCAGTTGATGCTTAATTACACCCGCCACCTGGTGGAGGACGGCCAGACGACGGCGGGGCGGGCGCTGGTAGCCGCCAAGCAACAGTACTACCTGGAGGAACTGGACTTTGACGAGTACGACGAAAAGATCCTCATTGAGGCCACCCTTTATGGCATCCCGATGACGCAAGTGACGTCGCCCGGTGAGGGACAGGCCGTTGCTTCTACTCAGGCATCGCGCGTCTCGACGCTGGAGACTGTGGGTGCTTTGACGGTGGAGCGGGTGCACTATGATGACTTTCCTGCGCTGACCGCCGAGACGACACCGCAGGGCACCTTCTACCGCTGCGGCGGACAGGCCGAGCGCAGCAACGGCGCTCCCCTCCAGCCGCGCTACAACGACCCGCTCTCGCCGACGGCAGGAGAGGCACACGGCGCGGTACTGCGCGGCGCGCTGGGCGAAGAGCTGCATGACTTTGACCCGGTGGTGGACGAGGCGGTGTGGGAGATCGGGAGCAGCGGGAGCGAGCCGGTCTTTGACGCCCCATCCTGGTTCCCCGGCACATTGTTGCAGATTGGCCACGCGGGCGAGCAAACCGAACTGGCCATCGGGTTGGGGCAGTTCCACGGCCAGTCTGAGACGCAGCGGCTCTATGGCGCGATGGACGTGGACGTGTATTCCAGTGAGTCCGACGACTGGGAGGCTCCGGTGCTATGGCGCATCGAGAGCGAGCTTCAGGGCAGCGCGGTGGTGGTGACCGTCGAGGCGGAGGACGCTTCTGACCTTCACGGGGTGGTAGTGGCCTACACGAATGGCGATGGGGACTGGTCGAGCGCCGACCTGGTCTTCAGCGGCGGGGTGTGGAGCGGTGATTTTCCTTCGGCTTCGCCCCACCCTGAGCAGGACGAAGGGCTCAGGGCAGACCCAGGGAGTGCCGATACCGAATTCTTTGTGCAGGTCGTGGATGGCGCCGGCAACGTGACGGCCTACACCCGGAGCGGTCAGTACATGCAACCAGGCGACTCGTACAAGTTGAGCCAGGTCTACCTGCCGCTTGTCATGAAGTAGGGCAATCGGTCTGTTTGCCGTCCAGAAACGCTTGGACTCTAGAGTAAAGAACCCAAAGTGAGGGACCGATGATACATATCATACCATCTAGAGGAGATATCAAGATGAACGAGCAAAAGAATCTGTTGATCGTGTTGGGTGAGTGGTGGGAGCGGCATAATAGCCGAGAGCGCTCCGCTGTCCTAAATCGGCCACCGGGCCGTTTGGACCGCGTTCTACGCTGGTTTCTGCCCAACGGTGGCACGTTGCTGCTGGTGGCGGCTCTCATCTTGACGCAGCAGGTGTGGGCCAAGCCACTAGCAAGCCCCGCCAGCGCCCCCGGCCCCAGCGCCACCACCGTCAACTACCAGGGCCGCCTTGCGGATAGCGGCGGAAACCCGCTGGATGGCACCTACGGCATGAGCTTCTCACTGTGGGATGCCTCCACTGGCGGCAGCCTGGTGTGGGGGCCGGAGGGCCACGCCGCCGTACCGGTGAGCGACGGGCTGTTCAGCGTGGGCCTGGGCAGCCAGACGAGTGGCGGCATCCCCACCAGCGCCTGGAACGGCGACCGCTACCTGGAGATCACCGTGGGCGGGGAGACGCTCAGCCCACGGGAGTTGATCCGCTCCGTGCCCATCGCTGGGATGGCACTCACCGTGCCGGATGGGACAATAGGGACAGAGCAAATTGAAGATGGAGCAGTGACACCCGATAAGGCACCTAACCTTCTACAAAGCCCCAGTTCAAATCAAATTCTCAAAGCTGGCACGACTGTTCTAGTTGGAAATTCTAGCACAGAGTTTGACATCCCGCTTGGGTATTCTTTTCCTAATGAGCATACAGCCTTTATTGCTCTAGTTGGTGCTACAAACCAGCCCGATGGCGTCTACGTTCGAGTAGCTAAAGTGGTTAATCAGTCTACAGGCCGAGTTCGGATGTCAATACCTGTCAGCGGGCACATTCGATTTAACTGGATCGCCATTGGAAATTGAGGCTACCTGGATGGCCAAGTACCACGCGCACTCGTTGATGGAACTGAAATAGACATCGAAAAACGGAGGATATACAACCAATGAACAAACAAAAAAGCTTCATTACCAGATTCGGTGAATTGATCGACGAGTATCGCGCCGAGCGACGCGCGGCTGCACCGATGGATGCACCACGCCGGCCGGGCCGCCTAGGTCGCCTGCTGCGCTGGTTCCTGCCCAACGGCGGCACATTGCTGCTGGTGGCGCTGCTCATCTTGACGCAGCAAGTGTGGGCCAAGCCACTGCTGAGCCCGGCCAGCGTCCCTGGCCCCACTGCGACCACGGTCAACTACCAGGGCCGTCTGGCAGATAGTGGCGGCACCCCGCTGGACGGCACTTATGGCATGAGCTTTTCGTTGTGGGACGCTGCCACCACGGGCGGCAGCCTGGTGTGGGGGCCGGAGGGCCACGCCGCCGTGCCGGTGAGCGAAGGGTTGTTCAGCGTGGGGCTGGGCAGCCAGACGAGTGGCGGCATCCTGGCCAGCGCCTGGAACGGCGACCGCTATCTGGAGGTCACGGTAGGCGGCGAGACCCTGACTCCTCGAGAGTTGATTCGCAGTGTGCCGGTGGCGGGGATGGCACTCACCGTACCGGATGGAGCAATCGAGAGTCGGAATGCTCGGCTTTCGGTTGGCCGTGTTGCAGCATCTATACCTGGAGGAAACAGACTGGAATTAACGAATGGCTTTCAGGATGTGCCGGGTACAACGTTTACACTAACACCGGAGACGGATCAGACATACCTGGTCTATGTGACAGCAGATTTTGACGTGCTAAATGGGTTGGCAGTTGCAACGTTATTCATTGACGGTGTACGTGAGACATCTGAGACTATTTTCTGTGGATGTGGTGCTCGGGAACGTGGGACAGTTTCTCAGACATATCTAGTGGACCTCAGTGCCGGGACTCACACTTTGGTACTGAAGGCCAAACTCAATCTGGGAACAAGTGCAAAGATTTATGAAACTCATACCACCCTCACGTATTTTGCTGTATCACAGTGATCACCGGCAGTACCCTGAGCATGACCTCGCCTACTTGGGCGGTTAGGCTAAAGACAGACAGATAACTCAATACCAAAGGAGGTACAACAGATGACAGAGCAAAAGAATTTTATCGTGGAACTGGCAGAACTGGTTGACCGCCACCTGTCGAGACGCAGTGTACGACAGGATGCACCTCCACCACACGGTGGTCGTGCTCGTCGCCTACTGCGCTGGCTCATGCCCAACGGCGGCACACTGTTGTTGGTGGTGACCCTCATCCTGACTCAACAAGTGTGGGCCAGGCCGCTGCTGAGTCCGGCCAGCGCCCCTGGCCCCAGTGCGACCACGGTCAACTACCAGGGCCGTCTGGCGGATAGCGGCGGCACGCCACTGGACGGCACCTACGGCATGAGCTTTTCGTTGTGGGACGCTGCCACGGGCGGCAGCCTGGTGTGGGGGCCGGAGAGCCACGCCGCCGTGCCGGTGAGCGACGGGCTGTTCAGCGTGGGGCTGGGCAGCCAGACCAGCGGAGGCGTTCCGACCAATGTGTGGGATGGAGATCGCTACCTGGAGATCACGGTGGGAGGCGAAACGCTGAGCCCGCGAGAGCTGATCCGCAGCGTACCCATCGCTGGGATGGCGCTGACGGTGCCGGATGGGGCGATTGGGTCGGCCCAGATTGATGATGGGGCAGTCACTCAAGCGAAAGCGCCTTTCGCTGCTGAAGCCCATTGGGGTGTAGGCAGTGGTATCGGCCAATTTGGTGACATGAAAATGCTCGCCGTGACTGAAGTTGTCAACGCGTCAGGTGGACAATCTGGCGAGGAGTTCTTCTATGATATTTCGCCTCTGGGATTCTCCAAACGCCCCCATGCAGTATGTCAAGTGGTCAACGGGGATACTAGTGCGGTATTCTGTCACTGTGACTACGATGGCTCCACGAACAGCTCACTTAAATTCTGGATACGGACATACGATGGCGGAAACATGGACAGTGGGCGTCGCCGTGTCAATATCATCCTGTTTGGTCACTGACCATAGATATTCCTGTCCTTGAGTATGCGGGAGAAGCAAGGTGAGGGAGGACGGTTTATGCAAAGCAGGTGGGCTCACGCAGCCGTGTTGTCGGCCCTGCTGTCGGCAGCGATAGTGCAGTTGGTGGAGCAGGAACCTGCTCGTCCTGACACTACGAGAGGAGGTATCCGATGAAAAGCAAATGGATTCACATGGTGTTGTTGCTGGCCCTGCTGCTGGTGCTGGTGCCGCTGGGGTCGGTGAGGGCGGGGGAGCCCCTAGAATCCCCGGCAATAGGCATCGGTTGGGAAACCTTTGCTGATCACGAGTGGAGGTACACCACAAGATACCCTCGTGATTGGACGGTGAGAGTAGTCTTTACAAACGGTGAGGATAGGCCACTCCATGTTATTCGCAAGCGGGTCAGGTTTTCTGGGCCGAATCATGCCGAGATCAACGTTGACGTTTGGCAAAAACCTGTTGACATGGACCTGATGGAATGGCTTGATGAGAACCGGCGAAGAATGTTAGAACTGGGCGAAGTGCAGATACCAAGCACAACCAACGCTGTGATTGATGGACAAGCGTCCGTTGTCTTGACGCAGGTGGGTGACTGTACTTCGTTCCCTCTGCTCTATTCCTACATACCAGCGAAAGACAGAATGTTTGACGTTTCTTACTATGCCGCAGACGGAGGAGACGCATTAGATATTTACCGCCAGATGCTGCTGTCTTTCTCTGGCGGTGCCGAATATGTCGATAGCGAGCCAGGCCCATACGTCCCGGAATTGTCATATCTTCTGGCATCTATTATCAAGACACAAGGTTGGGAAGAGTGTTATTGGGCCTATGAAACCCCAGCCTCAGCCTGGTGTTGTGGGTACAGATCAGAGTGTACTTACCATAAGTGTAGTTTGGAACGTGAAACCTATAAGCAACGAGGCAATTGCGTATGGTGGGCAGCCAGACAACGTCCAGATGTGGGAAATGTGGTACTGGTCCATGCTGGTCAGTGGGCGGAAGAAGCCAAGGCTGCTGGCTTTCCTGTAGACGGAACTCCTGAGGTGGGAGATGTCTTCTGCAACAATGTTAACCATGTGGCTTACGTAACAGGTGTACATCCCACCACTGTAGACGTGACCGAAATGGGTTGGTGCCGTCCCCTACCTTGTCGTGTGGTATCAGTCAATTACCCTATTACTGGTATAAGTTTTATACACCGAAAAAACAATGATAGGGAACCCCCCCAGACCTCTATTGCTTCTGGCCCTTCTGGTTGCGTTGGCACCGACGGCGCGACCTTCGGTTGGACTGGCTCCGATAATCAAACTCCGACTTCAAACCTGGAGTACCGTTGCAGGCTAGATGGTTATTCCGACTGGTCGGATTGGACTGATAACACAAGCAAGACGTATGACAACCTGCCCGACGGTTCCTACACTTTCCGCGTGAAGGCCAAAGATGAAGCAGGCAACGAGGATCCTTCTCCAGCAACCCGCAGCTTTCAGGTGGATACACGAGTCCCCTCCAATCCGACCTCTGTGCAATCCAACTGTGGCGCTCAGAACAACCTATGGCAGAGCGTCTGCAACGAGCCACAGTTCACCTGGAGTGGCGCCAGTGATCAGGGCTGTGCGGGCATCCAAGAATACGAATATCGCTGGCAGACAGAGTCAGGTACGCTCATCGAATCAGGCACAACCAGTGCTGCGTCCTTCAATCCACAGAATCCGGTTAGCGAAGGGGTGTACAAGCTACGCCTGCGGACCAAGGATACATTGGGCCACTGGTCAGGTTGGAGCGATGCATTTGTCTTGAGATATGACAGCACGGCACCAACTGTCACGCTGCAGATCAACGGCGGCGCGGAGACCACCAACCAGACCAACGTCCTGCTCAACCTCTCTGCCAGCGACACCGGCAGCAGCGTGGCTAGCGTGCGCATCTCCAACAACAACCTCATCTGGTCCGACTGGCAGCCCTACGCCGATACCCTCCCCTGGACCCTGCCTGCCCTGGACCGCCACACGCACACCGTCTACGTCCAGGTGCGCGACCACGCCGGCAACGTGTCTAACGTCGCCAGTGACACGATCTATCTCGACCTTTACCCCCCGATGCCCCACTCGGCCAACTACCGCATCTGCCAGGACGTGATAGACGTGGGTGGTTCGGCAGGGACCGCCTCGGCCAGTTACTCACTCGTCTCGACCATCGGCCAGCCCTGGGCGACAGGCGCCATGGCCAACACCAGCAGCGGGTTCAGCGAGCGGGCCGGGTTTCTGGCCAGCATCACTGGTTGCCTGCCTATCAGCCACCCCGTCACCAGTTTCTACACCGTCACCAACTGGGTGATCGCTTCCGGCGGGAACCTGCGGGGCAGCAACAGCTACCGCCTGGGCGATACGGCCGGGCAGCCGGCCGCCTCGGGCGCGACGGCGTTCACCAGCGCCAACTATAGGCTTTCCAGCGGCTTCTGGGCGCAGATCACGGGCACGGTGCCGCCCACACCCACGGTAACCCCACCGACGCCGACACTGACTCCCACGGTCACGCCGACGCCCACCCCAACACCTACGCCGCAACCCGGCGGCTTTGGGGTCAGCATCAACGAGGGCGACCTCTACACTAACGATCCGAACGTGGCGGTGCGCGTGTGGGCGCCCAACGTGACCCACATGCGGCTGAGCAACGACGGCGGCTACTCGGACGAGGGCTGGTGGACCTACCAGGTCACCACCACCTGGACGATCTCGACCTACGGCGAATACGTGATGCCGCGCTACGTCTATGCCTGGTTCCGTGACGCGCAGAGCAGCGTCTACGGTTCCTACTTTGATGACATCATCTACGACCCCGTTGCACCGGAGGGACAGATAAGCATCCTGGGCGGCGAGACGTCTACGGTCACCCTGTGGCTGGAGGCGTGGGACGACAACAGTGGCGTGGTCGAGGTGCGCGTGGGCGAAAGCCCTACACTGGAGGGAGCATCGTGGCAGCCGTACACCAGCACGTTGGAATGGACCCTGACCGGGGACGTGGTCTATGCCCAGTTCCGCGACAGCGCTGGCAACCCTTCAATCATCTACAGCTCTGGCGGCAGTCACATTTACACCGAGAAAATCTACCTGCCACTGGTGTTACGCAACCATTAGACACACTCGCCGGGCGCGTGGCGTGTCGTCGCGTGCCCGGCAGAAGAAGCAGAATGAAGGAGCAGACCCAATGAACGCGCAAGAGCAAACGACAAATATCCACCCGCCGGTCGGGGAACCCAATCCCACACAATGTCAGGGAGGTGGAAAGGTGACAAATGAGCAAATGACAGATGATAAAATGGCCGGTGGTTTGAGCCAACGGCTTGGCAACTGGGCGCAGGGACGGCTGGGCCGTTTCCTGCTGACCCAACTGGGCCATGCGGCCATCACGCTGGCGATGCTGGCAGCACTGCTGGTGGGTGCGGCGCGGGTGGGGGCACTGGATGGCGTGCTGGCCACGGCAGCGCAGCGCAGCAGCAGCAGTTTCACCACCACCATCAACTACCAGGGCCGTCTGGCAGATAGCAGCGGAAACCCGCTGGACGGCACCTACGGCATGAGCTTTTCGCTGTGGGACGCCGCCACCGATGGCGGTTTGGTGTGGGGCCCGGAGAGCCACGCTGCCGTGCCGGTGAGCGATGGGCTGTTCAGCGTGGGGTTGGGCAGCCAGACGAGTGGAGGTATTCCCACCAGCACCTGGAACGGCGACCGCTACCTGGAAATCACCGTGGGTGGAGAGACACTGAGCCCGCGGGAGTTGATTCGCTCCGTTCCCATCGCCGGCATAGCGCTCACCGTGCTGGATGGGACGCTTGCATCTCGCCACGTGCACCTGGACAGCGGTGCAGTAACTCCTGCAGACCACCTGAGTCTCACCACTTCCCCCCAAACCGTGCCGGGGATGAGCGCAAACCTGTCTCCGGCGACAGATCAGACTTACCTCTTTTACCTGGTAGCCGAACTCGCCAATCGGGATTCGAGCGGCGGGTATGGCGCGGCTACGTTATATGTGGATGGGGTGGGAATGAGTCAAGCAGCCGTGATGAGCTGGGACGCTGGCGTTGGCACGGTGGCCCAGGTTTACCGTGTTGACATGGCGGCCGGCACGCACACCGTCGAGGTGCGTGCCCACTCCAGTAATGGGGAAGGGGCGGTTCAGCGATGGCAGACCAGCCTCACGTGGCTGGCCGTGTCTCAGTGAAGGGTTGAAAGGATATTCGATGAAAAGCAAATGGATTCGCACAGTCGCGTTGTTGGCCCTGCTGTTGATGGTGGTGGCAGGGGCAGTGGGTTGCGGGGGAACGTTCGCGAGATCGAAGAAATGGGGGGCTTCAGGCCAGGCCAGTCAATGACGCACTAACGCCTTGCCGGCTTCCAGACTTGCAGCAGGCCTATTCTCTCAAAGTGGGCATCGGCAGTAGCGCAGTGGCGGATGCCGTGATGTTGGCAAGTAGCCACGTGAAGGGCATCGGCGGGCAATAGGAGATAGCGGCTACCCAGGTGTAAACTGGCCTCTTGTTCGTGGGCGCTGACACTTACAATCCGTAGCCCGATGACTTGTAACGCGGTCAGGTAGCCCCAGAAATCACGACAGACTTTGTAGCAGGTTTCGGACAATGCAGCATCCTGCAACAGATGCTTCTTGATCGTAGAGATTTTGGTCGAGGCCAGAAGCTCGGAACCCTTACCTACCAGCAGGGCGTAAAAGACCTCATTCAAGACAAAATCGGAAGTGACAGCGTGGACCTCACCCCGCTCCACTCGTGCCAGGAAATCGGTACAGGCATCCTGGTACTCTGTGGTGCCCAGGGCAAAGTAGGTGAAGATATTCGCATCCACAAAAATCTCATCCTGGCCAGCGAAGTGGGCCAGGTTCATAGCGCGGCCCCTTCCAGCAACGACAATTCATAATCCTGCTGCAACTGCTCTACGGGGATACGTGAACGCACAAAGCCTTTGAACCGCGCGGTCATGTTTTTGGGTTTGATGAGGATATAATCGTCTTGCTGCACAACTTCAATTTCACCCAAGTCCTGGAAAAGCTGACGGGGCAGGAAAAGTCCTTGCTCAGTCATTTGAATCGTTGGGAGAGTAGCCATTGTTTTCTCCTTTATCCATTGCTGGTATAGGCAAACTCCAGGTTGACTTTATTATAGCATACGTAGTCTCTGGCCGCAACAATTAATAGGAGCGGGGGATCGTAGCAAATCGGTGGGACAGCGTCTGCACATTTCGCTCCCACGGCCATTCGCTACGGGGCACAAAATCGACCCCAGCTGTGTTGTTGGCCCCGCTGTTGATGCTGGTGGCAGGGGCAGTGGGCTGCAGGGGAACGTTTGCGAACTCGGAGAAGTGAGAGGTTCCGGGCAAGGTCGATCATGGCCTGCCCAACAGCTTGTGACGCACAAACGTGAGGAACTCGCGCATGGCATCTTCAGGATCATCGTTGATGTGGCTCTCTACAACGTTGCTTTCGCTGCCATTGTGAAAGTGTTTGGGAAACGTCGCCACGTGACGCCACCTGTCGTGCGGTGCGTTGTCGTGACGGTAGAGATCGCCCATGGAGGTCAGACGGCGCTCCCAGTGGTAGGAATAGCGGCCGCTGACCGAGATGAACACGTCGAGGAGGGAGCCGTCAACGATGTCGAGGCGCAACTTGAGTGGATCGCCCGTAGGCAAGGATACGATCTGGGCAGTGACGACTATGTCAGCAAACTCATTCAGCGCGATCGCCCTCAGCGCCCTGTAGATCGTCGAGATAGGCATCCAGTTCCTCCAGGCGTGCGGTCAGGTTTTCGGCGACGATCAAATCCTCCCAGGCGGGGTGTCCCGCTACGATACCTTGAGCGATCCTGGCCCCAAGGTCTGCGAGGGAGTCAGCACCATACCGGGTCAGGATGTCCAGCCGATGCTGCAATACCTGGCGCTTCTTCTCGTGTAAGAAGCTGACCATCGCCTGCTGGAACAATTCGCCTTCGGTGAGTCCTAGTGACGTAGCGATTCTTGTCGTTGTCGTCGGTGCAGGAGTCGTTGCCATGACTACCTCCATAGAGACTGTTGGTTGAACCTGCTTACGCTTGCTCAGCCACCCGGGCCATACAATTCTACACCTTTACTGAGATGAGAAGAAGACAAATCACCGGCTACCTTGCCGGCATCCTGGATGTCGGTGAGGTTGTAAAAGCGATCAGATTGGCACCCGTTGCGGTGCCGAAGGAGATATCCGATGAAAAGCAAATAGGTTCGCACAACTGTGTTGTTGGCTTCGTTGCTGATGCTGGCGACGGTGCCGCCGGAATCAGTA
>CAYNKW010000053.1:0-19912 GCA_964397845.1 uncultured Anaerolineae bacterium
AGTCCTTTACTTTGCTCAATGTGAATGGTGATGAACCGATAGACAGAACTCGGCTATGGCCTTTGCTAGCACCGCCAGACTCGAGAATCCTCAAGGTATCCGTTCAGAGGGTAGACCAGAAACCTACATAGTGTCAGGTGACCCCCCAGTTCCGCCCTGGGGGTGTATACCACAGCCAGTAGTAGTATGAGATTGCAGAGCACCTACTACTAGCAGTATGCCAATCGCGTTTCCATGTCGCAAGGTGTCATTTGACACTATCCGGGTTTTGGTGCTCCACAAGCAAAGTAATATTGCTTGCAAATGTTTTTCCGTTGCCGGGGAGGTCTTCCTGTCCGAAAAACCCGGTTTCTTGCCCCCCGTGAACGCTTACTCCTCAAGCTCCCCCCGAAAGGCACAGTGGAGCAGCGTTTGGAACAGGTGCTCCGCCTGGCGCTCGGCTTCACGTCGCTGGGTGCGCAATCGCTCGAATTTGTGGACGGTGCGCCGTTCGTCGAGAGCAGTCTGAAACACGAATAGCACGAATGGGCAGTCCCCACAATTGCCAGAAAAGGAGAGAAATGCTATAATCTGCTTGAAAGGAGCGCAACGATGGTCACAGTCCGATTCTCCGGAAAGGAAGAACTAGTCCTACCCGAGTCGTTGGGGCGAGTCCTTGGCCTGCGCGAAGGCGATCGCGTCGAGGTACAACGACAGGACAATATATTATGGTTCCAGCGCAGAGACGTGATACGTTCCTTAGAGCCGCTGACTGACCTGACCCGCATTGTGTCCTCGTCCCGGCCAGTAGGCTCGGTTGACGTGGAGAGATGCATGGACCAGCACGGGTACGAGCAAATACATGGCCGCTCTCATTTTTGACTTCGATGGCCCCCTACCCAGAAGACTATACTGGGATGCCAGTTTTCTAGTTCACGCCACCTATCCGGCCGGGCGCTTTCATCAAGAGTGTTACGAGTTCCTGGATCGACTGAGCGATATCGGGGACACCCTTTCCTACGTCTCCACGCTGGCCCTGGACGAGGTGGTTTTCGCCCTGATCCAGTTGAAAGTGGGAGAGGACTACCCCGAGCGAGGGTTCTGGGATATCTACCGCGAGGATTCCCAAGTCATCCAACCACACCTGGGAGAATTGCGCGCACTGGTAGATCGTCTTTCCAGTGACCCTCGCATCCAGGTTGTTGGCACGGAACCAGAATCCATATCCGTAGCTTTGGATTATATGGGAAGCTACTCTCTGCTTCCCCGCGATGCCTTGCACCTCACCACAATGTCTCGCTATGGCGTAGATGGTATTGTAACCACCGATGACGATTTCCTGCCCGTGGACGAGTTGCGCATCTACACCTGCAATCCAAGAATCCTCTCTCAAGCGTAGGTCGTTCCCCAGCCCCCTGGCCTCTGAAGCTGAGGCCAAGGGCTTTTATCCTCACAAGAGTCTCCGGGACGGCTCAATGTAGTTGATAAGCACATACTCTCGAATCTCATTGGCCAGCCCCATCATGGATCTCTTGAATTCAAACTCAATGTTCCTCGTAGCTCTGGATTAGCGAGCTACGCGGCGAGTAGCACCGCCCCCGATTCACGCCAGTCGTCAACTGTTTGACGCGCCTGCCGATGTACTGGTTGACCACTTGCTGGCCCTTTTTCCCTTGTGCGTCGAGCTCCCGTACGACGCGCCAATATAGCTCGCACCGCTCAGGATTCTCTTGGATTGCGAGAAAGACCCGATTGGTGATGTCCGTAGGCCACGGCTCTTCGCAGCCGTTCAGAATGTTCCGCACCAGAGCCTCGATCTCTTCCAGCATGCCCATTTGCCTCTGACAGTCAGCTTCTCAATCACCAGCGTATCGTTTCAGAATCTTCTTGACCTGACTTGGCTGCTTGCACGGCTCGAACACCCACCGGCCCATCTCTCCCCAGTGAGTGACCGCTCGCGTCCAGCGCCGCGCCGCTTCGTACTTGGCCCGATCCTGCTCGGTCTCGTGCCCCTTGACTTCGAGAATCAACGTCGTGCCGTTGGTGAGACGGACGAGAAAGTCAGGCAGAAAGTCGTGCTGGACGCCTGCATAATCATAAGGAATGGCCATATCGAGGTGGTCGTTGCGGGCGTAGGAATGCACCAGTGGTGATGTCTCCAGATAGAAGGCGGTCGAGCTCTCCCAGGTCTTGGTATCCAGCACGACGTGGCTGATGTGACTCTTGATCGTCGCCCGACAAGGACGAACGGTACGGAAAAGCACTTCGGAAGTGGAGCCGCGCGGCCGGAAGCGCTCAATGACGGGCAGCAGCGGAGCTTCGCCCTGGGTGTCGTCGGGCAGAATGGCGGTTGTCAACCGTTCGACGATCAGTTGGACGTACTTTTCCAACCCGATCTCGCGCCGATCAGCAATGCCATAGTCTACCCGGCGGTCCAGGTAGGCCCGCACTGCCTCCAGAACCTGGGGAAAAAGCAGGTGACGGGCGCGATACTGGAATTCGCGGCTGCTCACCAGTGAACTGGCAATGCGCCGAGCAACCTCGTACTCGATTTGCTGCACACGCACGGACTCATAGAACTCGGCGCGGGTCTGGACAACGGCCTCCCCAGGTCCGGCCAGACTGGGAGCGCCAGTCTGATACCCAACTCGTGCCCGCGAAATGACCTCGGTCGGTTCCTTGGTCGGCTCGACCGTGAGTCGCTCGACGGCGTCAACGTCCACCCGGATGCGATCCCGCACTTCAAAGACGTACCCTTCGACGCGGGGAAACTCGATTTTGAACTCGGCCTCGAGCTCCTTGAGCGCTTGCACCAGAGTAGTCTCCTTTGGCGGTGGCGGGGGGCCGCTCGGCTTCTTCTTGACCGGGATCACCTCGAAGGGGATGCCGTAGACGTCCACGTATTCCTCGACACTGAAATCGTCATAGTTAATGCGCCGCAGCCCGCGCCCGACTACCTGCTCGCACAGCAGTTGCGACTGGAAGGCACGCAATCCCAGGATTTGGGTCACGTTGTGCGCGTCCCAGCCTTCGGTGAGCATGCCCACCGAGACCACGCAGCGGACCCCCTCGCCCGGTTCGCCCACCTTGCCCACCGTCGCCACTTTGCGCCGCAGTGCTTCAGCTGCCTCCCGGCGTGTGACGCCTTCTCGCGCCTGCTCTGCCTTGTCCAGCAGCTTGGAGTCAATGCGCAGCGTTACCTCTTGTCCCGGCTGGTTCTGCAGCAACTCGGGGAAGACGCGCCCCTGCTCGGCGATGAACTCATGGAGCACGCGGGCGATGCTGGTGTTGTCGCAAACGGCGATCATCGCCGGAGGCACGTCGTAGCCCTTCGCGGCCCACTCCTCAAACTTGCGCTTCCACTCACCAGCCAGTTGCTGCAAGGCCCCCTCTGCCTCGCGGATGACGGCCTCTGGCTTGGGCTTACGTCGGGCAGTGGCGCGCTCTTTGGGTGGCAGAGCCTTATTGATCGCCTCCCACAGGCGAAAGTACTTTGGGATGGGCTGACCGGTGTCGTCAGCCACCGGCACGCGCGGAATCTTGACGATGCCGCTCTCAATGGCATCTACCAGGCCAAAGTCGGAGACGAGCCAGGGAAACGGGGAGCCCTCTTCGTGGCCGCTGCCCTGGATATAGAACGGAGTGGCCGAGAGGTCCACGCAAAAATTGATCCCCCGCGCGGCGTTGACGCGATCCAGTCCACTGACCCACACTGTGGCCTTTTCCTTCTCCTCTTTGAGCTGGCGCTTCTCAGCGGCGCTCAGATACTCCGCTGCTTCCGCCTCTACATCGTAGGGGGCTGGGCGGTAGGCGTGATGGGCTTCGTCGTTGAGCACCAGGATATTCTTCTTGCTGCCTAGGTCGCGCAACACCCGCTTGGCAAACGCCTTGTCGCTCTCTTCCCCGCGCTGGATCACACTGCGCCTGCGACTGTCATCTTCTGGGGCCAGCGCATGCCAGTTGGTGATGTAGATGCGCCCTTGTCCTAGCGCGTCAAGTAGACTGCGCGGCATCAGATCGAACGCTTCGTAATAGTTCCCACGAGCGCCCGGAATCAATGCCCGCTCCGGCTCTTCAGATGTGGCGCGGTTCTCCTCTGGCTTAGCGACCGCGCCGCCCAGCCGCTCCCGTACCGTCAGGTTGGGACAGACTGCCAGGACGGCGTCCGAAAAGCGACGATCCTGCGGGTTATGCACTTTGTTCAGCACCGACCAGGCAACCAGCATGGCCATCACCACTGTCTTGCCGGAGCCGGTCGCCATCTTGAGGCCGTAGCGAGTCAGCGGTTTGTACCCCTTGACTAGGCTCGCCTCGTCGAACGGCTGGTCTTGTGGCACCCGCAGGCCGCGTCGCTGCGCGGCGTGGATCTCGGTCAGCCAGATGACGGTCTCAGCCGCCTCGCGCTGACAGAAGAACAGTTTGCGCTCTCGCTCCGGGCGGCTCCAGTAGGCCAGCAGTTGCCGGGTGATGGGCGTCGCGCCAGGGTAGCCTGCCTTGCGCCACTCGCCGACGCGATGGCGGATGGTGTTGATCAGTTCCAACTGCACGAACTGCTCTTCGGCCAGGAACGAGATTTGGCGCTCGTCGGCGCGGCGGCGGGCGCGAAAGTAGTAGCCCGCCGGGCGACGGCCGTCCATCACCACCGGCTGGCCCGACTCCCGCTCGTAGATCCAGTAGCGGGTCGGCTCCTCGAAGGGATTGTTGAGGATAGGTTGGTCAACGGCGAGGTTCATAACTAGCTCCCAGTAGCTTCAGCGATTAGCTTCACGAGTGCTTGGTGGCGGCGCTCAAGAAAGGTTTTAAAATCATCTCGCCGCATTACTTCTTTGTCAATTAGATGGGAGGCCAAAACATCAGACAGCGGCTTAGAACGCGGCTCTTGTTCCAGCTTCTCGAGATAGACAGACGGAGGATTCCCACCAATGGAGCGATTTGTCGAGGCATCTATCACCGTTTTGTTAACGATACAGTTCTTAATCCGGGTGGAAACGTCATCTACACCCTTCAGGGCATCTCTGGGGAAGATGTGGTGATGGTCCACATTGTGCTCGTATATGATTTGTGAGGTCATCTGGAAACCACTCTTAAAGTCGAGCGCGCCGCGCCGCATAAGAAGACATAGCACACCACTGTAAACTGCATTGCGAATGGTGGTGATTTCGTACAGCAGTTCGTGATCGAACTGATAAAAGCGCACTGCGTCGGGCATCTCACCGCCTGCAATCCACCCCATTATTTGCTCAAAGTCTAAGGCGGAACGGGACTCGAATGCGGAACTATAGCGGCGAGAGAAGACAGAACGCCAAAACCACTGACGCAGTTTCATGTATGTCTCCTCACTCGTGATATCCCCATGATCCTGCGCTATCTGTGCGCACATTGCGGCCAGGGGAACGAGCATCGTGGCATAGGGGATATAACGTTGCGTCTTGACACCGTTTTCATCAATGATTTTGAACGCCAGACCGTATCCATCTATGGCTCTGTCCCAGTACAAATCAATGTCCTCTGCTTTCAGGGCCAGCAAAGCATCTCGTTTGCACGAGATTGCCCTGCGAGGACTGCTTTGTTTACGTTGATATGTCGAGAGAAGTGCCACAGTCTGCAAAAAAGACACCGCGTCGATCTTAAAGTGCTGGTTCTTGGCTCTAAGTTTGCTGTAGGCCCTTTCCCACATCTTGCGGAGACTATCATCGCCGCGCTTGTCCTGTGTCCAGAGAATGGCGGTAAGTAATTCGAAAACAGTCAGAGTAACGCCACTGGAGTTGACACGCTCAAAGATATGACAGATGGCGTGAAGCGGGGTACCTTGTTGTAGTTCAACCGTAGGAAAGGCATAGTTCTTGATCACATCAGTATAAGGTTTGTCGACCTGAGCGCTGAAGCGTTCCAGAAAATCCAGAGAATCCTCACCCGTCTGTAAAGTGGTGTGTCGGGTGTAATCAAGTTTCCATTTTTCGTATGTTCCGTTCTGGTCAAAGACACAGTTCAATGGCAGGCAACGGTGTTTGAACTCACCTTCGCGAGTTGAGAGATCATACTTTACTTGGCGACTCTCACCCTTGAGCACGCGGGTTTCATCAACATAGAAGATAGCCTCTTCTACAGGGCCACTTTGTTCCAACACGTTTAGGTCGAGGTAGAAAAAGTAGAACTTTCGTTTCTCAGGAGGTCTCTGTTCGTTCTGCTTGTCGTGGACGCCATCGCTATAGTAGAGCGCCTGGTAGAGAGATGTAAGACGCTGCTGGCCGTCTAAGACAAGGTACTTGACGAGATTCTGGCCCAGGGCTGACGCACCAGCAAATTCACGTGTCTGGAAGGAATCACTGGGGTAGTCATATGTCATTAGGCTACCTGCTGGAAAGCCCTGTATGATTGAGACAAGCAGTGCTTGGACATCATCTGGCTCCCAGACCCAGTTGCGCTGAAACTCGGGTAGAGCCAACTTGCCATTGGCAATCGCATTCAGTAGCCCCCGAAGCTCTTCGGGATTTGTCTTGAAGACGCGACCTGGTTGTGTTTCCTGGTTGCTATTCATGAGAATGCTCCTATTTCTGTTCGATACTGGCAGAGGCTGAGAGCGACAACACCCGCATCACCTCATTCCCCCGCTGGTCGCCGGAAACCACGCCCGCAAAGTCTCGCGCAGGCGCACAAAGGCTGCATCCTGGCAGGCAGCCAGCCCTACGCGCCGTGTCAGCCTCATAAACAAGGCAGACGAGCGACGTTTGCGAGTGCGGTACAGCACATCCTCCAGCAGTGCTTTGGGGTGCGCGGGTTTCACCGTGTCCGGTGACCAGTAGCCCTCCCGCTCCGCCAACTGTTTGATCTGCTCCCACGTCATACCCAACTCGGTTGGCACGTGAGGCGAGTTCGCCCAGACCCACGCTTCTAACTCTGGGTCGAGCGCGATGACTGCACTTTGGCCCTGCCAGCCGCGCCGGTCCAGGTCCGTCTGGATGGTCTGTTCGATCTCCGCCGAGTCGCCGGGGCTACCCTCCCAGGCAACGTCAAGCAGCACCAGTGCATAGCGATACTGGCGCGTGAACGCTGCCAGAAACGCGCCGGCCTTGCGGTAGACACCAGGGTCGTGATTGGAGTGGCGGAATATGTCGAACGTAACCGGCCCCAGTTCGAGGGAGTGTCGTCGTTCCTCCAGCAAGGTCTGGATAGTCTTTTCCTGCTGGATGTCGGCCACTAGGATCACCAGGTCTTTCATCCCAGCACCCCTGAGGCGTAGAGTGTGCCCAGGTCGGTCTCGCCCCTCCAGTCGCGCAGGCGGGGGTGGTCGCAGCCGGTCACCACGTCCACGGCCCCAGAAGGATTCCTGGCAAAGCAAAGGATTTGCTCTCGGCTGGCCAGGCCCAGAATCAGGGGCGAGTGAGTGGCAATAAGCACCTGCCCATCGTACACCGAGGAAAATGACTGGAACACCGCCTCAATCGCCCGTGGGTGGACGCCGTTCTCCGGCTCCTCTATCAGATAGATGCCCTCGTGTTCGGGCAAGTAAGCCAGCAGCGTCAGTGCCAGCAAGCGCAGGGTGCC
The DNA here is from genome assembly GCA_964397845.1 of uncultured Anaerolineae bacterium. Lineage (GTDB taxonomy): Bacteria > Chloroflexota > Anaerolineae > CAYNKW01 > CAYNKW01 > CAYNKW01. The sequence continues at coordinate 7,525 of CAYNKW010000053.1, forward strand.
ATCAGAGAGAAGCCACGAGGGGACTGGCTCGCCGCCATCAGTATACTGCACAGCCAGATATAAGTGCCGGTCTTCGGGACGTTCGACGACGTTGATTGTCTGGATGTCTGGTAGCACCGTACGAATATGCTCTACCCAGGCCTGAAAAACGTCTGGATGCTGCTGTTTGAGATCCTGGACGACCAGGGGCAGGTTGGAGCCATCCACGCGGAAGGTGCGTGGCTCCGAGGGACTGGACGGGCTGTGCATGGCAATGCTGTTCAAGGCCAGGACGTGAATGCCCTCCATCAGCAAACTACGTGCCCACACTGCCACCGGGAAGCGCTCCACATCCTGCGGCAGGCCGGCCAGGGCTGCCTTACGCACCCCGACACGAATCGTAAAGTTCCAGCCGGTGGTTTCCGAGCGGAAATGGTCGTTCCCCGATTCTGGCACCTTGCTGACGACTCTGCGCCAGCCTTTTGGCTTTTTCTTTTTTCCCGGTGCGCTAAGGAGCGTTTCGGGCGCAGCCGGTTCGGTGGGGAAAAGCTCCAATTGCGAACGGGGCGGTCGCGGTTTGCTCTCAGTCGCCGGGCAGAGCCACAGCGTCTCCCCGGCAATCACCAGTTCTCCGTTTCCCTCGCTTTTGCCCAACGCCACTTCGTAGCGTACCCGTTCATAGTTGCCGCTGCCCGTCCGGCGCAGTCTCGAAGGGACACGCAACTCCACCGCCAATTCAAAACGATCGGCGCTCTGGTTGAAAATGAGCTCGTCCACAGTGGTCGCCCGGCCGTGCGGGTGGCGTGGATTGCGGAAAAGCGCCTCGTCCAGGCCGTCGCGCACAAAGTCGCCCAGCAAGGCTATCACGTCCAGAAAGGAGCTTTTGCCCGAAGCGTTAGGGCCAACCAACACCTGGAATCGCTCCAGCGGTTGATTCACGTACCTCAGACACCGGTAGTTGAGCGCCTCAATCCGGCTGATCATACCGCACCTCTCTTTCACCCAGTCCCAACACCCGCATCACCTCATTCCCCCGCTGGTCAATCACCTTCACCGCCACCCGGTCATGTTTTCCGGCTTTGAAGGGCAGTGACACGCGCCCGGTCAACTGCTCGAACCGCTCCTTGTCTAGCGTACCCTTGAGCGCCCGTTCCAGCTTTCTCCAGGCGCTCTTGTTGGGGAAGAACGCCTGGCAGATGGCAAAGGTGCGGCCGTCATAGTCCGTATCCAGGAACCAGGCGGCGATCTGGCCGGCGTGGGCTGAGTGCACCTCACCGGTCAGCGGGTCATAGACGTCCACGCCGCGCAACTCGACGGTGAACTCACGCCCCCCCTCGGTCCCCCCCGCACGCAGGGGGGATGAAAGGGTGACGTCCGGCTCGCCAAAGACGGTGAACAGTTGGCTGCTGGCCGTGGTCTTGAGCAGACTGCCCCCGGCCGCGTTGGTCATGATCACGTCGGGACGGATGTGGGCCAGGAAGGCCTTGACGTGAGGGTGGATGTTGGCCTCGATGGCCGCCTGCGCCGGGGCCTCAAAGGCAAAGCCGCAAAAGACGAGGGCGTCAAAGCCGCCCAGGTAGGCCTCCCGCAGCCCCTGCTCCACCTGCTGCACGCTGACCGCGCCGTGTTGCGGCCCGAAGGAGACCGCCACACGCTTGATCTCTGATTCGCCGTTGGCCGGTGTCCCCTCGGCGTGGAGGACGCCGCCGCTGCGGGCGGTGAGACTGGCGAAAGTCATGCGCTTGTTGGCGGGGAAGGTGACGCCGTCCTGGCGCAACAAGTCAATCAGCAGCGGGATGTGGGCTGCCTCCCCTCCCCTGATGTCGGGGGAGCCCCTTTCGCTGCGCTTCAGGGAGGCTTCGCACGGGCCGGGGGTGGGGGCCGGTTCCCCACCGATGGGCGTCTCTGGCATCAACGCTGCGCTGGCCGGGGGGATGGCCTCGACGGTGAACGGCCCGCTGACCCGCACCACGTTGCGCTCGACCTGCGGCCGGTCGTAGAGCGTCTCCTGGGGCGCATCCTCGGCGATGATGGTGTCTATGCGCTGCTGCTTTTCGCGGCGCAGACGCCAGTATTCGGCGTGCCGGTCCTTGGCTTTCTGCGGCCAGTCGTCGGGGGCTTCGACGGGGATCTCCCATTCATCCAAGATACCCGGTGTCTCCGAGACACCGGGTATCTCCGCCAGCGCGGACACGGCCTGCTCCAGTTTGGGTTCGTATGCTTCGATCACCGGGTCCAGGCGGGTGTTCCGGGCAATGCACCTGAGGGTGACGTGGGGCACGGTCTGGTAGACAAAGCCGCCGCGCACGCCCATCTCTTCGTCGTAGAGGCGATAGTAGGGAAAGGTGGCGGTGAGCAACCGCTGGCGAGCCAGGGACAAGGCCACACGGGAGGTGTCGCAGGTAATCCAGCGCCGCCCCCACTGCTCGGCCACGTAGGCTGTGGTGCCGCTGCCGCAGGTGGGGTCAAACACCAGGTCGCCAGGGTCGGTGGTCATCAGGATGCAGCGTTCGATAACTTTCGTGTTGGTCTGAACAACGTAGATCTTGGGGTCTGTGAATCCGCTGGTAACGGTATCCTTCCAGAGACCCGTGCGCGGTAAAGCTGGAAAGTCATCAAGATAACGTACGTAGCATAGTGTCTTGCCTATCCCTATCAGACGGTTAGCTCTATCCAGAAACTGCATGCCTCGGAGATTAGTTTTCCACCCGCCTTTGCCAGGTCTGTAACTCTTACCCTCAAACTCATATTCGAAGAGAGTGCTTTCACTCGGCGTTTGCGACGTTAGTGGAGCTGGCCTGAAGACTCTGACACCCTTAGGCAAGGGAGCGAGCGATCTTCTCTCTTCTGCTGTCATTCTTCGACGAAATCCATCCAAGAGTTCTACCCAAGTGTATTGTCCGGCGCCCTCTCCACCCAACTCCTTCATCAGGTAGAGTTGGTGGTATTTCAGCTGGTCAATATCCCGTGCGTACCAGAGAAGGTAGTCATAGACGACGTCTAGCAGTTTCCTTCCAAGACCGCTGGTTTTCTGAAAGACGACCGTTCCGCAGAAATTCTCCGCTCCAAACACCTCATCCATCAAACAGCGCACGTAGTGCACGTTCTCATCGCTGATCTGCACAAAGATGCTCCCGCTCTCGGTCAGCAACTCACGGCACAGGCGCAGCCGGTCGCGCAAGTAGGTCAGGTAGGAGTGCACCCCCAGTGTCCAGGTGTCGCGGTAGGCCTTGATCTGCTCCGGCTCGCGGGTCAGGTGGTCGTCCCTATCCTTCACGTCGCGGCGGTCAATGCGGGGTTGAAAGTTGCTGGAGAACTTGACGCCGTAGGGCGGGTCCACGTAGATCATCTGCACCTTGCCGGCCATCAACTCGCGGCGCAGCAGCGAGTTCATCACCAGCAGGCTGTCGCCCAGGATGAGACGGTTGGCCCAGTCCACGTCATGCTGGTAGAACTGCACCGCCTCGGTCAGCGGCAGGTCGGGGTCGGCAAAGAGGGCCAGTTGCTTGGGCTGCGGTCGCTGCACGGCCTTGATGATGGCCTGGGTACTGACCCGCTCGTGGATGTGCAGCGAGACGGTATCCACGTCCACGCCGGCCGCGTCCTCCACCTCGATGCTGTGCAAGCCGGGCTTGTTGGCCCAGACCAGTTGCGGGCTGAGGTGGGGATCGTAAGCATAGTGCTCTTGGGGCGTCTCGCGCACCACCTCGTACTGCACCATGCCCACTGGTGGGTTGTTTTTACGCGTGGTGTCGTGGCGGTAGTCGTCAACCTTGGTTGGTTTTCGCTTTCGTCTGGCCATAGGTGACACTCCGTTTCTCATAAGGGCAACAATCGTTGCCTTTATACCGTTCTCCTGTAGCTGAAGCACCTGTCTTGAGCGTAATCGCAGGGTAGTGTTAGGTTTGGGCTGGAGCAGTAGATAGCATTTCCGTTATTGGCAAAACCCGCCACACGTTGCAGACAAGTCACATCGCGCACTGCGTGGTACCTCCCAGACGAGCACCTTTGCCGACCAGCAAAAAGGAGGTTCGGGCGAAGCTGATGGCCACACGCTAGCCGGTAGCTCGCCAGTCGCCCTTTCGTCCTCAGATAACACCTTCACTCCAGATGCCGTCTGTCCTTTGAATACTGCCTCCAGGGAAAAACGTCAGTATTATAGTTGAAACAACGTGGCGGTGACTGATGGTTATAGGCCAAACCAAGCTGCCGGGCTACATCGTTGATAACCTCTCGGGACTTTGCTTCGTCCAGACTGCCGATGACGATCCGGTATTCCATCTGAAGGTTTGGACTAGGGCATTTCAAATCGAGCAAGTTTTGGCCAAACGAGGCTCTTCTGCTCGGCGGTGGTTGCACCCATTTCTTATTGCCTTCGCCGGGCTCCTCAGATAATCCAGCCAAGATACTGTCTCGGGTTCCGACGAGATTTACCAAGAGACGGACCCCTGCTGTGTATCCGGCATCTGCTAGCAGCCTCTTTGCCAGGAACATGAATTGCCAGGTTAAACCAATTAGCTGAATATATTGGAAGTATCTGACTCCATTGTACTCACCGAGGATGGATCTACTGTCGGCATATTCAATGTTACCCGTCTTATCAAGTCTGAGATAGCGAACCCAACGCTCAGGATTATCGTACAGTTGGTCAAACCGAACCAAAGAGTCAATAGTTGTCCTGGTCTTTCGGGGAACTCTAAACTGCTCGTATGGCCTGTCGCCCGATATAGCAAATTGGAACAACTGCTCTAATCCCTCTGTAAAGTCAATAGAAATTGACTGATTGGCAACCGGCTCAATAATCAGTGATAACCACGAGAAGGCCTTACTGGTCTCGCGTGGTCCATCGCCTCTATACCTGTACTCGTCTAGCTTTGCTGACCAATCATTTCGACCAAAGCTGGGGTGTTCTGGGTCACCATAACCATTTTTCTCAGCGAAGGTTGGCTTTGCCACGGCCACCTCAAGAAACGGCGTTGGCTCAGGCATCTCCGCAACTGTCTGTACAAGAAGATCTTGTTGGCCCCCAAGCGTCAAATGCTCCTGATTTGGGGTCAGTAGGATGAAATCACCGTCTCCATCAATGTGCCCATACTGGGGTGTCTGCTGTGATCGGTTGTCCTGCGCCACCTTTCGATAGACGTAGTGCATCAAGTCATTTGCCGTTAGCACTCCATTTGCATCCACGGCTGCTCCGCGTAAACCTTCAAGTAGATAGCCAGTAAAGATCGAGTTCTCGCCACTCGGACCTCCTCCGTCTGCAACAATTTCATCGGCTTTGCCGGCTGTGATCACCTGCCGAGAAAGCCGCTGGAGCATGTCGCTGAGAAACCTTTGTTCCGGGCTGGATAGCCCGCTGAAACGCCAGGCCGCTGTAACAGGCATCCATGATGAAAAGGATATGCTTGGCAGGGATCAGATCGGCATTACGCGTTAGATCGTCCCAACGGATGAGCGAGCTCAACTTGTCGGGATCACCGTCAACTGGGATAAGGTAACCGATGGGACCGCGCAAACCATCTTTTGTAATACCGTGCCCTGCGAAAAACACAAGCACTCTATCATCCGGATCTCTCGCTTGCTCGCTAAAGCCGAGATAAGCATCAAGAATTGCCTGTCTGGTCGCCTCGTGATCTTTCAGGACGGTTACTTGATCGCGAGGGAAGTCTAAATCACTCACAAGAACCGCCGCCAGTGCATCAGCATCATTACAGGCGTAGGACAGAGGGTTTACGTGCTGGTAAGCATTGATGCCAATGACAAGCGCCCAACTGGTTTGATATTCTGGCTGATAGACACTTCCTGTCATTTCTTCACTCCGTGTAATGCTAGGTGCCCCCCGAGGGCGATTTCAGCATCTGTCGAGATTGCTCCTTGCCCACGAATGCTAGGTCCCAGTCAACATCGCTTCCACTGTCCCGGCATGCACGTCCTTGCTGTCGTAGGCGGTGACGAGCACTTCCAAGGTGTAGTCGCCTGTGGTTCCGTGGGAAAGAGGGCCGCACGAAAAAAGCCCATCCTCTTGCGGCGGGCGGGCCTTGTGCTATCACATCCCTCCCACGGCGACCCACCGCCTTGGCCATCGCTTCGGACTCTGCCAGACTGCGAGGGCTTTGCTTATTGTAGCACATCGGGGCGGGTGGGGCAAGTGGAAGATGGGGGATGAACAGCGAGGTTCATGCTTCCACCTTCTTGCTCTTTGCCTGTCTGAGGATTAACTTCAGGGCTTCAGGCTGAGGGAACAACTCCACGTCTCCACCCAAGGCGCGCGTTTCACGCACCAGCATCAGGAAACCCTCACCCCGCGATTCCATCAATGCCCTACCAGTAATTGGGCTCTCATAGTCACGCAAGAATCCGGCCAATGCCTGGTTGCGACGATAAGGCTGTGCTCCGGCGAACAGATTCTCAGGTCGCAACGTGTTGTGCAAGCCACCGGGATTGGAAATCTCGATGCGATCATCAAAGACCAGCACGCGCACGTTGGAGCCCGAAAGTTGATAGTCCCGGTGAACGACGGCATTTACAATCGCCTCGTGAGCTGCGCGCAGCGAGAAAGCCGGACGGTCCAGTCGCCCCTCGTGCGTTTTTTCAGCCGCTACAGGGATATAGCGTTCCACGAAGCGTGTGGCTTCGACTATTTGCTCCGGCACCGGACCTTCGAACAGCTTGCTGTCCAGTTGCGCGTTGGCGTCGGCCACGCGGCCTCGATAGAGCACACACTGGACGAACGCGCCCGGTAGATAGGTCGTAATCGGGGGGCGACCAAAGAGCAGCAACCCGACCGCCGTGGGAACGACCTGGCCATTGTCAAGCTGGGCGGCCAGTTTGAGATTGACCAATCGAAATTCCAACCCCGGTCCTTCGATGCTGTTCTCAGGGCCGAAACGACGCCGGCAATAGTCTTCAAACAGATTCATATCCAGCGCGCTCAGGTCAACTGTGGGCACGGTGCGTTCTTCAAAAGGCTTTCCCATCTGCCGCCGCTCCAACAACCGCGCCAACTGGTCGGGCCGCAGGTCTTGCTTGTGAGAACCGATGATGCGCGTCATCCAGCGACCGCCGGAGGTCCAGTGCACGTAAGGGCTCCTGGGTACGTCTATCTTTAGGCAAAGGTTAGGCTTTCCCGATGCATCCGGGAGCTGCTTCCAATCGGGGATGATATACACTGGCGGCTCGCAATTACGCTGAGAAACGTTCACCACCCACTGCTCCAACAAGTCCGCCTTGGGTGGGTCCACACCAACCACATCTCGGTCATCGTTGACCCCAAAGATCAGGACGCCACCCTCGGCATTGACGAAGGAACAGAGCACACGCGCGATGGCCTCGGATGCTCTGGTCCTTTCGCCCGTGAAACGTGGGGAGTTGCCTCTGAAGACGACTTCCTTGAACTCGAGGTAGGCATCCTCGCCGGCAGCGATTTCGGCCAGCAGTTCAGACGCGGTATCATACATACGCTATTTCCTTCCAAATGAAGGAGCCAATGATTGAAATCATCGGCTAATATACAAGTGCGTTAGAAACGCACTGCAAACACGTTGCTGCAACCCGTTTCCAACGGGTTTCCTGGTATCAGCCGTGTGTTTCAACACTCGGCTAGTCATCCCAAATCGTTGCCGGGGCAAGCTGCTTGCCGTAGCCCAGGACGTCGTCGAGCCAGACGAAGAGCGGGTTCAGCCACGGGGCATTCTTGATGACTCCTCTGACCAGGTCGTGGTGCCGGCCTGCCTGTTGATTGAAGGGACATACTCTGATGCAGTTGGCGCAGTCCAGACGGTTGGCCACCCAGTACTTGAAGCACTGCTCCACGTTCACCGGCCATTTGAGCACGCCCGGGTTGTTGGACCTGGTCGGCACCTTGGTGGTCTTTGCCCCAAAGGAGATGGCCCGGGAGGGGCAATCCTGGGCGCATTTCATGCATTTGCGGCAGAAATCATCCACACCGAAAAAGCGGGGCTCGTCGGGCACCAAAGGCAGATCGGTGAACACCTTGCAGAGCCGCACCCGTGGGCCAAACTTTTCGGTGATGAGCAACCCATTGCGGCCCACTTCCCCCAGGCCGGCCTCGATAGCAATGGGTATGCTCAAGGCCGTATCGTTGCCGCAGGGGATGGCTTTGTAGCCCAGGCCGCGGATGAACTGGGCCAGCAGGCCGGCCACGAAGGCCATCCTGGAGTAGCCCAGCCCTGTGGCGGCCGCTGCCCCGCCGGTGGGCGAGGTTTGAATGAGAGAGTAATCCATCTCGATGGCCACAGCGATGGCGTAACGGTATTCTTCCGGGATGTCCAGCGCTATATGCTCTCCGGTGATGTCGTTGCTGACGTGGGAGTAGACCCACCGCCTGTCCAACTCGCAGATGCCGACCAGGGAGGCGCCGAAAATGCGGGCCGCTCTTTTGACCTTCCTGGAAGCCTCGGTTGGATCGGACACGTCCGTTTTCAGGTCGGGAGGTGTGTAAGACCCTCCGGGGTGGAGATCTTCCCAGGCATATAGCCCCTTGTGATTCGAACCCAAGGTGCCCATGGCAAAAGAATTCTCCACGTGCCAGGCAGCACTGCAAAGAGCATAATCCTCTTGAGTGTAGCCGGCCTTGTCCTGCACCTGGGCGGGGCCATAGAACGCCCTGGCCTGCTCTATCCACTCCGGGTCGTACCTGGCCCTCCTGAACATGTCATTTCGTTGATCGAACCTCCCGATGGGCCCAACCAAGAGCTTTTGGTATTTCTCTTTATTGTTGCCCTGCTTCTTCATAAAACGCATCGAGGCGGTCCCTGTACTCTTTTGCTTCCCGGTATTCGGGGCTGTCGAGCAGCTCCAGGACGGTTTTCTCATCCCTCCGGGCGACGGGCCAGGCTTCTTCACCGGCCATTCGCAAGGCCAGGCGAGCGGCCAGCGTTGAGGCTTCGCGCAGACTGATCAGGTCTACTTTGTCCACCGTGTCGTACTGGGTGTGACCATAACCGCGTCCGGCCAATGACCTTTCTGCCGATTCCATGCCGCCGGTGGGTACGCCAGCCATAAAGAAGGGAAAGTGATCAGAAAAAGCAGTCACCGACTGCCCTACCGCAAATTCAAGCGCCATTTCTTCGCTGCAGCGCTCAAAACAGGATTCCAGGTCGGGCCATTCATTTAACACAATGTCCCTGTTGTTGGATCTGGTTCCGGCGCTGTCCATGTTCAGGTAGAACCGGATGTTGGATAGTTCCTCGGCGTGAGCCTTGACGTATTCTCTGGAGCCGTATAAGCCGATCTCTTCGATGCCCCATAAGGCAAAGCGAACGGTGCAGGGCAGAGGGGGAGCGTATTTGGCCAACACGCGGGCTGCTTCCAGCACCGATACTGCGCCGGACGCAGGGTCTCCTGCGCCTTGAGAAATGTCGTGGCCGTCATAGTGGCAGCCCAGCATCACAGTCTGGTCTGCATCTTGCCGGCCGGGCAGGTCCCCGATGATGTTCCACGAGGTCATGGGCTGGCAATGGTCGGTGGTGATCAGGTGGATTCTTACCTCCCCCTTGCGTTTCATGAGCCGTTGGATAAACGCGCCGTCTTCTTTGCCAACAGAGATGCCGGGGATGAGCCCTTCGCCATCGTGCCCAATGCTCCCCGTAGCCGGACCATAAGCGGGGTAGTGGTTGACAAAGATAAAGCCGGTCGCTCCAGCCATAAGGCTGCGCCCATACTTTTCGCTCCGATGAATCCACCGTTTTGATCCCTTGGGACTGGCTACGCTGGTGGTCATGACGATCTTGCCCTTGATTTCATCTGCCCGCCGGTCAAAGTCAGCGGGGGCGCCGCCCTTCATGTCAACGATCGTGCCTTCCAGATCAACCGGCGGGGAATACGGAAGGCTGATACAGGGGACGACCTTTTGGACAGGGCTGACGATCTCTAGCCTGGCTTTACCTCTAGTCCAGCCGGTGTATTCGATCGCTTCCAGATGGACGTTGCTCAAGCCATATTCTTCCAATTTCACTTTGAAGAATTCCGCGGCCTGGCGCTCACCCTCGGTGCCGCCAAACCTGGAGCCAAAATCATCGCACAAGATGGTCAGGTTGTCCATAACTTTGGTGCTGGTGTAAATGTCGCCAACAATTTGTTGGTCTGTGGATAAAAATGGGTTTTGGTGTGACATCATTCCTCCTTTAGTGTGATCATTTTTCTTAATGTCTCAGTGATTCCATCCCCGCCACCGCCAGACGTTTACTCACCACCCGGGCGATAGATTCAAACTCTGGCGCCAGCGCCGGATACAGCGCCCGGTAGCGCGGATAGTAATCGGTGTACGCCGCCACCGCCGGGCCGGGCTCCGTGCGGCCGGTCACCCGGATAGCTGCCTCACAGGCTTTGGCGACGCCGGGGTACGCGCCCGCGCCCACGCCCGCCAGCAGCGCCGCGCCGTAGGCCGCGCCTTCGGTCACGTTCACAGTAACGATCTCTGTGTCAAAGACGTCCGCCAGGATCTGCCGCCACAGTGGGCTACGCGCCCCCCCACCCGAAGCGCGCACCTGCTCGATGGATAGGCCCAGGGTGCGCATCAACTCCAGCGAGTCGCGCAGGCCGTAGGTCACCCCCTCCAACACAGCGCGCGTCAGGTGGGCTTTGCGATGCTGTAATGTCAGGCCAAAGAACACGCCACGCGCGTTGGGGTCAGGGTATGGCGTGCGCTCGCCGCTCAGGTATGGGAGGAACAGCAAGCCTTCACAACCAGGTGGCACCCCGGCGGCAGCTTCGGTCAGCAAATCGTAGGCGTCACGCCCGGATTCTGCAGCCTGAGCCCGCTCCAGGTCGCCTACCGCATCGCGATACCAACGAAAGCTCCCGGCCGCCGAGAGCATCACTCCCATCAGGTGCCACGTGTCGGGCACCGCGTGACAGAAGGCGTGCAGCCTGCCCTCTGGCTCCATGCGGTATGCATCCGACGCGACGAAAACCACGCCCGACGTGCCCAGGGTGGCCGAGACGACCCCCTCAGCAATAATGCCCGTGCCAACCGCCTGGGCCGCCTGATCGCCGCCGCCGCCCACCACCGGTGTGCCTTGCAACAGCCCTGTTTCCGCCGCAGCGCTGGCGCTCACGTGCGCACTGACCACCGGCGATTCTGTCACTTCCGGCAACCACTCGCGCGGTACGTCCAGGGCCATCAGCATTTCCTCTGACCACTTTCGCCGGCCCACGTCAAACATCGAGGTGCCCGACGCATCTGACACCTCGCTGAAAAAGCCTCCCGTCAAGCGGTAGCGCACGTAATCCTTGGGCAGCAGCACTTTGGCAACCCGTTCGTAGACCTGCGGCTCGTGCTCGCGCACCCAGGCGACCTTGGGCGCGGTAAAGCCTGGCAACACCGGATTGCCGGTGAGCTGGAGTACCTTCTTTGGGCCGACCTCTTTGGTGATGGCAGCGCACTCGGCAGCGGTGCGCTGATCGTTCCACATGATGCACGGGCGCAACACCTCGCCGTCGGCGCCCAGCAGCACCAGGCCGTGCATCTGACCTGTGAGGCCCACGCCAGCCACCTGGCCGGGCCCGACCCCACCCTCTTTCAATACCCGCCGGATACTGGTCACGGTGGCGGCCCACCAGTCGGCCGGATTTTGCTCGGCCCACAGCGGTTGCGGCGTGAACATCGGGTACTCGGTCGTGGCGCTGGCCTTCACCGCGCCATTCGTACCGGCCAGCAGCGCCTTGCTGCCAGTCGTTCCTACGTCAATACCAAGTAAGTAGCTCATAACGTGGCCTCCTGCCGCAACCAGACCCCAGCCCACCCATGCGCCGCAGTTGCTCCTCGAGTGACATTCTATTGGCCAACCCCAGCCAGTTCTTCGGCGAGTGTCCGAGCCGAGACGTCAGGTGGCAGCCGTTCCCGCTGCTGGCGATCCAATGTGATCAGTGCGGCATCGCGCTGTTGGGCAAGGGCCACATAGGTAGCTACATTTTACTACCTTTTGCCATCAAGATCAAGCGGGCACCATGCGTCTTTTTCACCACAGGTCTACCTGGCTGGCGGAATGAGCATTGACGAAGCGGAAGCGTGGATCAGGGCACAGATGGCCGATCCGGCCAAAAAGGCTCGACTGGAGGCCTATTACGCCGATCACCCGATGCTGAGCGATCAAGCCCAGGCGGAGATGTGGGAGCTGGAGCGCGACCTGTTCAACCTGCTGGAACGCGACGACGCCGACGCGCTTTATCTGTCGCCGGAGGAGGTGAATCCCTGGCTGCCAATCCTTCTGGAGCTGCTGGCGCCCGTCGAAGCGCAGGCCCAACAGGCTACCGAACGGGGAGAACCGGACGTCTCTGAGCTGCGGAGTGGAGCATATCTCATGGATATCCTGACAATCATTGGCATCGTAGCAGCTATCATCGGCATCCCGGCTGCCATTGTGCAGGCGCCGGGCGAGAAGTTGAA
>CAYNKW010000054.1:0-1767 GCA_964397845.1 uncultured Anaerolineae bacterium
GCCAGCAACGACAGGTAAGCGAACCCGGCTACCAGTCCCACGTCGGTGAGATCGGCTCGCTGGCCAGAGAAGCCCATTGCTGCCAGCGTGAGCAGCAGCATCCAGATGAAGGGATGCAGGTGCAACCCGTGAAAATCAGGCGACCGCCATTCCTGGATAAAGTCGCGCAGCACGCCGATGCTCACCGTCTGGAAGGGATAAGTATACATGCGGTAGGTCTGGGGGTTGAGGACCACGACGGCCAGGCAGATCAGGGTCACCAGGACGAGGGTGCGTATCTGCCGCGCCGAGAGCCCCCCCTGCCTCTCCGAGGCTTCCCCCCCGCAAGCGGGGGGGATTGAGGGGGGGCGCCAGCCGATCAACCAGTTGAGCCCCTCGCCCACGACATAGCCACCCAACAGGAGGAAGGCGGTGATGAAAGCACCGTGACAGTTGACCCACAGCACGGTCAAGGGCGGCAGCAGCCACAGCGGCGCTCGCCCGCGCTGCTTGTAGCGATCCAGCAGGTAGGCAAAGACGGCCGTCAGCAGGAATGAGACGATCTGCGGCCGGGCCACCCACACCACAGCCGAAGTAATTGCCGCCAGCACGGTGGTAAAAGCACGCAGGTAGGGCGAGCCTCCGCCCAGGGGAAAAACGAAAGCAAAGGCGAGCGTGACGAACGCCGCCATCGCCAGCACTAACCCCGTGTGCCCCAGCGCTGCGTAAAGCCTGTAGAGAACGATCTGCACCAGCCAGCCGTGCTGGATTCTCGGCTTGCCCAGCATGGTGTGGGAGAAGGGATCGTGCTTCAAGACCTGGTGGCCGTGTTGGACCATCCAACGGCCGCTGGCCAGGTGCCACCAGGTATCGGTGTCTACCTGCACCCGGGCGGCCATGGCAAAGATGGCCACAAAGAGGATGGCCACCAGCAAGCGTTGCGTTGTCAGCCAGGCGAGCTTTGTTTTCATTCTGCTCACTCTTTTCGTCGCCACAGGCGGAAATCGCCCGCCTGCCCGGCCAGTTCATAAGACGGATTGGCTGTCAGGTCGGCGATGGCCTGCTCATACGCCTGAGGAGAAGGCAGGGGAAAAAAGACGCCCCGCAAGTCAATCAATACGTATTCCGCCGGCGGCTCGCCCTCGCCGCCCTGGAGCTTGGGAAAGATGTACGCTGTGGGCCGCTGGGTCACGTGGGGGTTCAGGTTGCCATTGGCCGAGACAACGGCGTCGGGTGGGATGCGGCGGATCAAGGAATAGGCTTCGGCGGTGCGGTCCGTGACGCAGTACATTTGAGAATCTGCCGAAAGCGGCGTGTGGCCGAAGCGCAGCGTATAGCCCAGGGTAGCCATCAGCGTCCCGGCCAGCAGGACGCGCCGGGTGAAAGCCGGTGTGATGCCCCGTCGCGCTTCGAGCCAGCGGACGAGGCGCGCCGTGCCTCTCACGGCGGCAATGACGACAAAGGGCGCGATGGCCGCGCTGTAGTGAAGGCGATCCAGCCAATACATTGGCTCGTAGTTGGATAGGACGTTGACCGCGATTACCGGCGCGGCGATGAGCAGCGTCGCCGCATCCAGCAGGGACACAAAGACCACCGGGAAGAGTAAATGCGTCAGGTAGCGCACGCGCAGCGGATCGGAGAAGACGTGCCGCCAGGCAAGGTGCGGTTGGGTCAGGACGGTGACGACGGCCTCGATGACGCTGTCACCAAATTGCGCGTACCGGTTGCCGCCCATGACTTGCTGGATTTCCGTCGTGCTGAAATGGGGAATGACCAGCGCATTAGCGA
>CAYNKW010000054.1:1867-6430 GCA_964397845.1 uncultured Anaerolineae bacterium
AGGAGGTAAACCAGCAAGAAGGCAATGCCTGCCAGCCCACTGTTCAGGCGCTCGGTCGCCAGGCGGAAGATCGGCCAGCCGCCGGCCGCCAGGGCCGTGGCTTGCAGGATCAGAAGGACGCGCGGGTCAGACCACAGCAGGTAGAGGGGCGCGATGAGCAGCAGGATCGGTTCGACGTGCATCGCCAGACGAGTGGTGATGCCGGCCATGTTGGTCGTGCGGAAAGGACGGCCATGTAGCGTGTTCCAGAGGACCTGGTCAAAGTTGCCCAGGTCAAGTCCGATGGAGTGCAACGATTGGTGTCGCAGCACCGCGACTGTTGAAAAGAAAACAGCATATGCCAGCACGAGTCCCACGGCCGACCCGACGATCCAGGGGGTGTATGGCTTGACGTCGCGCTCGGGCTTTTCCATCACATTCATCCGGCACCCAGGGAACTGTTAGTCTGACTATATCTTTCGCCCATACATGGTGAACAGGTCGCCCAGGTTGATGGGCACCGTGAGGCCACGCAGGCCCAGCCGCGTCACGATCGCATCCAGCAGGTGGTAAAGCGATCGGCTGTAGGGTTGCAGCCGGGAGACCAGGTATCCCAGGCGCAGGTATCGCCCCTGGGGCGAAGAATGAATCACCTCAAAGCCGGCCTCCTCCAGCATCCGCCGCAGCGTGCGCGGTGAAAAGTAGTACAGGTGCATCTCCATAAGCCAGGGCCAGCGATGTCCCATGATCCGGGCAAAAGGACTTTCGATGTCAATGGTGTGGATGACGACGACACCGCCCAGCTTGAGCAGCCGGTGTACCTGGCGCAGCTCTCCCTTGGGATCGGGCACGTGCTCAATGACGTCCCATAGGGTGATGACGTCGAACGAGGCATCCTCAAAGCCGGAGGTCGCGAGGGTGCCGTTGACGACCCTTAGACCCTGCGCCTGCGCTTGTTCGGCACCCCAGCGGGAAGGCTCCACGCCCCAGGCGTCCCAGCCGCGCCGTTGCGCCACGTGCACAAAGACGCCGACGTGACAGCCCACGTCCAGCAACCGTCTCCCGTTCGGCGGGCCGACGATCCGCTCCAGCGGGCGCAGGTGCCGCTGGAAGGTCAATACCCGTCCCTCTCGCTCCAGAACGTAAAGCTCGTCCACGACCTCCTCATAGTTGTCGAGCAGATCAGAACTATTGGGGCGTGGGTTGATGTAGACCAGTCCACAATGCTGGCAGCGAACTATCGGACCGTGGACGCCATAGCCCAGGTGGGTGCATTGCAATGCCTCGACGTTACGGCTGGGATTCTCACTCTCGGGCAACGTGCTGGGATATAACAGAGTGGCATCGTTGGAAGCGCAGAGATTGCAATTGACTCGTTCCAACTCACTCATGACGTCAAGATTTCCTTGTCTGGCGCACGACTCTTTCTGGTTTGTCGCCAAAGAGACGATGGGCAGTCATACGGAGAACGGTCCATAGGGCCTTGATGATTTCCTCACGGGAGATCTTGGAAGCCCCCCGCAGCCGGTTCACAAAGACGATGGGCACTTCGCCGACCCGCCAACCGGCCTTCTGGCAGCGAAACAGCATCTCGATGAGAAACGAGTACCCGTCGGCCCGGATGACGTCCAGGTCAACGGACTCTAGCACCTCGCGCCGGTAGCACCGAAAGCCGGCCGTCGCGTCGCGGGCGCGCAAGCCCAGCATCAGGCAGGCAAAACCGTTGGCCCCTCGACTCAGCACTTTGCGGGGGATGGTGCATTGGGCCGTTCCGCCGCCGTCCACGTAGCGCGAACCGATGACGATATCTACCTCCTCGCACTTTTGCAGCATGGCCGGAATGTACCGCGGGAGGTGGGAAAAGTCGGCATCCATGGTCATGATCCGGCTGGCACCTATCTCCAGCGCCTTTTTAAAACCGGCGACGTAGGCCGTGCCCAGGCCCAATTTGGCGGGCCGGTGAATCACGGACACCCGCCCCGCGTGCGCCATCGCCAGCCGGTCGGCGATCTCGCCCGTCCCGTCGGGCGAATTGTCGTCCACGATAATGACGTCCACCAGCACCGGCAGATCGAGGATTTCGCCGAGTAGCAATTCGATGTTTTCCTTCTCGTTAAAAGTCGGCACGATCGTCGTGGCTTTCATCGGCTACATTCCCTTCTTCCTCGTCCTTCGGCCGCCCATGGCCACCCACACGACCAGCGTCGCCCAGGTCAGGCCGCTCACCGCCAGGCCAACGTAAAAGGAAAGCGGACGGTAATTGAATTCAACCTGATGCTCCCCCGCCTCCAGGTACACTGCACAAAAGGCGTGATTAGCCCGCGAAACCTGGGAAGGCAGACCGTCTATGCGAACCCGCCAGCCAGGGTAGAAGGTCTGGACAAGAACCAGGTAGCCCGGTTGAGGCAGAACGGCGCTAATTGTAACCTGATTTGAGCTATAGCGCAAGAGGCTAACAGCAGATTGCAGATTGCAGACTGCAGATTGTGGATTCGGGAGAGGGGGGGAATCGCCGGCGGACAAGAGCACCTCGGACGTTGGATCGAAAGTAGGGCTGGCGAGTTCGGCCAGGAGGTGATCGGGGTCGGAGAGAGCGCGGGCGCGATAGACGACCCAGGCACGGGGGAGTACGTAGGGGTTGGCATAGACCCGGACATCGTCGCCGCCAAAGACGGGCATCAGGTCGGGTAGCGGCTGTCTGGAAATGACATAGCGCACATTCATCAGGCCGAGCAGTCGCAGAGCGTTGCGAAGGGGGACCTGTTCGATGATCTCTAGCAAATCAACGTAGGTTGCTAACAGCAGAGGATCGTAGTTGTTGGCGCTTTCCAGTTCCTCCAGGACGGCCAGGTTGGGCAACAATGTCTCGCGGAAACCGCGCAGATAGTCCAGGTCTGCAGGTCCAAAGTCGGCGCTGCAGGTGTAACCCTCGAACATGGTGTCGTGAGTGTCGCGTTCAAATGAAAAAATGCGAAAGGGCTGCCCCGGGATGGCCTGTGCTCGCAGATAGTCTCCGCTGGCGGTTGTCAGGTGATAGAGCGCCTGGTCGGCGGTGGGATTGAGCCGGTGGCCAAAGAACAACAAGTCGCCAGCGACCAGCCCTATCACGACGGCCGGCCACCACCGCCGTGGAAGTGGCGAGCGAGCCACGCGAGGATCGGCGCCAGCGTCACGCCCGCGCAGCAACAGCGTCCCTGCCGATAGCGCCAGCAGCCCGCTGGACAGCGCCGTCGAGCGGGTGAACGTTGGCTGGAGGGCCGGCAGTTGCCGGTAAGCGATCCAGGCCAGGATCGCCAGGGCTGTCCCGCCGGCCAGTGCCAGCCGCGAGGCGTATTGCGTCGGGTAGCTCAGATGGAAGCTGTCTGCTCCGATTCCGGCCAGTGTCGCCACGGCAAAAGTGTAGAGGTACAGAAACCGCGTCGGGGCCTGGAACGCGCCAAAGCCCGGCACGTAGCGAAAGACCAGGGGGTAGAGCGGTGTGTTCTCGCCCAGGGCCAGCACCAACGCGACGGCCGCCATCACCAGTAAAAAGGGGACTGCACCGTCGGTTGGATTACGGGGGCATCCTGAGCCTGTCGAAGCCTGTCCTGAGCCCCGCCCTGTCCGTTTGTTCCGCAACCACCCGGCCACCGCCAACCCCGCCAGAATCAGTGGCAGCAGGCCCACGTAGCCGTTGTCTTCAAAGTAGTGACCATAACCCCAATAGTCGCCATCAGCGGGATTCCCGAAAAAGTCAGGTGTCAACAACGTGACGAGGCGCCACGGCCAGAAGGAGTAGGTCATGGCAAAGTCCCAATCGGCGCCAGCAGCCCGCTGTGATTGCACCGCCAGTTCTCCCACAGGCAGCATCTGCACCGCCGCTGCGCCGACCGCCACGACCACTGCCAATCCCAGCAACAGCGCAAGGCGCAATGCCTCCTTTCCAATCTTCCAACCTTCCAGCCTTCCAACCTTCCAACTCCTATAGAGCCCGTAGGCTCCAATAGCCCACAGACCATAATACCAGAGCTGCGCGTGTCCTGCCAGGAACTGCACGCCCAACACCGTGCCCAGAGCCAGCACGTCGCTGACACGACGGTGCGTTGCCAGGCGGTCGGTCAAGAGGAACAGCAGCGGCAGCCATGCGGCTGCCTCGACCATGCTGGGAAAAAGAGCGTGACCGACGAGGAAACCACTGCCAGCATAGGCCAGCGCCGCCACCAGCCGGCCCAGCGATCCCAGGCCCAGTTGCCGTGCCCAGAGCCAGGCGAATAGCCCGGCCAGCGCCAGGTGCAGGGCCAACGAATAACCCAGCGCTCGCTCCACGGGGACAAGCAGAAACAGCAGGTGGGGAGGATAAAAGATCGCCGACTGGTGATTAGCCAGCAGCGGCGCGCCATTGCCCAGAGCCTGAGTCCAGAGGGGCCAGTCCCCGGCCCGGAGGGCGTCGGCGGCCAGTTGCCGCCACGGGGCGAACTGAAGCAGCAACGTACCCCAATAAAGCACCCGCCCGCCGAACAACAGCGGCCACGTCAACAGCAGCGTCCAGCCCCCAATTACCCCTACGCCAACGGTCCAACTTGCCCTCCGGCCTTTGGTCATTTG
>CAYNKW010000054.1:6530-8746 GCA_964397845.1 uncultured Anaerolineae bacterium
TCATTTGGTCAGCGGCGTCATGTTGCCCACCTTGGCCAGGCGCTCGTCCAGCAGCGACAGCGGTTGATGCGTAAAGTGATCGTAGACGATGAGTTCCAGGTCTACCGCGCCGCCGGCTTCCTCTGGCAGCAGCAGGAAGTGGCGGTCGCGCACGGTCGCACCCCGAATCCACTTGAGGGTGGGGATTGCGCCCAGGGCTGGTACCGAATCGTGCAGCGCGCCCCAGGCAGACGCTTGCACCGAGACAACGCAGTCGCGGGTCAACGCGCCCAGGCTCAACCAGCGCAGGTCTACCTGGACGATCTCGCCATCTCCCTCGGCAGCGCCCAGCAACCGGCGTTCCTCTGCCGATAGCTTGATATCCCGGCGCGTCTGCACGCTGGTCAAGGCCATCTCTCCGCCCAGCGGCACAAAACGACTGCCGGGGGGTGGGTCGGGCAGGGGAACCGGCCGGGATAACCAGAGCCCCCACGCGCCGATCCGGCGTGCGCTGCCCTCGCCGCCGGCCGGACGCACCGTCACCGCCAGCGCCCCCCCTGGCACGTCGTGAGCCGTGGTCAGGTAGCCGCCGCCAGGCAGCGTGGGCAAGTGTCCCTGGGCGACCGGCTCGCCGTCCATCAAGAGCTGCACAGTGTAGCCATCGCCTGGGGTAGGAGAGAGTTGCCAATGCAGGTAGACGCGATTTGGCTGGCCTGGGCTGTGATCAAAATCCACGCCGAGGAAAGTCGGACCGTCCACAAAGCGGTGGCGCAGGGAATGCAGCGTCACTGGCGGCGAGGCAGGCGCTTCCACACGCACCGTGCTCAACGAGACGTGATCCTGCCCGCCGGGCGTCACCAGTCGCTGCCAGTTGCCCCCTTCCGGCGTTAAGTAGACCCCGGCGATGAGGGCATAGTCGCCGGGCGTTACCGTTGGCCACACGGCCACTTCGAAGCGATCCACCAATACCTCGCCAACCTGGTAGCGTCCGGCTAGATGAATGGCGTCTTTGCCCTGGCCCACCAGCCCGGCCGGCCCCAGCAGTTGGACGAAGAAAGAATAGTCGCGCTCCCATTCGGCGAGAGGCTGCCAGGCGAGATGCACGACCAGCGACCGCCCCGGCCTCAGTGCCTCGTCGTCCAGGTGATAGCCCACCAGCCGGACCTGGCCTTCCAGCATCACGTCGAGCGGCGTCAGGCCCGGCGGCAATGCCAACAGAGGCTCTCGCTGCACCAAGTATGCCTGGTTGAAGGGAGTGAGGCGATAGGGCAGCGAGTCGTATTCGGTGTATCTGTCGGTGACGATGAGCGGACGGCCGGTGGGGTATGCGTCGAGACATTCCGCCAGTGCGTCAGGAGTCCCCTCAATGCAAGCCACCCAGTTGGCAGCGTAGGATTCACCCTGGGGGTGGACGTAGACCACTTCCACGTCGGGGCGCAGGCCCTCGCTCAGTTGCAGGTAGCGGAAGGCCGTCCACCAGTGCCAGTTGGAGAGGATGACCGCCTCGGGGGGTGCATCGCGCAGGATTGGCTCGGCATAGTCGCGGACAGTGCGGTCGTGGTGCAGGGCGGCAAAGCTGGGGTAATGGCTCGCCAGACGGAAGACGCAGGGCAGCAAAATCAAGGCCACCAGCAACGACCCAATGGGCGGCCAGTGTCGCATCCGCGCCACCGTACCGGCCGCGTAGCCGATTGCGACGGCCAGCGGCAAGTAAGCCGGCATGAGATACTCTATCGTCTGTGGTGCGCGGTAGGTGGCGACGAGAAAGTAGAACAGTGCAAAGCCGAAACCAAACAGCAGAAACGATCGCCGGTTGCGCCACAGCAGCGCCAGCGCACCCAGTCCGGCCACAACCAGCAGCGGCCCGCCAAACTGGAAGCCCAGGATGCCCCCCAGGACGGCGAACCGGTGCGGCAGCACGCCCCAGCGCAAGAAGGCGAACATATCGCCGCCAAAGCCTCGCGCCAGCACGTGCTCCAGGAAACCGTCCAGCGTCGTCAGGTGATCCGGAGCCAGCACGGCGCCCATCGCACCCCGGATGGGCAAGTAGGCCAGGACGACAAAGGTGCCCAAAAAGACCAGCCCCGGCCGGATCCAGCGGCGCGGTTGGCGGGCGAGGGAGGGGTCGGTGACGAGCAGGTACAGTCCAAAGGCCGGCAGCAGGAAACCCAGCGAGAGGTGGTGCCCGATGCCCAGGCCCAGGCCCAGCGCGAACCGGGACGACGCCCGTTGACCCG
>CAYNKW010000054.1:8846-19857 GCA_964397845.1 uncultured Anaerolineae bacterium
CAACCAGCGCGTCGAAGCACCAGGCCGTAAAGAGAATCGTCAGGCTGCGGATGTTGGCCGTCGTAGACTGTGCCCAGAACGTCGGCGCAGTACCCAGGGCCAGCGCGGCGGCCACTCCGCCCCAGGCGGAGCGGGTGAGCCGTTGGGCGGTGCGCGCGACCAGCGCCAGCGTCAGCGCGCCAGTCACAGCAGCAAAGAGACTGACTCGCCAGGCCGGGGTATTCAGCGGCAGCAGCGTAAAGAGCTTGCCGATCACCGTGTACAGTGCATAGCCAGGGGGATGGGCCACGCCCAGGTGGTGGGCCACGAGCTGGTACTCGGCGTTGTCGGCAGCCAGGAGGTCGGGGGCCAGGGTGGCAACGTAGAGCACCAGGGCCAACACGAACACTGTCGCCGGTAGGACCAACCGTAGGGTGGGGTGGTCTTTGACTGCCGGCTGCGCTGTCTCGAAGTTGGCGATAAGCGTGCCGACCAGCGCGATCAAGCCCACGCTGGCGGCTATACCCAGGTCGAGCGCCGGATAGACCACGTAGACCCACGCCACCAACAGCGGCCGCAGGTCTATGCGCCGCTGTGCCTGCCGCGCCACAGCCGCCCCTACGATTGCACAAACTACCGCCAGGGACACGATACCCCACCAGGGCAAGGCCAGCGGCCCGAACTCGGCAGCGGTTCGGGCCGCGTACAGCCCGCCGCCCAGGCCGGCGGGCAGCCAAATCCAGGCTGTCGCTCCCATTTTCTCCGTGACATCCTTCGTACCCATGACGGGGGGATTATAGCAGCGAAACACTAGATTTTCAAATGCAGGGTGTGTCGTTTCAGGGCTTTTCCAAAGCAAGAAACTTTACCGCAGAGAACGCAGAGGTTATGTTGAATGTGACAAAAAAAGTAATTTGTGGTAAAATATGTGCTCAGGGCCTCACTTCCAAGCCTTGAACCTCATCTCTGAAGGTCCTCTTATTCACCAAAACCCAATGGTGCGTTCTCTCTGCTGTGCTGCCAAGTTTGGGTGTGCTTGCTGATCGGCAGCGTCACCAGCAAGTTGGCTTTCACCTTGCCCTGCCTGGGGGCGAGGACACTGCTATGTGGGGGCCACCTAGGCGAATAAAGGCATCCTGGCTACGGTCGGGCTGCCCGCCGTGTCCGGGGTGTGCTTCGAGCGGGCCTTTGCGGCGTTCAAGAGATTGTGTTGAAGGGGCACGTGACTTGGATAGTGAAAAGAAACTGACGTTCATACGCCAGAAAGCCCGGGAAAATGCTGTCGATCCAGATGGAGCAAAAGTTCTCTGGTCAGACATGCCATTGCCAGGTTGGTGAGGGAAAGGATAAATCGCAGGCAGGTCGAGAAGGCTCTGGAAGCCGTCGAATCGGTTGAGGACTATTCGACGCTGACTCGTGCGCTGCCCGACTGTCTCGTCCTTGGCTGGCTTTCTTATGATGAACCCATACATGCTGTTGTTGCCTGCGACGAAAGGCTGGATCGAATCTTTGTTGTGACAGTCTACAGGCCCAGTGAAGAGAGGTGGGAAGATGACTGGCGTACACGAAAGTAGTGGCCACTGTCCTCTGTGCGACGGCTCGATGGAGTCAGGAAAGGCCACGGTGTCTTTCTTGTTGAACGGCACAGTTGTTGTGATCAAGGAAGTCCCGGCAGAGGTCTGTGGCGATTGTCAGGAGCCATTTATGACAGGAGTTGCGACAGATAAGATCATGGCTATTCTAAGCCGTTTTGGACCCCTGTCCGCTGAGATCCTAGTGATGACGTATCCTACGATTGAGACTACTGTAGTTGAAGCGGTGTAAGTTGATGGAGGGACCACCACTAGAAGTCCTTTTCGACGACGAGGAGTTCAACGTAGACTTGCTCATTGTTGCCGATGCGTTGCCGGCACATCCGTCGATACGGATGGCCCTGCTGTACGAAGCCATCGAGCCGCCGTTGGAGCCCAAGGGGTACACCCTGGTCAAGCCCGCGTATAGTTGGCCAAGGGCCGGCCACACGTCCTGGAGGCGCAGGAACGGGGCATTGTCCTCGTGGACGACCTGGCTCTAGTAGAGCGGGCGAGGTGAGTGAGTTGGACGGCTTGGGCAGACGTTTGCGGCGTTGAAAGGGTCGGGTTAATGTCCGTGGTCATCAAACGCCCTGAAAAGCTATCCGAATGTCATTTTACCTGGGTCAAAGTTGGCTCAGAGGCAAACTATCAATTGTCCCAAAAAGGACTCCACACCAAACATGGGTGGAGTTCTTTTTCTGGTATGACGCTGCGTGGCAAGATGCGACGAGTCGTGTTGCGGGGAAAATGAATGGGTCGTAGGACAATTTGGCAAATTGTCCCAGGGGCGATTTGCCAAATCGCCCTACGACTATTAAACACTTGAACAAGGAGACCACAGTGATGGAACAAACTGAGACTTTGGCCCGGTTGTTCAATTTTGACGACACGCCGGAGCGAGCAATCATCAACAATGGGCTGGCCGGCCAGGACATTCTCTCGGTGGAGCAATTTGACCGCCAGAGGCTGGCCTACATCTTTGGCCGTGCCCACGAGATGCGCGAGATGGTGGAACGAGTGGGCGCGTGCAACTTGCTGCAGGGTCATGTGTTGGCCTGTCTTTTTTACGAGCCCAGCACCCGCACCAGTGCCTCGTTTATTGCGGCCATGGAGCGACTGGGAGGGGGCGTCATCCCCATCACCCAAGGCGTGCAATTCAGCAGCGTCAGTAAGGGCGAGAGCCTGCCCGATACCATCCGCACCCTGGAGCAATACGCCGATGTCATTGTGCTGCGCCACCCCCAAATCGGCTCGGCCCGGGTAGCAGCCGACTATGCCAGCGTGCCCGTCATCAACGCCGGCGATGGCGCTGGCGAGCATCCCACTCAGGCCTTGCTGGACTTGTTTACCATCCAGGAGGAATTGGAACGGATTGATAGCCTCAAGATCGCAATGGTAGGCGATCTGCGCTACGGTCGCACTGTACATTCGCTGACCCGGCTGTTGCTGCAATACGACGTCAGCCTGCGTTTCGTGTCGCCCGAAATCCTGCGCCTGCCGATGGTGCTGATGAACGAGGTCATTGACCGGGGGGTGAAGGTGCGCGAGACCCACGACGTGGCCGACGTGATCGAGAACGCCGACGTACTGTACGTCACCCGCGTTCAGAAAGAACGCTTCAACGACCTGGCTCAATACGAAAAAGTTAAAGACATGTACGAAATCACGACCGAATTGATGCAGCGGGCCAAAGACAGAATGATCGTCATGCATCCCCTCCCTCGCGTCGGCGAAATTCATTACGCCGTGGACGACGATTCTCGCGCTGCCTATTTCCGGCAGGTGAAGAACGGGATGTACGTTCGGATGGCATTGCTGGCATCGGTGTTGGGAAAAGCATAGGAAACTTTGTTCCAATGTCCAATGACAAACGACCAATGACCAAAAAGCGGCTCAACATTCTGAATGTCATTCACAGTTGTGGGGCAATAATAATGACATAGGAAATGGAAGGAGTGAAAGTGGACAAGCAATCGAGTTTCATCGAAAAACTGACGAACGCTATCGAGCGCAACAATTCCCTTCTTTGTGTGGGCCTTGATCCCAATCTGAATAAAATCTCTGGGAACTCGGACTCACATGAAGAAAGATTGATTCGCTGGGGCGCCGAGATCATTGAGCAAACGGCCGATCTCGTGTGTTGTTACAAACCAAACTTTGCCTTTTACGAACAATACGGCCCGCGGGGCCTGAGCGCCCTGCGCGAGACCATCGCCGCCGTGCCCGACGACATTCCGGTGCTGCTCGACGGCAAGCGGGGCGATGTTGGCCACACTGCCGCTGCTTACGCTCGCGCCGCCTTTGAGGTATGGGGCGTTGATGCCATCACGATTAGCCCTTACCTGGGGCGCGATAGCGTCGCGCCATTTCTGGCCTACGAGGGCAAAACCGTTTTCTTGCTGTGTCACACTTCCAATCCCTCTGCGGCCGAGATTCAGCATTTTGGCGATGCTCGCCTTTACCGCCACGTGGCCTGGATGGGGCAGACGTGGGGAGATGCAAATCAAATAGGCTTTGTGGTAGGCGCAACGCAACCGGAAGCATTGGCCCAGGTTCGTGCCCTGGCGCCGGATTGCTGGCTGCTGGCTCCCGGCATCGGCGTACAAGGCGGCGACCTGCCAGCAGCGATGGCGGCGGGGTTGGATGCCCAGGGCAGTAGGCTCATTGTCCCTGTTTCGCGTTCGGTGATCTATGCCGATGACCCCCGAAAAGCGGCGGTGAGCTTGCGCGACAGGATCAACCAGCATCGGCCAGGGATCAAGAACAGTGCCCTGCAGACAGAGTTAATCCTGGCGTTGCACAGAACAGGTTGTGTTCAGTTTGGAGAATTCACACTTGCTTCCGGGATGCAATCGCCGGTTTACATTGACTTGCGGCGAGTGGCATCGTATCCCGACTTGTTTCAGAGGGTGGTCAACGTCTATGCGAATCTCATTCGCCCGCTTCAATATGACTGCCTGGCTGCGGTGCCTTATGCCGCATTGCCTCTTGGTGCGGCTATCGCTCTGAAGTTGAATCAGCCCCTGATTTACCCCCGCAAAGAGATCAAAAAGCACGGCACGGGGCGGACCATCGAAGGTGTTTCCAAGGAGGGCAGCACGGCGCTGGTCATTGAGGACGTGGTGTCGACTGGGGGCAGTCTCTTCAAAGCTATTGAGACCCTGGAGGCTGCCGGGCTGGTTGTGCGTGATGCCGCCATACTCGTCGAGAGAGAACAGGGCGCTTTGGAGGTGGTGTCCAAGAGGGGGTACCGCTTGCACTACGCACTGACGATGGGCCAGGTCCTTGACGTGCTGCGAAATAAGGAATGTATTTCGGCTCAGGTGCATCAAGGAGTAAAGGCTTATTTGAAGGAAAACTATGTCGCAAGTTGATTTGACTTGTCGGCTGCTCGATCTGCAATTTCGCAACCCCATCATTCTCGCTTCCGGCATCATCGGCACGAGCGCCACGTTGCTGAAACGAGCGGCAGAGGCCGGCGCCGGTGCGGTGACAGCCAAAAGCTGCGGTCCTGTGCCGAGGTCCGGCCATCCCAATCCAATCGCTCTCGATTGGGGTGGGGGGCTGATCAATGCCGTGGGACTGACTAACCCTGGCGCAGAAGAGGAGGCCCGTTTACTGGCCCAAGCCCGGGCAGTGTTGGAGCCACTGGGTGTCCCCCTCATTGCCAGCGTTTTCGCGGGCACAGTAGCGGGGTTCGCGCAGGTAGCCCGCACCGTTGCTACGGCGCGGCCCCATCTCATTGAGCTCAACATCTCCTGCCCCAACGTCAGAGACGAGTTCGGCACCCCTTTCGCCGGAACGTGCCGCGATGCGGCAGCCGTGACCGCCGCCGTGAAGGAGGCAGTGGCTATCCCTATCACCGTCAAACTGGCGCCCAACGTACCAGACATCGGTCGCATTGCAACAGCGGCCGTGGAAGCTGGCGCAGATGCCATCACTGCCATTAACACCATGCCCGGCATGATCATCAGTGCCGAAGCGGGACGCCCGGTGTTGTCGAACCGCGTAGGTGGCATCTCCGGCCCGGCTCTCAAGCCGATTGCTTTGCGTTGTGTGTACGAGGTTGCCCGGAGCGTCAGTGTGCCTATCATTGGTACCGGCGGCGTGATCACCGGGCGCGACGCGGCCGAGATGTTGATGGCCGGGGCAACAGCCATAGGAGTCGGCTCGGCGGTATGGTACCGCGGGGTGGCGGCACTGGGGGAGATTGGAATGGAATTGGCAACGTTTATGAAAAGCGAAGGCTATACTACCCTGGAAGAAATGCGAGGTCTAGCACACCAATGACTGCCGGACAGACTATTTCGCCTTTTGTCCTGCCTCCTAATCTCCATTGTCCTTTCACCCTGGCAAGAATTAGTTCCGAAAATCATTGCACCCGCACCTTGATTTTCCGTGGAAATCTACCCGCTCAACCGGGCCAATTCGTCATGGTCTGGCTGCCCGGCGTTGGCGAAAAACCATTCAGCATCGCTGCAGCCGAGCCGCTGGCATTGACGGTAGCCGCCGTCGGGCCTTTCAGCAGAGCGATGCATCAGTTGTCGGTGGGGGATCGGGTGTGGGTGCGGGGTCCCCTGGGACAGGGGTTTCAGGTCAACGAAGGAAATATATTGCTCGTGGGTGGAGGATACGGTGTCGCGCCGCTGTTGTTTCTGGCCCAAGAAGCGATAGCCAGGGGCTGCGCTGTCGAGGTGTGCATCGGAGCGCGGGCAGCAAAGGATGTGCTGTTGGCGGAAGATTTTGAGAGAGCGGGAGCTGCTGTGCGCATCGCGACAGAAGACGGCTCTCTGGGAAACAGGGGATTGGTGACAGTCGCGACGGAGGCAGCCATTGCCGAAAATCGGCCCAGCGTGGTCTGCGCCTGCGGGCCGGTGAAAATGCTCGAGGCCATAGATGAACAATGTGAGCATCACAACTTGCCACGTCAGCTCTCGTGGGAAGCACAAATACGCTGTGGTATGGGCTTATGTGGAAGCTGTGAATTGCCTGCCCCTGAGTCTGACTCTGGACAGATTCGGCACGCCAGGTGTCAGGGTTCGGGGTGGTTGGTCTGCCTGGATGGGCCTGTATCGTTCTCGCAATGAGAACGAGATGGCACCCGCTGCGCCAGCCATGTCCACCGCTGTGCGGCAGACAGAGTTAGGTCTACTTCATGGGGTGAACTTTTGCCGCAACACGTCCATCACCTGGCGGCTGATCAGTCCCTTCTCTTCGTCAAAACGTTCCTCAAAGTTCTCGTTGCCGATAAGGGCGCTCAGCGCTTTCCGGGTCGGCGCGTCGTACTCGCCCGTGGTGGGGCCATCGTAGTATCCGGCCCACCGGAGAATGTGCTGCACCTCGCGCGCCAGGTCACCTTCGATGGCGACCATTTCACCAGGGGCGGGGGGCTTGAAAAACAGGTGGTGCAAGTCCACCAGGGCTTTCAGCCGTTCGACGGGCGCCGGGTCATCGTCCACTCGCAGATTCAGGTAGCGGTCGTCGTAGCCGCCATAGCCACCCTCGGGACGGACGACCAGCACCGCGGCCGATTGTCGCCCCCGGCGGTCGCCGCCGGCAGCCTGCCCGGCAGCCAGCGCGGTCACCAGCCGATCGGCCAGCTCGCCCCGTGCCTCCTCGAAGGCTTTGGCCATCGCTTCCACCGTCGCGCTGCTGACCAGGATGTTGCCCTGGGCAGCGAAATACGTTCCGATGAGACCCCCGGCCCAGGCGTGGCACTCGTCGCCGGTAAAAGTCGCTGCCCGGCCCTGCGCATCAACCAGGCCCACCTGCCGGCGAGCGCGATCCTCGTCCCCGGCGATGAGCCGTTCGAGGGCCTCTTGCGCGCTCAGGCCCTGGGCCATCAGCGCCAGGCCGTCCGGGCCAAAAGACGTATTGGCGTAGGACTGGGTCGCCACCGCTCCGGCGCCGGCCTGCGCCCAGGGCACTACCGCACCCACGGCCAGGAATTTTGACGCCACGGCGATGCCCCACTCCTGGGCCTCGGGGTCATGGGCGACGATGGAGAAAGTGGAGAGACGAGGACTGTGGATCATGGTTCAAACTCCTTTCGATTGAGTTAAGCCTTGCGAAGGCGAATGTATGGCAACACCGGTACTACCTGCTTCTTGCGCGAGACGACGCCGGGCAAAATGATCGAATGGGGTGAAGCCAACTCCTGTTCAAAGGCTTCGGCCACCGCTTCCTCCTGGCCCGCGATAAAGATCTCCGATTCATCGCGCCGAATGTCCACGACGACGAAGAGCATGACAGTATAGCCCCGGTCGTCGCGCAGGCGATTCATCTCCTCAACCAGATCGTCCCGCACGGTGTCCATCTGGCTACGGTCGGTCGTTTCCATGTAGCCAATGCCAAAACGTGCGCCGTCTACAGTGAACTCTTTGAAGTCAGTGGTCAGCACTTCGCGGAGGCTGCGCCCCGTCAGATCCGAGGCCACGGCAAAGATCTCTTCGGCGAACTCGTCGAGATCCACGCCAGCCAGTTCTGCCAGGTGACGGCCCATCTCCCGGTCACGCGATGTACAGGTAGGTGAGCGAAAGGCCACCGTGTCGGTCAGAACGCCACCCAACAGGATGCCAGCCATCGGCGGCGGGATGGGGATGCCCGACTCCCAGTAGAGCCCGGCGATGATGGTGGACGTCGCGCCGACGACCTCGTTGCGGAAAAAGATGGGTGACGGGGTGTGCACGTCGGCGATGCGATGGTGGTCAATGATGCCCAGAATCTCGGCTTCCTCCAACCCATCCACCGACAGTGCACGCTCGTTGTGGTCTACCAGGATGACGCCGTGACGTGTCGGACGCAACAAGTCGCTCTGCGAAACGATGCCGACCAGGCGACCATCGTCGCCGATCACGGGCAAGGCGCGTTGCCGCGCCAGTTTAGGCCGCACCTCGTCCA
Organism: uncultured Anaerolineae bacterium; assembly: GCA_964397845.1. Classification (GTDB taxonomy): domain Bacteria; phylum Chloroflexota; class Anaerolineae; order CAYNKW01; family CAYNKW01; genus CAYNKW01. The sequence continues at coordinate 17,300 of CAYNKW010000054.1, forward strand.
GTAGGTCGTCGGGATGCGCGGCCAGTACGTCGGTTCGCATTGCCGAGGAGACCGGGATACTCATGTTGATCAGGCGTGCCGTCGTAAAGGTATGGTGCGGCGACGAGATAACGGTGACACCCTTCTCCCGGGCCAGGGCCACGATTTCGTCGTCCATCGGCAGGCCGCCCGTGATCACCAGCGCGGCCACACCCCGCTCAATAGCTAAGCGCTGGGCATCGGGCCGGTCGCCCATCACCAGCAGGATGTCTGGCTCCAGGCGCTCCTGCATGGTCTCCACCGACGTGGCACCGATCATCACTTTGTCTCTCAGGCGACGGGACGGCGCGCGCACCACGAGCTTGGCCCCCAGTGTCGCCAGCAAATTGTCCAGGCTCAGGGGCACCTTGTCCAGGACAACGGGATCCATCTCTTTAAAGAGGAAACGGGCAAAGTCCTCGACGGTGATCAGGCCCTGGAGGTAGCCTTCTCCATCCACGAGGGGAATAGCACGGACGCGCCGTTCCCGCAGGCGACGGCCTATCTGATAAATGGCCTCATTGGGATCGGCGGTGACCACTCTAGAGGTCATCACGTCGCGCACACAGAGGCGCACGTCTTCGACGAGCATCGGGACGGGCACGCCAAAGCGGTCGAGGATGTAATGCGTCTCCGGCCAGGGGTCGCCCTGCCGGGCAGCGACGACGTTATCACGTCCCTGGCGGCGCAGCAACTCGGCATAAGCCACCGCTGAGACAATTGAGTCGGTATCTGGTCTCTTGTGTCCAATTACGTAGATTACTCTTCTCGCCATATTTACCCCATTTATAGAAAAGACAATAAGGTTCTCCACCGCCTGCGCTAGCGAGAAGGCAATACCGAGACTCCGACAAGCCCGATGGGATTATTCCATTCTAACATACTTCCATCAGGTTGGCAAAACTGCGCCGCAAGACACCACCTGGTTCAACCCGACCGAATCCGCACATAGCGATCCTTGCCAATATCCACCCGCACCGGCAGAAACTGCTCGACCAGCCAGGCGTTGGTGCGCAGGTGATCGGTCACCTTGCCGGCCGTGAAGCACGACTCGCCGGAGGCCAGCGCCAGGGGCAGGATCAGTTGATCGGCCAGGTAGCGGTCCACTGCGCCACCGCTACGCTGGTAAGCCAGGAAGGCGCGCCCTGCCTCCTCGGCCACCTTCTCGGCCGGCTTGCGCAGCCGGCCGTAGCCGGTGAAGCCCGCCACTGCTCCTTTGAATTCAGCCCGGAGAAAGACGCAGGTGCCGGGGCCGGGCGAGGGCGCGTCCACGATCTCGATCTCTGGCTTGAAGCCGTGCGACCGCAGGAGCTTGACCGCGCGGTCGCGCTGCCGCCGGCCGATGTGCGCCGGCAGGTTGGAGGTAGCCGAGAAGCCAGTGATCCGCCGCAGCCCACGTCGCTCTGTCAGACAAAGAGGGGACAAGGGGCGAATTGTAGCCGGCGCGCCCAGGCCCTCGAGGTGGCAGGTTACCCGCCCGCCGCCCTGAGGGTACCAGCCCCATCGCTCCAATTCGACGGTGGCCCGCACGCCCAGGCGGGCCAGTGTTGGCAGGTAGACCTCTTGCAGGTAGTGGATCGGCGGGCTCCAGGCGACGTGGGTGCCGCCTTCCAGCGTGATCGTCGAGTCGCCCTCGGCCAGGGCCAGCGGCAGGAGCACCGCTTGCAGGATGAGGCTCACCGCGCCGGCACTGCCGCCTTTTGCAGCGTCCAGCACGTCAAAGTGATAGTCGCCTGCCTGCGGGGGACGGTGCGGGACAAAGGTCAACGTACGGGAATCCAGCGCATCGCCTTCCAGTTCGGCGCCGCAGACCTGGGCCACGGCACGGACAGCGGTGAGGTGCTGCGGGCGCAGGCCGGGCCGTCGTCGCCGGACGCGGATCTTTTCCAGGCGGATGGGTTGCCCCAGCAGGGCAGAGAGGGATAGTGCGGAGCGAAGGATCTGGCCGCCGCCTTCGCCGTGGGAGCCGTCAATTGTGAGTGGCGAATCAGAGTAGGACAAGGTCAACCTCCAGCACGAGATACAGGGCGCGAGGATCTATGTCAGTGGCCGTGCCCGGATTTTGTCTGCCTCCAGTGTGATGAATAGGCCCCTCAGACCACCATCGCAGCACTCGTCAGCCAGAAATCTCATGGCTGGGCCTCACAGACGCTGCCCGTCGGCAAAAACGATCTCTTCTTGTGCCATATAGTCTGCTGCAAAGGCTGCTGCCGCATAGACGTCATCCGGTGTGAGGTGCGTGTGGTCAGATATAATCTCATCAACCGTCATGCCACCGGCCAGCTTGCGCAAAATGTGCTCAACCGTGATGCGCGTTCCTTTGATAATGGGTTTGCCAAACATGATTCGAGGGTTGATCTCAATCCGTTGGTGAATCATCATCACTCGTCCTAACCCCCAACAGTTCTGGACCCCTCCCTTGCGGTTTATCTATTCATCTGCTAAAAGTGTATCACACTACCACCTAATTGGCAAGTAAGCAATCTACAACTGTGACCTACGCCAGCGTGCCAGCTAGCAGTCCTCCAATACACGTTGTG
>CAYNKW010000055.1:0-18052 GCA_964397845.1 uncultured Anaerolineae bacterium
ATTCAGGATGCTGCTCGGCCCAGCCGGGCTGGGAGGAAAAGTAGGACTCCAGCGGTACCCGCGCTTTGTCCACCAGGTTGCCGCGTAGATCAAATAACAGCGCCCGGACGCTCTGGGTGCCGTGGTCAATAGCTAGCAGATAATAGCCCTTTGTCTCTGTCATAATGCTCTCCGCATCAAGTTCCGCCCCAAACATCCACAGCACCGCATTGCAAAAAAGTTCACAAGCCTCTGCGTCGCCATTGCCAGTACTCGTCCAGGTTGCGATAAATGAAGCCTTTGACCACCCAGTCGCCAACATCTGTAGCCAAGGTTTGTCGAAACTCGTCAAAGTGTGCCAGCAGACGTTCTCGGAAATCCTCAGCTATCATGTTCGCCTCTTACCCTATGTTCCGATCAGGAGAATCTCTTTGGATCTAGCATTGGTGGAAATAACGTACTTGTAGTGGCCAAAATGCTCGACGCGTATGCGTCGCTTGTACTTCTTTAACAGGCTTGCCAGTTCAGTCTCGGTGGGTATGCCATCACTGCGGTAGGAGACGACCAGAATGCTGTGCTGGTACCGCTCGAACAGTCGCTCAAAAGCCCGATGAATACAGCGTTTGTTCGTCCAATCGCTGGGGCGAGGCTTCAGGCGGCGGTGTTTTGAATGAAGATCTATGTGATGACCCCACTCGTCGTACATGGTAAGCCCTTCGAGGAAGTGGTAGAAGCCATAGTAGTCAACACCTACGCCCGAGCCCGAGATGTAGGGAGGGTCAATGTAGACCAACTCATAAGCGCCAGGCACTTCGACCGCATTGAGGTTTAGGGCGCGGTTCTGTTGACCATTGTCAAAGGCCCCTCGATTCGCTTCGGCGGCGAACGCGCGGAACCATTCGTCGAAAGCTCTATCCCACGTTGTCTTGTTGCCAAAAGACCTCTCGACCTCGGCAAAGCGAATATACAGGTTCTTGCGGTGGAATAGATTATAGGGGCGTTTGATGATGCATGACTGGCACAAGGCAAAAAACGACAGGGCAAACTTGTACGGATTGTCCAATTGTCGGATGTTGGTAATAGTCTGGTCAATCCAGGCATTTTCTTTGTCAGTGAAGTAAATGTCAGCAAAACTATCTTGAATAAAGCAGGGGTAGATGACATCTGGGTGTCGAGTGAGCACCCAGTCTATTTCTTCAGGGCTCAACCGGACGTGACTGTTTTCGATGAGGGTCATACCAATGTAGTAGTTGAATCGCAGCAGATCATTGTACGTGACGATCTTGTCGGCCTGCTTCAGCCGGTAGGCCACGGCGCCAGTGCCACCAAAGGCATCCAAACAGGTCATAAAGTCCAGGTCAGCGATCTGCGCCCATATCCAGTTCGCCAGTTTTGCTTTGCTACCCTGGTAGCGCGTTGAGGGGAACTCGGCAGTGAGTTCCGGGAAGAATGACGGTTGAAAGGCAATTGCTGTGTTAGAGGGCATTTCGCTTGCTCAGATATCCAGGTTCCGCACCTCTTTAGCGTGCGTCTGGATGAACCGCTTGCGCGGCGGCACGCTCGGCCCCATCAGCCGGTCGAATGTCTGGTCGGCAGAAGCGGCGTCCTCTATCGTCACCTGGAGCAACGTGCGGTGGGCCGGATCCATGGTCGTCTCCCACAGTTGCTCTGGGTTCATCTCGCCCAGACCCTTGTAGCGTTGGAGCTTTGCACCGTTCCCAAACTTTTTGAGGAGCCCGTCTTTTTCGTCTTCTGTATAGGCATACTGGGCGGTCTTGCCCCTTTTGACCAGGTAAAGAGGGGGCTGGGCGATGAAAAGGTGTCCCTCTTCGATGAGCGGCTGCATGTAGCGGAAAAAGAACGTCAGCAACAGGGTGCGGATGTGCGCCCCGTCCACGTCGGCGTCGGTCATAATAATAGTGCGGTTGTAGCGCAGGCTTTTCAGGTCGAACTGAGCCCCGATGCCGCAGCCCAGGGCCGAGATCATGGCCTGTACCTCTCTGTTCTTGAGAATGCGATCCAGCCGGGCGCGCTCGGTGTTCAGAATCTTGCCCCGCAGTGGCAGGATGGCCTGAAAATGACGGTCGCGCCCCTGCTTGGCGCTGCCGCCGGCCGAATCACCCTCTACGATGAACAGCTCGGTCTTGGACGGATCGCGCTCGGAGCAGTCGGCCAGCTTGCCGGGCAGGGTGAGGCTCTCCAGCGCGCTCTTGCGGATGACCAGGTCGCGGGCGTGCCGTGCCGCAATGCGAGCGCGAGACGAAGTGAGGCATTTTTTGACGATGGCTTTGGCCTGATGGGGATTCTCCTCCAGGAAAGCCGACATGGCCTCACTCACCACCGACGCCACCATGCCGGAAACCTCGGCGTTCATCAGTTTGACTTTGGTCTGGCTTTCGAACTGTGGCTCGGGGTGCTTGATGCTGACGATGCCGGTGAGCCCCTCGCGGGTGTCCTCACCGGTAAAGTTTGGGTCTTTGTCCTTGAGCAGTCCCGCCTTGTGGGCATAATCGTTGATCGAGCGGGTCTGCGCCGTTCGCAGGCCGGTGAGGTGTGTGCCGCCGTCCACCGTGTTGATGGTGTTGGCAAAGGCGTACACCGACTCGGCGTAAGCGTCGGTGTACTGGATGGCCACCTCGATGCCGATGCCGTCCACTTCTTTGTCCACGTGAACGGGCGGGTGCAGGACATTCCGGTTGCGGTTGAGATAGCGGACGAAGGAAACGATCCCGCCTTCAAAGTAGAAGGTCATCTCGCGGGGAATATCGTTCTTAACCCGCTCGTCCACGAACTTGATCATGACGCCCCGCGTGACGAAAGCCATTTCGCGGAACCGCTGCACCAGTGTCTCCCAACGGTACGAGAGCTTGGGGTTGAAAATGGTATCGTCGCGCAAAAAGATGGTGGTGTTGCCCTGGCCTTTCGCCTTGCCGATCTTTTCCACCGGCGTCACCGGCACACCCCGTTCGTAGCGCTGGCGGTAGCGCTTGCCGTCACGGGGGTCGTCCACGATCACCTCCATCCACGCCGAAAGAGCGTTCACTGCCGAGACACCCACACCGTGCAGCCCGCCGGAGACTTTGTAGCCGGCTCCGCCGAACTTGGCCCCCGCGTGCAGGATGGTCATCACCGTTTCCAGTGTGCTCTTGCCGGTCTGAGGATGGGTCGCCGTGGGGATGCCCCGCCCGTTGTCTTTGACGGTGACGCTCCCGTCAGGATGAATCGTCACTTCGATCCGGTCGCAAGCCCCGGCCAGCGCTTCGTCTATGCTGTTATCCACCACCTCGTAGATCAGGTGGTGCAGGGCCTTGACGTCGGTGCCGCCGACGTACATGCCCGGCCGGCGGCGCACCGCCTCCAGGCCCTCCAGGACGGTTACGTCTTGAGCCTCATAAGTCAGTTGATTCTTCTCTTTCGCCACTTTCACCAGACCTCCCGTTGTGTCCTTACTCTTTCTCCCCGCTCGCCGATCGAACCTGCTCCAGCCAGGCGTTCCATTGCTCCAGCCGATCCCGGTAAAAGATGAGACTGGCGGCCACCAGTCCTGTGCCGATGAACGCATTGCCCGCAATGCTGACCGCCGTCAGCGGCGCGTTCACGCTCATCTGGTCCCAAACGAAGGTAAAGCCGGCGTTGATGAGATTTATCAAGATGATCAGGGCCAGGGCCGACCAGAAGTTGCGTCCCACGACGACCAGGCTGTTCCACACGGCGCGCAAGAGGCCCGACTCGCTGACGACGATAGCGTGCGGCACGAAAAAGAGGTGAAACAACATCCACAGGGCCAGGCCGGCCGCGCCAAGCAAGATAAAACGGGCCAGCGCCGGGCTAGCCAACTCCAGCAACCCAACGATCATAAAGACGGGCAAGCCAAGGACGGATAATACGCCGATCAACAACATGCCGAACAGCACGATCAGGCCCCAGTATCGCCACACCCGTTGCAGCAAGTGCTTGAGGTCAACCGTACCATCGCGCATGACGTAAGCAATGGTGCCCAGGTAGAGGCTGCCCAGAAACAGGCCGGCCGCCATGAGCAGCGGGATGAGCGCCAGGATGACCAGGGCATTGCCACTCTCGACCCACGTCACCGGCGGTCCGCCGACGCCCGCCGGCAAGCCGCCGGCCAGAAAACTGGGCATGCCCAACAATCTGCTGATCAGGAGCGAGAAAAGATTGACTTCTTGCCCCATCGTCTCCAACAACTCGCGATTCAATTCCAAAAGTGACTGAATCTCAGCCGGAGCCTGTTCTGGGGGCAGCAATATGCTTAGAAGAAAGCGGGTCAATGGCTGGATAGACAATCTCGGCCCCAACCACAGATACACGTCCAGGGCCACCGGAATGGCAATCAGCCAGATTCGCTTCAAAACCATATTGTAGCCAGCAGAGAGCGTCTCAATGAGCGCAGCAAGCCCTTTTGTAACGGAAAAGTTGGTCTTCGTGGTGTTCAATTGTACCTCCCATGATCCGATCACTTGCCAGTAGGCTATTTTACCACAGAAACCCCGAATGGGAAAACGAATCACCTGTATTCTACCAGAACACATGTTCTCTTGTCAAGTGTGTAGGATCATTTCATTGGCGATTTGCCCCACCACTGGCGGCGATTCGCTACCCTATCGTCAGGCAAATGTAGAGTAGTAGCCTTGACGGAAGTCTGGCTCTGGAGTACAATTGAGCCAGAGGGAAGCATGAGGGCGAGCACGGGCATAGTGACATTGACCACCGATTTCGGCCTGGCCGATGGTTACGCTGGTATCATGCACGGTGTGATCCGGGGCATCTGCTCTGGCGTGGTAGTTGCAGACCTCTCGCACCAGGTGGCTCCGCAGGACGTACGGGGCGCGGCTTATCTACTGTACGCGGCCTATCCCTACTTTCCAGCCGATACGGTACATTGCGTGGTGGTGGATCCTGGCGTCGGCACGTCGCGCCGGGCGATAGCCGTGGAGACGCCGCGTGGCCGCTTCGTCGCGCCGGACAACGGCGTGTTGAGCTACGTGCTGGCCCGCGAAGCGGTGACGGCCGCCGTCAGCCTGACCGACCCCCGCTACCACCTGTCCCGCGTCAGCCATACCTTCCACGGGCGTGACGTCTTTGCCCCTGTGGCGGCCCATCTAGCGTGCGGCATCTCTCTGCCCGACCTGGGCGAGTCCCTGGCCCGGTTGGTCACTTTTACTGTGCCGGGTGTCTCGGTGCGATCCGGTGGTGCACTGGGAGGGCAGGTCATTCACGTGGATCACTTTGGCAACCTCGTCACCAGCATTGGGCAGTTGCTGTGGCGTGGCGACGACCTGTTGCTGCAGCCAGCTTTTTCCGTCGTCGGTGAACAGGGCAGCGAGCAGGAGTCCTTGCCTTTCCCCGCCAGTCAGGCACAGGTTCACATTGGTGACCAGTGCATCGAAGGCATCCGGCCCACTTATGGAGACGCGCCAGCGGGCGAACTGCTGGCCCTGGTCGGCAGCGTCGGTCACCTGGAGATCGCCGTGGCGGGCGGCAACGCCGCCCAGGCTCTGGGCATTGGCGTCGGCGCCGGGGTGTTTTTGGAGGTGAAAAGGCCATGAGATTTCGGGATCGCATCTTATTCCTGGGTCTCTCCATCGTGGACCGGCTGTTCGGCACCCGCTGGGTACAGCGAGAACTGGAGCGCCGGCGGCAGCGCTTGGCCGAATACCAGGCGCGGATGGCCAACATTCAGCAAGAGATTGACCAACTGCAGGTCCGACTGGAGGGATTGCATTTGCAGCTTTGTCTTCTCTACCTGCGCCATCGCCACATGACGGGCCTGGAGGACTGGCTCCGCTTCGAATCTGGCGGCAGCGACGAGCCGGGCCTGGAAATCCTGATCGAGCACCTGGTCAAGCCCCGCCTGGCGGCCATCGAGGTGCAAGAAACCGCGCCGGGCCACCACGTCTATCACCTGCGTCCCGACTGGAAAGCTATCGCTACGGCGGTAGGCGACGCGCTCAAGATGCTGGAGCCGGAAACTCTTACCTGGCTGCGTCAGCAGGTGGCCAATCAGTCTCAGTTCACTACGTAATCAAAAGGATGGACTGAGATTTGTGGGTAATGACGGCTTCAGCCGTTTCAGGCGACTGGAGTCGCTACTACGTTCCACAACTCTAATCAAAACACAATGGAGTGAAAAATGGAGAAATTTGTCATCGAGGGTGGACATGCTCTCAGCGGCACAGTGGTGCCCAGCGGCAACAAGAATGCCGCTTTTCCGCTCATCTCGGCGGCTTTGCTAACCGACCAGCCAGTCACGCTGCACAATCTGCCCAACATCGGCGACGTGCAAACGATGCTGGCCATCGTCGAGGACCTGGGCGTCGAGGTGACGCGCCACGATAACCACTCAGTCACTCTCCGGGCGGGGGTCATTCGCAAGACTGTCCCCGACCCCGACCTGTTCGGCCACATCCGGGGCGCGTTGGTTTTGATGGGTTCGATGCTGGCCCGTGAGGGACGTATTGACCTGCCCCGGCCAGGCGGTGACCAGATCGGCCGCCGGGGCATTGACACCCACCTGCTGGCTCTGGAACAACTGAAAGCTGATGTCAGTTACGACGGCCAACTCTTGCTTAGGGCCAAACGGCTGCGCGGCGCCGATATGCTGCTCGACAAGGCCAGCGTCACCGGCACCGAGAACGCTGTGCTGGCGGCCGTCACCGCCGAGGGAACGACCGTCATTCGCAACGCCGCCTCCGAGCCCCACGTGCAGGGCCTGTGTCGAATGCTCAGCCAGATGGGCGCCCGCATCGAGGGCATCGGTTCCAACGTCCTCACCATCCACGGCATCGAGAGGCTCCACGGCATCGAATATACCGTGGGGGCCGACTATACAGAGGTGGGGAGTTTCATCGGGCTGGCGGCGGCTACTGGCAGTGAGATGCTCATCGAAAATGCATCGCCCGAACACTTGCGGATGATCTTGTTGGTTTACAACCGGCTGGGCGTGCACCCCGAGGTCCGGGGCAACGACGTATTCGTACCGGCCGGCCAATCGCTGACCATCGTCCCAGACATCGGCGACGCTATTCCCAAGATTGACGATGCTCCGTGGCCCGGCTTCCCGTCCGACATGATGAGCATCGGCATCGTCGTCGCCACCCAGGCCAATGGGACTGTTCTTTTTCACGAAAAGATGTTCGACGGCCGGCTCTTCTTCGTGGACAAGCTCATCGGCATGGGCGCGCGCATCGTGTTGTGCGATCCCCACCGCTGCATTGTGCAGGGCCCCAGCCAGTTGCACGCCGAGCCCCAGGGTATCTCCAGCCCCGACATCCGGGCCGGCATGGCCATGCTCATCGCCGCCCTCTGCGCCCGGGGTAGCAGTACCATCCGTAACATCATCCAGATTGACCGGGGTTACGAACGCATCGAAGAAAAGCTGCAAGCCCTGGGTGCCCGTATTGAGCGGGTGAGTGAATGAGGTTGAACCTTTTTGACCCCCAATGCAACTCATTAATGGAATGTGCATACACAGTGACCCTGACCGGGCTACTCTGATGGCTATCGCCGGGGGCGACCGCCAGGCCCTGGCCACGCTGTACAACCGTCACGCCTGCGATTTGTTGGGCTACCTAGCTCATCTGATCGGTGACGCGAACGAAGCCGAGGATCTGGTGCAGGAGCTTTTCCTCGTTGTCTGGCGCGATGCCGATCGCTTTCGCGGCGCGTCGTCCGTGCGCACTTGGCTCTTTGGCATCGCCCACAACCTGGGGCTGATGGCCCTGCGCCGGAAGCGTTCCCAATCCCTGGATGAAGCGACCGCCGACCGCCTGACCGCGCCCGGTCCCGACCCGGTTGACCTGGCAGCACTGGCGCTCGACCGGGAGCGGTTGTACGCGGCGCTGGCGACGCTTCCCGCAGCGCAACGAGCTGTGATTGAACTCACTTTTTACCACGGGCTGACGCGGGCGGAAGCCGCCCAGGTGATGGACTGTCCGGTGGGCACGGTCAAGAGCCGCCTACACTACGCGCTCCGTGCGCTGGCCTATGTGATGAGCGATGAAAATGATGAATTGTCAACACCCGACCCGTGAGCTGTTACCCTGGTACGTCAACGGCACGCTGGATGCCAGGGCGCGGGCGGCCGTCGAGGCGCACCTGCACGATTGTGCCGTCTGCCGCCAGCAGGTGGCCGGCCTGCAAGCGCTGGCCGACGCGCTGATCGCTCGCCCGCTGGAGGCGACCCTGCCAGACGCCCCGGCGATCCTGGCCCGCCTGCCCCGCCGCCGCGTCCAGCCTGTGCCTCAAAGAGCGTTCACCTGGCAGTGGTCGTGGTTGCTACTGCGCACTCAAGCGCGGGTAGTGCGGCGCGAGTTCTGGCCTGCCTCGGCGCTGGTGATGACCCTGGGCGCGTTAATCGCGCTGATTCTCAAGCCCGGCTCGTCCGGCGAGGCGCTGCCGCTGGTGCTCATCGCCCCCGTCATCGCCGCCGCGGGCGTATCTTTCCTCTACGGCCCGGCAGTAGACCCGGCGTTGGAGATCGAACTGGCGACGCCCACCCCGCCCCGGCTGATGCTCCTGGCCCGCCTGGCGCTCGTCTTCGGCTTCGACCTTGGGCTGGGGCTGGCGGGAAGCGTCGTGTTGGCGCTGCTCCGGCCAGCCGTCTCACTCTGGCCGCTGGTGACGGCCTGGCTGGCGCCGATGGCTTTCCTATCCGCCTTCTCATTCTTGATTAGCGTCCTCTCTGCCGACCCGGGAGGGGGAGCGATGGTCAGTCTAGGGCTATGGATCGTGCAGAACCTGATGCGGATGGCTTATCCCCCCCATACGTCTTGGCTCCTCGCCGACCTGACGGCTGCAACGGCGCGGCCCTGGCTCTACACGCTGGCGCTGCTCCTGGGCGGGCTGGCGTTGTGGCTCGGCGCAAGTGAGGAACACTGGCTCGGAGGGCAGGCATGAGTAGGGCAAGATGGCATCTTGCCCCACGGACGAGCGTGCGACTGATCGGGTGGCTGCCGGTGGCCGGGAGTGCCGTCGCCGTGGCGCTGCTCTTGACGCTCAACGCCACCCTCTGGCGCGGACAGAGTGCCCCCTTGCTGCCGACCGCCCGGGTGGTGGAGACATTCGTGCCGCTGGTCGTGGGGTTGCATGCCGCTTTCCTGCTCTCCGCCGAGGACGAGCCGTCGTTGGAACTGCTGCTCGCCTGCCCCCGACCGCTGGCTTGGGCGCTGTTGGAGCGTGTGGCAGTGATGGCAGCGCAGCAGGGGAGCGTGGCGCTGGGCGGCAGTCTGGTCGGCTTGGCGTTGCCAGGGGCTGAGGTGAGCCATTTGGCGATCGCGCGCTGGCTGACACCCTGCGCCTGGTTCGGCGGTGTGGCGCTCTTTACGACCCAGTTGACCCGCCAGGGCGTCTTTGGCGCGCTGCTGGCCATGCTCCTGTGGGGCGGAACCTTCTTTGGCGGCGACGCGCTGCTGACCTGCTGGCCGTTTCTCTGGCCGTTGCACGCCTACCTCCAGCCGGAGGCCGTCGCGCCGAACACCTATGTGCTCAATCGGTCGGGATTGATCCTCGCGGGTTTCATCCTGACGGCGCTGGCGGCCCGTCTGACCCGCGACGAGGAGCGCATGTTGGGCGTGCGCAAGGTGAGAGGAGTGAGACCGTGACGCTGAAACTGGCTCAACTGGGTGGGATGATCCGCTATGAAGCGCGGATGCACTGGCGCAGAGGGGGACTACTGGCCTTCACGGTCGTCTTTGCCGTGGCGCTATTTGTGAGCTGGCTGCTGGCGAGCCGACAGGCGCCATCTCTCCCAGGAGCCACGACCGTGATCACGACCAGCACTGGCGGTGAGACCGTCACCATACTGACACCCTCCGGCGTGCCGCTCCCGTCGGAGATAGTTCAACGGCTATCCCGTGCGCAAGCCGCTCTCGCCATCCTGGACTCTTGGCTGATTCCACTGTTGTTGCTGAGCCTGGCCGTCCCGCCTATTGTTGCCGAGACCATTCCCCTGGATCGGCAGGCCGGGGTGCGTGAGTTGCTAGATGGCCTGCCACTGAGCCGGGGAACCTACCTGCTCGGCAAGTTGCTCGGCGTGTGGGTGGGTGTGCTGAGTGGACTGGTCGTAGTGGCTGCACTAACCGCAGCGGTGGGACAGCTACTCACCGGCCCGTTCGACCCGGGAGCATACCTGGTGTTTTGGGGGCTCGGTATTGTGCCCCTGGCACTCTTTACCTCTGCGATGGGCACGTTGCTGCCGGTCGGGCAGCCCACTCGCCGGCGGGGTGTTTTTGTAGGGGTTGCCTTTTCCGCGTACTGTGTGGCCACGTTCATGACTGCGCGGGGGAAGAATCTGTGGGATGCCATGAGCCTGGCCCGGCCAACCGTCTTTTTCGTTCTGCGATCGAAATACCTGGAACGAGCGATAACAAACGCTGTCCGAGAATTCTGCGGCGCCAGCGGGCCTGGCTGCCTCGGTGGTGGCCTTTCGGAGATGGCGGGATCGGTGTTGGGCCTCTCTCCGGCTCAGGCGCCTCTGACGATCGGACTCGGCGCGCTGCAGGTTGCCGTGGTCTGGCTGATTGTCTGGGTCTGGATGCGCTGGAAGGAGGGACGATGAATATGCTCTGGCAGATGGCGGCTATTGCGCGCACCGAACTCCGCTTCGGACTGCGGCGCGGCTGGCCGGTGGTCGGCACGGCCGTGGTGGGACTGGTGGTCAGCACTGGCATCCTATATATGACTTTCCTGGATATGGAAGGAATGCCCCGTAGCTATGCTGCCCAAGACGGTGCAATGATGTTGGCCATGGTCTGGCCGGCTTTCCAATGGCTGGCGTTGGGCGTGCTGCCCATCGTCGCCGCGCCGGCCATCCCGGCAGATCGCCAATTCGGCGTGGCCGAACTGTTGCGCAGCCTGCCGCTGAGCGGGGGCATCTACCTGGCGGGCAAAGTGCTGGGGACGGTGGCAGCGGTGCTGTTGACCGGAGCCACGGTGTTGACGCTGCACGTGTTGTTGCACCTGGCGCTGGTCGGTCAGCTCAACCCGGGGCTTTATCTGGAGTTGACTCTGCTTTCGGCGCTGCCGCTGTTAGTGTGGGCGCCTGCGGCGGGCGTGTTGGCGGCCTGCAGCTTGAGGACGCGGCGAGCGGCGATCTTTATAGGGGCGTTGGTGAGCATAGCTGGCCCCCTGTGCTGGGGGCTGGCCTTCCGGGCCAACCTCCGACCCTTTGTGGGAACGGCCAGCCAGTTGAGTCGCCAGGTTGCCTCGGATTTTGTGTTGGGGCGCTATGGACTGCATCCGTCGTGGGTGCCGCCGGTCACAGGCCAAGAAGTGGCGCGGGGATTGCTGGTGGCCCTGCTTGAACTGCTGGCAGTCGGCATCTTTGCCCGTTTGTGGCTGTGGTGGAAGGAGAATTTCTGATGATTGCAGTCACTAGTCTGTCAAAGGTCTACAAGGGGGACATTCACGCCCTGCGTGGCGTGGATCTTGAGATCGAAAACGGCATGTTTGGCCTGGTTGGCCCCAACGGCGCGGGCAAGACGACGCTCATGCGCATTTTGGCCGGTCTGCTGCGACCCACGAGTGGTCACGTGCAGGTGCTCGGCCACGACGTAACCACCGCGCGGGGCAAGCAGGCGATCAAGGCGGTCTTGGGCTACCTGCCGCAGGAACTGGGTCTCTATCCCGACCTGACCGGCCGTGAGTTCCTGGATTACATCGCCATCCTCAAGGGGATAACCGACGGGCACGCCCGCCGCCGGCAGGTCGCCGAGCTGCTGGAATTGGTGGGGTTGGCCGGGGCTGCCGACCGGCGGCTCAAGACTTACTCCGGGGGGATGAAGCGTCGCGTTGGCGTGGCCCAGGCGCTTTTGGGAGACCCCAAACTGCTCATCGTAGACGAGCCAACGTCTGGCCTCGACCCGGAAGAGCGCGTTCGCCTGCGCAACCTGCTGGCCGAGATGGCTGGGCGCTGCACTGTGATCCTTTCCACTCACATCGTCGAGGACGTCAGCCAGAGTTGCACCGACCTGGCAGTGCTGGACGAGGGCCAGGTGTTCTTTCGCGGTGACCCGCGTGCCTTGATCGCCCAGGCACGGGGGAAAGTCTGGCGCATCATCACCGCCGGGGAAAAGCCCGACGCCGGGCTGGCTGTCGTTTCCATGCGACAACTGGACGCTGGCGTGGAGTACCGCATGCTGGGAGAGCCGCCAGTGCACTATGACGCCGCGCCGGTCGAGCCCAGCCTGGAAGACGGTTACATCTGGCTAATGCGCCAGGTTCGGAAGAATGCATCCGAGGCTCATCCTCCCTCAGGCCACCGCTTTGGCCCGTGATGGACTCTTTCGACTGGCCACGACTCCTAGCCAAAAATGATGGAGCAGAATGTGTCGTGCCGAAACCACCCGCACGGGGCCATCCTTGACGTGCAGCGTCAAGGATGGCTCTTCTCCGGCGATGGCCTGCGGGTGAACGTAGCACGTGTCCGGCGTCCGCCCAAACTTTTCGCGGTACCGCTCTGCCGCGCGCCGGACTTTTTCTTCCACCGTCCGGCCTGGATCGTTGTCGAACCAGAGCCAGCCTACGCGCATCTTCTTTGCCATAGGGTTCACCTCCTCCTCAGGCCACTACCTTTTCCAGGTGCCAGGTGTTGGCACCGAGGTCCTGATACAGGTCAAAGACACCTTCGGCGGTGTGGACGCGGAAACAGCGCCGCTCTACGCGGCGGCGCGCTCGTCTCCTGGAAACCGTCCACGCACGCTCTACCCGTCTTACGTCGTAGCGGCGGCCGTGCCACAAGAAAGTCTTCGGAAAGTAGCCAAATCGCTTGGCTCGCATTTCTATCGGCTCATTGTAGCGTCTCTTTTGCAATCTTCTCACGGTTCTCTCCCATCTCAATCTCTCGTCAACATAGCGTCTACAAATGGCGCCTGTCGTCCAGAGAGGCTTCATCCGGCTCACCCACCACGCGGAACTGTCGTGGCGGCTGGCCCCCCTGCCAGTCCGGCTGCGGCAGGTACGCTGGCCGCCGATAGGGACTCGCCGGCCCCACGCTGCCCGGACTGACGATCACGACCGACGGAGGCAGCGCCTCTTTCCCCGCTCGCCGTAACGGGCCGTTCCTGCCGTAGGCTGCCCGCTGTTCGCGGCGCCACATGATGGCCACGATAATCAGGCTGGTGGGGATGCTGGCCGTCACGCCAAAGATGACGCCGATCACCACAGCCATCGCCTCGGTATCCAGTCGCAGGCCAATGACCACTGCGAGGGTGATAAGAAAGAGCGTGACCCCTACTCCAAACCATTTCCAGGACATTTTATGCCTCCTCCCTCTTTTAGCCCACAGGCTGCTGCCACAGTTCCATCTGACGCACCATCCCGGCACGTAACGTCTCTGCCAGTTTGATGACCTTCTTCCGGGGCGACCGAGGGGACCCGGCATACCGCCGCC
Source organism: uncultured Anaerolineae bacterium (assembly GCA_964397845.1). Lineage (GTDB taxonomy): Bacteria > Chloroflexota > Anaerolineae > CAYNKW01 > CAYNKW01 > CAYNKW01. Next base: position 13,388 of record CAYNKW010000055.1, read on the forward strand.
GAGAAGGACCAGAAAACGACTCGCCGACGATCCGGCCAATGTCCTTTGTCGAAGCATAGGCCGCCTGCAGCCGGATCGCCTTGCCTCGAACCACCAGCAGGAAATCGCCTCGGCCACTCAATCGCTCAGCACCGGTACCGGACACGCCGGCGGCCACTTTCGCGTCTTCGGGGCTGACGACGGCACCCACCACCCGGGCGGGAAAGTTTGCTTTTACCAGTGTGCCCACCACGGCGGCCGTCGGTTTCTGCGTGCAGGCAATCAGGTGGATGCCGGCTTCCCGTCCCCGCTGCGCCAGTCGGGTCATGAAGCGTTCCATCGTTTTGCCGCCCACCAGCGTCAGGTCTGCCAATTCGTCAATCACAACGACGATGAGAGGGCGATTGTTCCCTCCCACGTCCCGCCGTTCCATCTCGCGCACCAGGCCGGCCAACAGGACTAGCGCTTCAGTGGCGTCGGTGACGACCGGTCGCAGCAAGTGAGGCAGGCCGTTCAGCGAGCCAAAGCCGTGGCCTTTCGGATCGAGCAACACCATTTGCAATCGGCGCGGCCGGTTGTTCATCGCCAGACTGAGCACTATGCTCCGCACCAACACGGTTTTGCCCGATCCTGTGGTGCCCGCGATGAGCACGTGAGACACTTCGGGGCTGGGCAGTCGCAACAACAACGGCGTGCCGGTCTCGTCTGTGCCAAGAATGGCCGTGTCTGGTGGTACGCGCGCCAGACGGCGCTGCAGGTCCAGCAGGCGTACCGGCTTTGGCGAAGAGCGCGGCACCTGGAGAAAGAGGTTGCCTCCTTGGCGTGCTACGCGAGCATTGGGCACCCCCAATGCCAGGGCGATCTCCTCCGAATACCGCTGTACCTTGCGCACCGTCACCCCTTGAGCGGGCACGAGGTCGAATTGCACCAACTGAGGCAACACGCTGCCGCCAATTACCTGCACAGGTGCTTTGTGACTGGCCAGCACGGCCTCGATCTGGTCTGCTTGATATTCCAACAATTTGCGCATACGCTTCCCTCCTGTTCCTGGCAGCCTTCTCCCCTTTCTCATGCTCCTCAGTTTGTGCGATTGTGCCATTGGCAACAGGTCTCCCATCAAGTCCAGGTCCCTGCTGGCGCGCGATTAGGCCACCTGACGGATCACCGCCACAACCTTGCCCTGCACTTGTACATCCGCCGGATGGTAATACATGGCCTTCATGGTAGGATTGGCGGGTTGGAGCCGCACGCGGTCATTTTCACGATAGAAACGCTTCAACGTCGTTTCGTTTTCGTCTGTGAGGCGCACGGCCACCATGTCGCCGTCATCGGCGTACTGCTGGTGCTTCATGACAACCAGGTCACCATCCCACACGAGGGCGTCCACCATCGAACTTCCCTCGACCCGCAAGGCGTAGAGCCCTTCTTGCTCGCGGACGATATCGCTGGTCAACTCGATGAACTCGCGTTCCCAATCGCCAAAGCTGATGGGTTGCCCGGCGGCGATGGGGCCCAGGACCGGAACGCGAAAGGTTGGCGCATCCGCCAGGCGGATGCTGCGCGGGATGTTCGGCGTGAGATCGAGATAGCCCGCCGCCTTCAGCTTCTTCAGGTGACGGCTAACCCATGATTTGGAATGTAGCCCCAGGGATTCTTTGATCTCCTCGTAGGCGGGCGGATAGCCCCGCAACCGCACGTATTCGGAGATGTAATTGAGCATCCTTTGCTCCAAGTCAGTTATTTTGTGCATCGCATTGCTCCTCATCGTTTTGGGGAATTGGTGAAGGGGGAACGGGAGCCCATCTCCTGTCTCCTTCCCTCACACAAAACAGAACACACGTTCTAGTATCTATATTATACCAGAACATGTGTTCTGTTGTCAAGTCCCAATTTGTGTATAGATTTGTCGTAAAGGCTCTGGCTGCTGATCTAGTTGAGCTGCCGGATGACCATGACGACCTTGCCCTGCACTTCGACGTCGGCCGCCGGAACAAGGATGGACTCTATGGTGGGGTTGGCTGGCTGGAGGCGCACGGTTTCCCCCTCCAGGTAAAAGTGCTTGAGCGTGGTCTCTTCCTTGTCTTTCAGCCAGACGGCCACCATGTCGCCGTTAGTCGCCTGTTGTTGGTGTTTCATGACGACGATGTCGCCGTCGTTGATCAGGGCGTCAATCATCGAATCGCCACGCACCTGCAGGGCATATAGGCTCTCTTGCTCCGGCAAGATCCCTCGCGCCAGTTCGATCGTTTCCCCGCCAAAGAGGGAAAAGTCAGAACCGGGCACAGGAATGGGCGAGCCGGCAGCGATGCGGCCCAGCAGAGGGATGCGAACCAGGCGATCCGGTGTCCCGCCCAGATCGAGGGCCGCGCCCAGCAGCCGGATGCCCCGGGAGACCGTTCGATCCCGATCGATGAATCCCTTTCTCTCCAGGGCCTTCAGATTGTAATTGACCACCGAAGTCGAAGAGATACCCGCTGCCTTTCCGATCTCGCGGATGGAGGGTGGATAGCCGTTCTTGGTCAGGAATTTCCGGATGAAAGCCAGGATCTGTTCTTGACGGGATGACAATGCCATTGTTTGCCTCCTCTCCGGACCTCACTGTGTCCGCTTTTGTCTCCCTGTCCTGCTGTCCTGCTGCTGAGGACATTATACCACGAACATGCGTTCTATGTCAAGGCCACTGAATCGCTTGCGAGAGCAGATGAGATCAGGCAGTGACGATGGCCAGCGTCTCGCCGCACTGGGGACACTTGTTGCCCTCCACCAGCTTGTTGCGGAGGCGATAGCCAAAGCGCTCTATGGCCGCAGCGCCGCAGGCTGGGCAACGGGTGTGCTCGTAGGGATCGCCAGGAACGTTGCCCGCGTAGACGTAACGCAGTCCGGTCTCGTAGCCAATCTTCGCCGCACGGTGGATGCTGCTCACTGGCGTCGGCGGGTGATCGCGCATCTTGTAATCGGGATGAAAGCGGGAGATGTGCCAGGGCACGTCGGGGTCGAGAGCAACAAGCCAGGCGGCCAGTTCGCGCAGCTCGCCCTCGTCGTCATTCTCGCCGGGGATGAGCAGTGTCGTTATCTCGACCCACACACCCATCTCGTGCATCCTGGCGATGCTGTCCAGCACCGGCTGCAATCGCCCGCCGCAGAGCTTCTTGTAAAAGCGGTCAGTGAAGGCCTTGAGGTCTACGTTGGCCGCGTCGAGGTCACTGCCGATGGTATCCAGCATTTCTGGCGTCATGAAGCCGTTGGTCACAAAAATGTTCTTGATGCCCTGCTGAGAGGCGAGCCGGGCCGTGTCGTAGGCGTATTCAAAAAAGATGATCGGCTCGGTGTAGGTGTAGGCAATGGTCGCGCAGCCGTAGCTGGCGGCCAGCGAGACCACTGTCTCCGGCGGCAGGTCCCGGGCATAGCGGCTCCACCGCTTGCCACCCTCTTTGGATAGTTGCGAGATGTCGGCGTTCTGGCAAAAGAGGCAGCGAAAGTTGCATCCTGCCGTAGCGATGGAGAAGGCTGTCGCGCCGGGGAGAAAGTGATAAAGCGGCTTTTTTTCGATGGGGTCCACCGCTGCCGAGATGGACTGGCCGTAGACCAACGTGTACAGAGTGCCGTCGTGGTTCTCCCGCACGGCGCAGATGCCCAGCTTGCCGGGCCGGATGTTGCACCGATGGGCACAAAGGTTGCAGCGCACCGCGCCGTCGTCCAGCTTTTCATATAGCATTGCCTCGTGCATCATACACCTCCCAAATGCAAACTAGACTTGACAATGTTAGATCTTCCCAAAGATGATCCAACCGTCTCAAAATTGGGTAGGAGGCCAATCGTATTGGCCAATTTGCCCCATCGACGCCCCAGGCGGTTGGGCTTCTACCCTCAATCTAACTAACATTGCCGAGCTAGGCCAGCGCGGCGTAAATACCTTGCTCTATGCGAGACAAGCGGAAGAAGCGTACAAGCACACTAGACCAATGCCGGACGCTCCCAGGCGCGGACGACGCGCCAGCGACCGCTGCCGAAATGCTGGACCAACTCAAAGCGGTCGCCGCCGGTGACCATGACCAAGAAATGGCGGACGAGGCCATCGTCTCCCTCTTTCTCCCAACGCCGGCCCAGATCGGTGACCGCCAGCCGCCGGCCCCGCCAGGTGAAGGTGCGGGGCACGGGCACACCATCTGTGTCTATCCGAGCCTCCACTTCCGTCGGCTCGTCCACGAATCTCACGTTGGCCGTCCTTCCAGGTATTCCAGCAGCAGAGTTAGCGCCGCGTCTGCTGAGGCAGCTTTGTTGCCCGCCCGGTCGTGGGGCCAGACGTACCGCTCGTAGCGCTCCAGGTCGCGGGCCGAGAGGGCAACGTAGACCAGGCCGACCGGTTTTTCTGGCATGCCGCCCCCTGGCCCGGCGATGCCCGTCACAGCCAGGCCTACGTCGGTCATCAGCAAGCGCCGCACGCCCCTCGCCATCTCCAGGGCCGTCTCCTGGCTCACCGCGCCGTGGTTGTAAAGTATATCGTGGCGCACACCCAGCGCGCGCTCTTTGGCGTCATAGGCATAGGCCACCACGCTGCCCATGAAATACTCGGAACTGCCTGGCACGTCGGTGATGCGGTGTCCGATCAGCCCGCCGGTACAGGACTCGGCCAGGGCCAGCGTGAGGCCCTGCTCGACGAGCAGTTGGCCGACTTTTTCTTCCAGG
>CAYNKW010000055.1:18152-19722 GCA_964397845.1 uncultured Anaerolineae bacterium
CTGACCGACCGTATTGTACTCCAGAAACCAACCACCTGCAAGCGGGTGCTGACTGCCTGACACCAGCAATTGTTAGTATGCAAACAGATGCGTAGCGCATCAGCAATAGCGCAGCAGCCTTGATCTTCACTCATGTAGCTATAGACGTACCGTAATAGCTCGCGCTCTCTTCGTGTGGGACCTTTATCTACCAAAGTTCACCTTCCTATATTGTCAAGTCTCGTTAAATCGTACTCCAGAAGTCTCATGTTGGCTGGCCCTGAAACTATGCTGCCGCTTGTGCCAATTCTCGAACGTGCAGGATTTCCCTGCCGCCAATGGGTCGAATGTCCGCGCGGCTTAGCGTGAGCAACGCAATCGTTCTGCCTCCAGCGACTACAAACTCAACCTCGAAAGCTGCGCCACCTCTGTAGCAGTGCACTACTGCCCCAATGTCGCCTTGTTTCAGGCCGTGTTCGAGGATGTCATGCACAAGGACGACGGTATCCAATTCATGAATCATTTCACCTCTCCTCATGCCGAGCTATACGGGGTACGCTCTCACGAAACGAGGACGATCTTGATCAGCCTCAATAATCCAGACTGTCCGCACCCGCACCAAGCCTCCAACCGGGGTTTCGAGCGTCCCCTCAATGACGTATTTTGTGCCGTGTGCCGACGACACAGCATCCCTGACATCTTTAGCATGATGTATACTTCTCAACTTCTATTCTATCACAGGTTAAGGCCAATATCAAGCCCTGTTTCAGATTCTTACAAGCAAAGAGAGCGAACAAAAAGACAACGAGGCCCTCGGCTTGCAAGCCGAGTGGCCCCGTTGGGTAGGGGGAGAAAGGCTCTAACCACTAGGACGACAAAAGGCGGGAAAAGGTTCCCACTTCTGCGCCAATTTCTTGAGAAACCGCCAGCTTGCTACTCTCTCATCAACGCACGGAAGGGAGACCATCCGCCGAATCGGGGACGGAAAAGCAAGAACAATCCCGCGAGGAATGCGACCCTTTCGATCCTCCGGCAGAGCTCAGGGCGACGGCAGAATCGGAGATCCTGCCATTTGCCTGGCGAGCCGAATGGACGTATAATGCCAGTGTTGGGAAGGACGAGAAAGGAAATCGAGAGGAGAAAAGGAGACCATGTTCACACGGACATCTAGTGCGCGGGAACTGGCGACGAGGGCCCATGAGATAGGTGCTTCGATTTTGCGCGGCGAACTGGCGCGCCATGGCTCAGGCGACTGGACCGTTGATGGGCTATCGGTAACGGAGTGGCTGGCCGAGTTCGAAGGGCGACAAGTTTACCTCATTGTCACTACCACCGATGCCAGGTCAGAGCCAGCCACCGTCAAGCGTACCTGCCACACCTGTGGCCGGGACTACGAAGGCAACGAGTGCCCTTATTGCCGCGAAGCGCGGCTTCGCCTGCGTGGACAATGACCAGCACGTTTTTGGGGTAAGATGCGAGAAATGGAACGCCGACTATACGCCCGCTACTGGTTGCCCTATGCCCTCTGCATCGGCCGGGTCGAGGCAGGCGACTGGGCCTCGTCGGTGGCGAATTGGCTGGTTTTTCAAGG
>CAYNKW010000056.1:0-19692 GCA_964397845.1 uncultured Anaerolineae bacterium
TAGGCCAGGAAAGATCTCTGAAATAATCAATGCGCTTTACCTCCACGCTCATTCTCTGAGCATTTTTGGAAATTCACTTGTTACTACTCAGCCTGCTCGGCCTGGATCGTAATTTAGGTCAAATGACCCTTAGGTGGCATCTGGACTGGATTTGTCAATCCGGTAGAGCCTGAGTGGTAACATTCACTTTATGATTTAGCGTATCTTCTCAATATTTTGGGGCATCGCTCAGACCTCCGAGGTTTTTGTCCCAAATTCAGACGCGATGTGGCGAATAGGGAGCCTCAGAAGCCATGTGATGCCGCCAATTAAGGAAACCTCGGAGGTCTTGCCCCATCTTTTTGAGAAGATACGATTTGGCAGCAGTAGGTCTATATGAAGCCTGGCGTCTAACCAAGGCTCCGCCTTGCATGGCTCACTTGTTGCTACCTCTCCCGATCAAACGTGAAGAGATAATACTCGAGAGCCCCTGTACCAAATCCTTCTGCCATGAAAGTTTCTGATCCAGTCCTGTGTTCAGAAGTAGATCTTAGTTTCCAATAGGGTGCAGTCATGTCAGTCATGTCTATTTGCTTGTCTATCGTCCATCCGTTCCTCTTTGCGTGCTTGAGGTACTCCTCACGGGTGTGGATGTTCGTCTTGTAATGGTTGTCTACTTTGGGCTTGATTGACATGCCAAGAGGGCTATCCGTGGCACACCAGGTGACAATTACTAGTCGCCCTGACGGTTTTGTAACTCTTCTAAACCCATTGTACATGGCATCAAGATCTGGCAGATGCTCTGTGCTTTCACAAGCCCAAATAATATCATAGTAGTTTCCCTCACAAGGTAGTTGCAAAATGTCACCGATGAAAAAGCGAACATTGTCAGAGAATCCGTACAGTTCTGCGGCCTTTGTAGCAAACTCTGCTTGCTTGGGCGACAGGGTAACCCCTTCAATGCGACAACCAAACGCTTCGTGTATCATTAAACTGGTTCCACCAGCACCGCAGCCTGCATCGAGCAAGATATGCTCCTTTAATACCGTACCTAAATGCCGCATACCGTACTCGACCAAATCTGCTTCCAGCTTGTGCAGCATTTCTAGAAGGTCCTCTTCACTACTCGGGGTTCTAAGCGATTGGGCATAGAGCGCTATGCCATTGTGATTAAAGAACCGCTTATCTTTTCTTGCAAGGAGGGCATTGATATCGCCTGCATCTGCTGTTTTCCCATCATAAATTCTAGCGAGTTCTTTGGGGTCGTACCCAATCATTTTTGGCTTCTTGATCCCCAGCTCTCTACTCCCAGCGGAACGTCCGGGCCGCTACAGCCGCCCCTACCACTAACATCCCGACCAGGATCGCCACATTAGTCAGGTGTTCTCCCCAACCTCCCCCAAACCACAGTCCCTTGAGCAGGGCGACCACGTAAGTCAAGGGGATGAAACGGGCCACGCTGCGCACCGCCTGTGGCAGAAACTCCAGAGGCCAGGTAGCCCCGGATAGAAAGATCATGGGGTAGAAGAGGACCGTCCCCATCATCTGCGCCACGCGAGCGGTAGGGGACAGCCCGGCCAGGATGTAACCCAGGGCAAAGAAGGCGGACGCCCCCAGGCAAAAGCCCACCAACACGTAGAGCAGGTTGCCCTCAAAGCGGACATCGTACATGATTTTCCCCACCAAGAACAGGATCAGGATGCCCAGGAGGGTCATTACAAAGTAGACCAGCACGTCGCCGACTATGTAGGTGAGTGGGCGAAGGGGAGTGGCCCGGAAACGTCGCAGTGCCCCCACTTCACGCCGGGCCGCGGTGTGAATGGGCACGCTCATCAGCCCTACCGTGGCAATAATCAGCCCGATGTAGGCCGGCACTGCTACATCGACCATACCCCGGCCGCCAAGTTGCGGATCGGGAGCGTTCCCGCGCAAGAAGCCGAACAGGATCAGCATCAGGGGCGCAAAGAGCAACGTAAAGAACGCCCCCATCGGCTCCCGCAGGTAAAGTTTGGCCTGGACAAGTGTCAGTTTCCACAAAGCACGCATTGGTTACCTCCTATTCCCTCATCTCTCGCCCTGTCAACGCCAGGAACACATCCTCCAGCGACGGCTGCTCTGTGCGCAGGTCGCGGAAGCGGACGCCACCAGCCTCCAGCACGTTGACCACGACGCCGACTAGCCCTTCCTTCTGGCCGTAGATTATCACCCGCTCCCCGATCTGCTCCACCCGGGTGACGCCGGGAACCTGCCGTAACACCTCTACGTCAAAGGCTCCATCTGTGCCAAAGATCACCCGGTTCTCTGCTCCCAGGGAATGGATCAGGTTCTCCGGCGTGTCCAAGGCCACGATCCGGCCGTGGTCTATGATGGCCACCCGGTCGCACAGCCGCTCGGCCTCCTCCATGTAGTGGGTGGTCAGAAAGACTGTCTTGCCCCGCTCGCGGATACCCTGCACCAGGTCCCACATCGCCCGGCGGGCCTGGGGGTCCAGGCCAGTGGTCAGTTCGTCCAGAAAGACCAGATCCGGGTCGTTGACCAGCGCCAGGGCGATGAAGAGCCGCTGTTTCTGCCCCCCGGAGAGATTGATGAAGGAGGCATCGTGCTTCTCCGAAAGGCCCAATTGCTCCAAGAGTGAGTGCCAGTCCACCGATCGGCGGTAGAAGGAGGCAAAGAGGTCCATCGCTTCCCAGACCTTGATCCGGTGGGGCAAGGCGGCCTCCTGCAATTGCACGCCGATGTGCTGGCGGAGATCGTAACCATCCCGCTGCGGGTCCATCCCCAGTACCTGCACCGTGCCTCCATCGGGCCGGCGCAGACCCTCAATGCACTCGATGGTGGTCGTTTTGCCTGCCCCGTTGGGGCCCACCATGCCAAAGATCTCTCCCTCGTGGACCTCGAAGGAGATATCGTCTACAGCCACCACGTCGCCGTAGACCTTGCGCAGGTTGTCTTTTACCACGATCGCCGATGCCATTTTCCCTCCCTGTATTTCTTATTGACCATGGATGATCCGCTCCAGCGCGTCAACACGGGCTGCGAAAGCGGCCCACCCCTCCATATAATCACTTTGCTCCTGGCACAAGCAGCCAATTGCCTTTAGAAATGATGCCGGTTTCCCTGAATCCGGCATCAGAAAGTAAACGCTGCATTTCGTCAGCCGAATATAGAGTCATGCCCAGCTTTTGTGCCTTCTCATGAGTATCCGGGTCCGGCATCTCTTTGCTCCACGCCACCACTACGAAAACACGCCCTTTAGGTCTCAATATTCTATGTGTTTCTGCCAGTCCCTTGCGCGGGTCAGTCCAGAAGAGAAGGGATTCGATTGCACAAGCCTTGTCGAAACTTCCTTCCGGCCAGGGCAAGTCTTCGACGCTTCCGAGCTTGATCTCGACCCTTCCTGATATTATCTGTCGGAGGTTGCGCATTGTTGCCATACGAACCATTGCCGAAGAATGATCAACTCCGGCCACAAACCCATCTGTAGCGATGGCTGCAATCCTTTTGATTGCGTCTCCACTTCCGCAGCCAACATCCATAACCCTGTCGGCTGTCTGGATGTCCATAAGGCCAAGGCTCCATTGGATTAACTTGGCATGGTGGCGTGTCATGGTATATCCAGCAAGGTATCCCCTCAGCCCTCTGGGCTTTGCCCATTGTGATTGTTTCATTTGTCTTCTATACCCTGCGACTGTTGCTTGATAGGCCTATCCGGCGGTAAACCAGCTACTCATACCTTAAGGCCTGAACGATATCGGTGGCCGCCGCTCTACGCGCGGGATAGTAAGCTGCCAGAAGAGAGACGAGAATCGCTATGAAGCAAGCTGAGACGATAGGCTGGTAGGGAAACACATAGTCTACTCTAAACCCGGTTGCTGGTTGGACCGCCTGAACCATAAAGGGAGAAAGTAATGAGCCCAGGACAACACCCAAGCCCCCTCCAATCAACCCAACGGCGACAGCCTCATAGAGGACCATCTCAACTAACTGTTTTCTCACCATCCCTAAGGCTCGCAGGATGCCGAACTCTCGCCTTCGCCCCAGGACTGAGATAAGGATGGTGTTCAAGATCCCCAAGCCAGCGACCAAAGTAGCCACGGCCTTCAAGCCATCAAATAAGGAGAGAAAATTATCGGCCAATCCGGTTGCTTCTGTAGATCTCTCCTCTCTTGTCATGACGGTCAATTGCTTTCTCTCAGAATAGCGTCTCATTATCTCTTCTTTCACCTCATAGGCTGATGCTCCTTCCTCCAACTTGATAGCAAATTGGTCGATGGCTCGATCCCCCCAGTACTTCACCAGGTCCTCCCGACTCAGGTTGACGACCCCCTGACCCAGGGAGTATGCAGTAAATACTGCCACTATTTTGAACTTGTGCAGTCCTGTCGGGGATTTCAACTCTATATGCTCCCCCACTTTCAATCCAAACCGATCCGCCAGGTAGGAGGAAACCATTGCTCTATCTCCCTTACCCAACTCTCCCAAGGCCTCTTCCTGGCTTCCTGCCTCCAAAATGAGATCTTGGACCTCTGACTGTTTCTGTGGCTCAATGGCAATGATGATCAACTGCTGATCTTGCCAATCGCAGAGGATGTCTCTAAGGGGAGCGACCAAACTCACTCCTTCTATCTTTTCCAGCTCTCTGCCAAAGTCAAAGTCCAGAGGCACGTCTGAGCCTGAGAAACGCCAGGTCCGAGACCTAACATAGAGGTTGGCTCCAAAAACAGAATCCATAGCCTCACGAACGGCTGCCGCAAAGCTGCCAGTAGTTCCGCCAATGGCGACCACCATGGCCAGGCTGATCATCAGTGCCCCGACGGTGACCGAGGTACGGCCCGAGAATTTGGCGAGATTGTCGCTGGCCAATCGCCCCGTAGTCCTACCCCAAGCGGAAAAAATTCCTCTGATGGGTCTGATGCAGTCATTTACAATACGTGGGATCATCAGAGAAGTTCCTAGAAAAATCGAGAAGAGGGCGAATCCTAGCAAGTAGATTCTGGAAATGAGAAATAGATAACAAAGAAGAGCTACAACCCCTATTCCAGCTAAACCTATGCCAACCACAAGGGATGAACTGCGCCTGTCGTGAGTTGTCTCCAGCACTCCTCGAGGGCGCAGGGATTCGGTGGGGGATACCGTCAAGATCCCCCTGGCTGGGAAGTAAGTGGCCGCCAGAGATGATATCAGACCGGCAAATAGGCAAACTGGCAAGCTGCTGGGTGAGATGTGCACTCCGGCTGTCTGGAAGGGGTAGGAGGAAGCAATGAAACTAGCAGTCATCGCAACCAGCGGTCTGGCTATCAGGGCACCCAACAAGACCCCTATGATGGCACCCCCAACCCCTATAAGCCCGGCCTCGATCATAAACGGGCGAAACGCTTCTTTCTGCGCAAGACCCAACGCACGCAAGAGTCCCATCTCTCTCCGTCTCTCCAGCGCGGCTACGGACATGGTATTGTAGATCAAGAACATCCCGACGAATAAGGCCACGATGCTGACGACGGAAAGCGTATCTTGCAGGCTGCGCCACATGCCCTCTATGTTCTTTCCTCGAAAGGATGGTTGGCCCACGATCACCTTGTCTCCCAGCGCCGCTTGGAGCTTCTCTATAGTCTTGTCTACATCGAAGCCTTCCTTCAAGGTGATATAGATGGAATCGTACATCCCATCCCTGCCCAAGGCGTCTTGGGCTACTGGTAGCTTCATTATGGCCAGGTTGCCTTGGCTGATTCTTTCCAATTCCGTGTCAGGTAATAGGCCTATCAACGTGAAAGATTGAATGCCTCCAGGGGTGAGCAATTCAATCTGGTCTTCCAGCTCGATCTGCAAAGCGTTGGCTAACTCTTGACCGAGCAGAACTCCCTTGTAGACACGGCTGTTCAATAAAGTCGTCTGCTCCGAAGCATAATCGGGCAAAATCTTTGATACGTCGGGAGGGACTCCAAGAAGGAGAACCTTTTCCTCTACCGCGTTTCCAACCAACGTCGTATAGCCCTTTACCATAGGAACTGCGTCTTTGATCCCTTCCACCTTCACCACATCAACCAGAAGCCCCTCGTCGAACCCACTACTGGATGGGCCAGAGACCTCAATGACAGCTTTGCCAGCGATAGTCTCGAGTAGCTCAACAAAAGAGCCCGTAATACTTTCGTTGAGAGTAGAGATGGAAAAGATCAACGCAACTCCCAATGCGACCCCAAGGACGCTCAGGGAAGAGCGCAACCTGTGAGCAAAAAAACGGCGAAGGTTGACCAGCCTGAAAATTGTGAGCATGTTCTTTCCTATTCGTATCGCAACGCTTCCACTGGCGCAAGCCGCGAAGCCCACCAGGCAGGGTAGAGCCCCCCTAATGTGCCGAGAACTGCAGCCAAAACCAGGCCCTGGGCGATCAGGGCAGGGGTGAACCGCAGAGCGATGCCGGCGGTCTCCGGCGATAACTCCAGCAACTTGACCATCGCTTCTCCCAGGATTATCCCCACCAGACCACCCACTAAGGTCAGGATCAGAGACTCACTGAGAACCATCCCCAAGACCCTCCTTTGACGCCAACCCAGTGCTCGCAGCAACCCGATCTGCCGTGTCCGTTCAAAGACAGACATGATCATCGTGTTCATCAGAGCCACTGCTCCAACAAGGACAGCCAGGAGAGAGACGCCCGTCACCCCCCCGTGCAAAAGCTGTATCTCAAGCAGACTCTCAGCAAAGTCAGCGGACTTGGTGACGGAAAGGTCAGGGAACTTTTCCTCAATCCGGCGCTGAACTTCCTCGACCTCGTCCGGGTCTTGGACCTTGATGGAAAAGAAGCTCACCTGGCTTGGCTTCCCGAAAAGAGACTGAGCCTCGCGCAGAGCGATCACCCCCCCGTACTCTTCGATAGGGTCTCCCGTCTCATAGATGCCAACTATATGGTATGTATGGCCCAGGACCTTCAATGTTTCGCCGACCTCCTTCTTGAGGCTTCCGGCTGATCCCTTGCCCAGGAGGATCTGTCGGCTACCTGAAAGCCCATTTCCTTCCACGACTTTGAAGTGGCGGATGGCATACTCGGCCGGGTCACGGCCGTGGAGACTGAACATGGGTGTCTCTTCCAGGGCGGCGGGCCCACTGATGCCTCCTGAAACGTATTGCACCCCAGGCATGGCGGCGATCTGTGTGCCCACTTTTTGGTGGATGGCACTAAACTCCATGTCAGAGACATCAGCCTGCATGGCCATCAAATCTGCTCCGCTGGCGAGGGTGGAAAAATGAGAGGTGAAGCCTTCGGCAAAGGCCCCCATGACCACCACCGCCAGCACGCCAACGCACGTGCCCACGATGGTGAACGAACTGCGCACTCGGCTGCGCCAGAGGTTACGGAAAGCAATCCCGCCCAGTGAGCCCAGGCCCGTCCGTCTACTCCTCCTGGCACTTACCGATTCCTCATAGCGCAGCGCCTCCAGTGGCACGAGCCGTGAGGCCCACCAGGCAGGGAGAAGCCCTCCTATGGCGCCAAGGCCCAGGGCCACGACAAGGGCCTGGAGAAAGAGGCCAGGGGTAAAAGCTCCCGAGGAGAGACTACCCACAGCAGGCAGATGGCTCACTGCCTTAACCAGGACTACGCCCAGGCCAACCCCCATCAGGCCGCCCAACAGGCTCAAAAGCACTGATTCCCCCAGGACAAGCGCGGACACCCTCCTCTTGCGCCAACCTAGAGCGCGCAAGGTCCCGATTTCTTGCGTTCGCTCGAACACGGACATGATCACAGTGTTCATCATTCCCACACCGCCCACTAACATAGCAGTAACAGAGATGCCCCAGGCAAAGGCGCTGATGGTTCCAAGGCCTCCTATCTTGTTGACGACCTCGGAGGTGAGCGATGTGGAAAGGTCAGGGAAGCGTCGCTCGATCTGCTGGCGAGTCGCTTCCAGTTCACCAATGTCCTGGACCTGGAGCAAATAGGCCGTCACCTGGCGTGGCTGGTCGACGATGGCCTGGGCTTCGGAAAGGTTAACCACTGATCCGCCATCCTCAAAAGCGACGCCTGTCTCGTAGATGCCGACGATGTGATAGGCGCTATCGTAGACATTCAGTGTGTCACCGACCTCCTTCCCAAGATTCCCTGCAGCCCTCCTGCCTAGGAGGATCTCCTTCCCTTGGCCCACTGAGGCACTGGGATCAAGCACCCTTCCCTCGACGATCTTGAAGTGTTGTATGGCGAACTGGTTGGGGTCGTAACCAAAGAGGACAAAGTAAGGAATTCCTGGCATTGAGGTGAAGGAAAAGATCGCCCCCGCGACGTCTCTCACATTAGGCACGGCGAAGAGAGCCTCTCCAACCCTCTCGTCAACAATCCCCAAAGTTAGGGTCCCGGCGCTGCTGCTGCCCTCCGCCTGGGTGAGGACAAGATGCGCGCCGCTCCTGGTAAAGACGTCGGTGTACCCACTGACCAAACCATCGGCAATGGCCCTCAGGGCCACGATAGCAGCGACGCCGATGGCGATGCCCATGAGTGTGAGGAGACTCCGCACTTTGCGCCTGAACAAGTTCCTGAAAATCATTCTTTCCTTACCTCCATCCCTGCCTCAGCCAGCAAAGCAAGCTCTCTCGACAGTCATTGAGACGCAAGGACATCCCAATTGCTCACCGAGGGATTGACGTTCTCAAAAAATTTCGTCGGAAAACTATGCAGAAGCCCAGCAGCAATGAAGAGATGATGATCACGATAAGCGGAACCGTGACCCTGTAACCAGGCGTCTCAGTGTCTTCCTTAGACCCTTGGATAGCAAACTTGTAGGAGGAAAGCGCCCAAAGAGGCCAAGATGCCTCAGCGTGTTCTAATGAGTAAGGGAAATGACCTGTGGCTGTCATCGTGGGGGCAGGTTCCCAGCTTCCATCGTCTTTTTGGTGAGAAACGAGATAGAGAATGCTCTTCTCTATGGCCTCCGAGTTGGGCGGGACGTGAGCGGCCAACAGCCCCAGGATCGTCCAGGCAGTCTCACTCGAGGTGCTATCGCCCTTGCCGGCGTATTCTGGCCCCTCTCTGGCTTTTGCGTCCTCCCCCCATCCACCATCGGCGTTCTGGCAGCTTTTCAGCCATTGGACAGCGTTCTGTACATAGAGCGTCTCCATGTCGGTGCCAACCGCTTCTAGGCCCACAAGTACGGCACTGGTGCCATAGATGTACGGGCCGCCCCACCATCCAAACCACATGCCGTTATCAAACTGTACGCGCTGAAGAAAGCTCACCGCTCTCCCTATGCTCTCGTCTTCCACAGTATATCCAGCCTTGCCCAAAGCAAACAGGGCATGAGCAGTCCCGTCTGGAATACTTGGATCTCCAAAGAATTCTATGTCCGAACTCACGGGGACCCATTTCACATCTCTCTCGGCAGTGAAATCCGGTTCAAAGGTTCCCCATCCTCCGTCTTGATTCTGCCGTGAGAGGATGAAAGAGATAATCTCGTCGCTCACCTTCGGTCTATGCTCCATCAAGACCAGGGCGGCAAAAGTTGTGTCGTCAATGTCGGAGGTTGCCCTTGCTTCAGGAGTCCAACCCCATCCTCCGGCAAGATTTCTGCTGTCAACCAACCATTGAACCGCGCACTGTACTTCTTCACGCTCTCCACTCACGCCAGATGCCTCCAAAGCGAGCAGGGCTATCGTGGTGTCAAAAACAGGGAGTTTGAATATTGCCATTGAGCCATCTTTAAATTGCATGGACTCCAAAAACTGCAATCCTCGAACAAAATGCTCCTCATTCGTGTCGTGGCCCAACTCGTAAAGCGCGGTGAGAGCATATATTGTAGCTTGCTCAAAATTGAACCAGCTTCCATTTGATAGCTGCCGCTGGAGCAAAAGTGACTCAGTCCTTCTCAGGAACTGCCTCTGCTCCCGTAAAGTTCCCCCTTCTGCATACAGGGTCTTTAGGATAAAGAGTGCGAGTGCCGCGTCCATCCTGAATACGTTTGGCTTCTTGGTGGCAGAGTAATGACCGCTGTCGCCGAGGAGCGGAAAATCGACCTTTTGCCAAGGGTACTCGCCGGCTAATGCATAGTGGAATTGGGTGTAAAACAACTGATTGTCAAGCGTCTCTCCCTGTTGTTGAAGCCGGTGGAGATATTCATAGGCTCTCTGAAGTGTGGGGGACGTGGGAGACACGCCCGCTCGTTCTAGAGCCAACACGTCGTAGTAATTGCCTCCTGGTATGGTGCCCCAACTTCCATCCGGGAGCTGAGAGGCGATCAAATACTCTACGGCTTTTCGCTTGCTCGGGTTGTTTATGCCCACGTGGCTGAGAAAGAGCACATAGATAGCAGTGGCGCCCATCAGATCTGGCTCCGAAGCGGTGTAGAAAAAAGAGTTCCCATCCCAATGGCCATCTTTTTCCTGCGCTGCAAAAAGATACTCCTGGGCGCGCGCTATCGCCTCCTCTACCTCGGACAGGTCTGGCGTACCCGTGGTTTGAGCGTCTGCTGGCAGACCTGGCAGGGAAGATACCAACAATGAGGTTGCCAGGATCAGAACAACGACAACTTGCGATGGACGCGACACGTTGCTACTCTCCTCAATACTCTGACAACGGTACGGGTTCCACGAAATTACCACGATATTCAAGTAGAACCAGGTCCTCCGCGTTCAAAGCGTCGTGACAATCAGGGGTAAAACGAAAATCATGATGCCACAGTCCCTGCACAACGGTACGTTCGAGCGCTTTCCTGACCTTTTCTCCATCCGTAACATCCCCTGCTTTCTCCAATGCCTCCCTCAAGATATACAGGGCGCTGTAGCTGAAGAACTGGTTCAGGTTGGAGATCAGGGCATCGTCCGCGCTCACGATATGGCCTTTCGAGCTGGGATCACCTCCCCACCAAAAGTACTCCTCACCGAGGATTGCCCAATAGCGCTCCTGCCATCCCATCCACTTTTGGGAATCGAAGGCGACGTGATGCTGCTGGTCAAAGATGTAGGGCTGGGCCCGTCTATCCATAGCCCACCCGCGGGCGCCTAAAGCCAAGAAAACCACGCCTTCGGTGTACCCTTTAGCTACCTCTCGATAATCAAGCAGACCCAGCCCTGCGCAACCCACGATCTTCCCGTTCCAATTTCTCATTCGCAGTTCCTTGGTCACGTAAGCGGGCTCATCACCAGCCCCCCAAAGGATGACCTCATCTGCTCCTGAGTCTATCACTCGCCCGACCTGGGTAGCCATGTCAGTATCGCCATAGGAGAACGTCTCTACAACTACAGGTTTCTTACCTTGCTCATCCAGTTCGTCCCTGAGCAGAGCGGTACCCTGCTGTCCATATAAGGTATCATCTGCCACAATTGCGATTTCTCGGCCATGCTTGGTAGCATAGCTGACAAGTATGGCTGCCTGATCAGCGTCGGTGGGACCTACTCTGAATAAGTAAGGATGTTTTATGGGGTCAATGAGCCCCGGGGCACCGGTCGCGATAACCTGAATGACTTTGTTCTCCTGGCAGAGGCGTACCGTCGCCTGGATACTCTCAGCATCAGCCGGCCCGATCACAGCCACAACCTTATCATCCTGGATCAAGCGCGCGATGTTGCTCACAGCCATGCTAGGGCTGAAGGCATCATCATAGAAAACCAAATCTACGGACCTTCCTCCAATTCCTCCCGCGTCGTTGATCTCGCTGGCCGCCATGATCAACCCATTCTGAACACTGGCGCTGAGCCCAGGTAGAACAGAGGTGGGAAGATCTACGCCGATTTTGATCGCTTCCTGAGTGCTCGGTGAAGGAGCCCCACAAGAGATCAGTACTAGCATCGCAAGCGCAACGATCGAAATGGCCGTCAAGTTCAAAAAACTCTTCATCACAGTTCTCGATTGGCTTTAGGAATTTGCTGGGCACACCTGTGCAAGAGAAAGATCCAGTCGAGATAGAACACGGTCGACGAGATCGCGGTCTATCTCTGCTTCCAGGGCTTGCAGCGCTTCTTGTCTGGTCATCTCCCCATGCCTGATCAGCTCGCTCATCTCGGTATCGTAGAATGAAAAGCCATACTCTTGGCGGGCAGTATAGGCAATGACCAGGTTCATCAGGCAGTTGGTGGCAGCGCGTGGATAATCTACGTCTGGCGCTTTCCAACCCACTGCCATCTCCAAGACCTCTGTGGCTGTCCTCCCATCCCATTTCATATAGTGAAAGGGAGAGACCAGTCGGACGCCATCTTTTTCCATCGTTTTCGAGCGAAAGAGCTCTGTGTCAAAATAGGTAGAAAAGTATGGCCGGAACTCTTTGCGTGACGTAAGAAGAACGGCGGTTTTTTGCATCTGCGTGTACATGCCGGGATACGATGGCCGCACGGGGACGATCTGGCCTTTGGTATCCCCCGAGATGATCAATCCGATGCCAAACTTTTTGGCCATCTTCCAGGCGGTAGTGTTCATGGCACTCTTGCACAGCGGACACAACACAAAGGGCTTTACCCCACTATGCAGCAAAAAGCGAAACAATCGCTTCACATGAGTAGGCCTTAGGTATAGATGGTCAACCTCCAGGACGTCAACGACCCTGCGTACATTCTCCAGCGCTGCCTCCGATTCAAAACCGTTGTCAAAGGTGAAGCTCAGGACGCTCAGCTTATACTGCTCTCTCAGAAGGTAGAGCGCATAGACGCTGTTCTTGCCACCGCTCAACATCATCAGGCAATCGTACTCACCTTGGCCCCTGTGCGCTTCCAATATTTCGACGAACTCGTCCTTTCGCTCCACAACGGATCGGTGAAGTTGCTCTGCCTTTTCAAATTCCAAGCAGTAATTGCACACGCCCTCTTGGTTGAACCGCGTGTTTGGATGATTTTCCGTCAGGACACACCGGGCGCAACGCCTCACTCGCCTATCTCCCTCATCTCAACTCTTGAGCTTTGACGGCAATAGTCTGGCTGCACAGTCTCCATGTATTCTTGACCCAAACCTCAGGGAGAAAACTCTACGTCACTGAACGAAAGACCTAAACGCGAAAGAACAGCAGCCACCGCATCGCGGTCTATTTCCATCTCTAGGGCCTGCAATGCCGCCTCCCTCGTCATCTCGCCGTGCCTGATCAATACACTCATCTCAGTGTTATGGAATGAAAACCCGTACCCCACTCGAGATGCGTAAGCAACGACAAGACTCATCAGGCAGTTGGTGGCAGTGCGTGGATAGTCCACGATTGGCGCTTTCCAACCTAATGTCTTTTCCAGTACACCCATGGCTTTCCTTCCGTCCCACTTGGTGTAATAATAGGGAGAGACAATCCGGATACCGTCCTTTTCTTCCATTTTATCTGAGTGACAGAGATCCTTGTTAAAGTACATGGAGAGGCGGGGTCTGAACTCCTCCTCCGCCTCGATAAGATCAGCGATCTTTTTGAGGAGGATGTCATTATCCGGTTGCATCGGCCTGGGATTCCTCTGGCCCTTGGTATTGCCCGAGACGATCAGACCGATGCCAAGTTTTTTCGCTATTTCCCAGGCGGTGGTGTTCATCGCACTCTTGCAGGGCGGACACAGCACAGACGGGTTCACCCCGCTCTGCAGCAGAAAGCGGAACAGGCGCTTCATGTGAACGGGCTTCAGGTATAGGTGGTCAACCTCCAGGGCGTCAACGGCTTTGCGAATGTTCTCCAGTGCTGTCTCCGACTCAAAGCCGTTGTCATAGGTAAAACTCAGAACATTCAACTTGTACCGCTCCTTCAGGAGATAGAGCGCATAGGTGCTGTCCTTGCCGCCGCTCAGCATCACCAGGCAATCATATTCGCCTCGCCCTCTGTGCTTTTCCAACATCTCGACGAACTCGTCCTCCCGATCTGCAACAGGTCGGTGATGTTGCGTTGCCTCTTTAAATTCCAGGCAGTAATTGCACACGCCCTCTTTGTTGAACCATACGTTCGCGTGGTTTTCCGTCAGGACGCACCTGGTGCAACGTCTCATTCGCTTTTCTCCTCATCTGTCTCTCCCGGTAGTTTTGGCAGCATAGTACCCTTGTGCCTGCCCCAGGTCAAGTGTGGCGCCGGTGGCGGTGAGAAGGATGACAAAGAGGATGGTGTCCCACCCGCCGAAATGTCCAAAGGCAGCGAAGGCCAAACAAGCCGGCAGCGTCCACTGGGCAAGGAGGCCAAAGATCCATCCCCAGGGTCCTCGTTCTTTGAATCGCAAAGGTGGCAGCGAAAAGGATACAGCCACAAGTCCCCAGGCGATCCAGAGGGGCACAAACCAGGGGTTAGCGACGAATGGCAGACCAGAGAGAAGAGAGACGCCGACAAGGGCTACAATCGCTTTTAGTGCCCGCCGCTGACTGAGTCCCAGAAAGACATTGGATTTACCACGCTGTCTATCGGTGTAGCGATCCCCCCAGTCATTGATTACGTAGCCAAAGGCAGAATGACCGGCCGCAAACAGCAGAGCGTCCAGGAACTTGAGGACGAAGGCCAGAGAGAATTCGTGATACGCAAATCCCACGTAGACACACGCTGTGCATAGAAGAGGGACCTTGCCCAGTCCCCAGTCCTTCCACCTCAGGAAGGCTCCTAGAGTAGCCAATCGCTGCCGGCCTTTGGTCAGAGAGTACACCACAGCAGACTCGGCAGCAACGGACTTTACATCCTCCGGCAAGATGTGCGGCCGGCAAAAGGGGCACACCTTGTCGGTCGAAAGCAGTTTGGCTCCGCAACTGCTACATTGTGCGCCAAAGAGCCTATAGCGCTGCTTGAGTAATCGCCAGTGCCTCGTAGGAAGGTGCATGATCTTGGCCTCGTTACCCTATCGGACTTTGGACAAAGGCTCGAACACCCCAAGGAATAGAGGCTTTAGCCGGTCATTGCCACAAGATGTAGGCCGCCTAAAGGCTCGATTCCCAAATTGTCCAAAGTCCAAACCCTATAAGTATCGGTTTTATAGCATCTTGATTCGATCGGTCAAGACCTGAACAACCTGCTCAATGGCTGCATCATCCATGACCTCCGCATAGAGTGATTCCAGGCGCCTCCTTGCCTCGTTGGCTGCTGCCAAATGCTTTTGGGTCCCAGTGGAGATCCTTTGTTTGTGGCTTTGCAAGGTCTGGATCACCTCCTGATCCACATGTTCCAAGTTCGCACATTCAAGCATGTCCACGATCTTGTCTCCCGGCCTCTGAGGTTCCAGGGTGTGAGCTGGCGTACCATCGAGGATAGCGGTAGACAAAGCCGGGATTACCACGCCGTCCAGGCTGTTAGGATCGCGGTTGCAGTTATAGAGAACCGTGTCATGGCCCCGTTCATTCGCCGCGTTGGCAATTTTCCTTGCCAGAACGGACTTGCCTGTGCCGGGCTTCCCCTTGAGGATATACCTCCTGCGACAGTCGTCCGTCGCCTGCAGCCGGAAATCAACCATAGAACCCGTGTCCGGAAACCAGGCCACGGCAAAGAAGGAGCGAATCTGAGGTTTCCCTGTCCCCTCGCCCATGCCAGTAAAGATCTCGGCCACGAGCGCCTCGGCCTTGGCATCGGCCTTGGCAAAATCCAGGCCCGGGACGTAGTGGGCTTCTGTCTGGTCGTGAAGTTGCTTCGCCCGCTTGAAATGGGCAGTGGCCTGATCCAGGTGGGCTGTCACTTCCGCCTCGGCTGATTCAACCTCGGCCTGCCGTGCCTGCAGCTTTTGCCGATCACAATATACATCTAAGTCTATCTCCAATCCTTGCCCTCGCGTCCTGTCCACCAGGCAGGTCGGCCCGTCTACGATGGCCATCCGCAAGGTGGGGACAATGAGCCCCTCCAAGAGGATGCTATCCATCGAGGAGCACAGCAACTCCACATCGTGTCCTTTTCCCACCACCTCCTTGCTGATTCGTCTCAAGATCACTGTCTTGGCCCGGCCAGACCTGCCTCGCAGCACAAAGAGGTGATCAATACCACGTAAGGCCTCTTGGGCAAGAGAGCGAAGCCCCTGTGAGGTGAGTGCGGTAATGAAGAATGAATGGATCTTGCCTTGACTAGACATAGGTTTGTCCTCGCGAGATTGTCTGCTCCCACGGTTTTTCTCAGCACCCCAAAGTAGGGGGATGAGTGACCAGAAAACCTTCCTTCGCTTGGCTTGGATTGCCAAATCCGGCGGGAACAGGTGAGATACTATCCCCCTGCTTTGACGTGCTATTCACTCTAGCTTTATCAGGTCCGCTCAGGCTGTGACTCAGCCAGTAGGTATCCAGTCTGGTTCAAACGAGCCTCCTTTGGGAAGGTTCTGGAACTCTTCAAGTTGCCAGAACCCAACGGGATTGCCTTTCTGGTATCTGATGCAGTCGTAGATTTGAAAACTCGCCTTTCGGGCTATAATAGGGGATTCGCTCAATTTGAGAATCCCGCTCCCCCCTCCTCCCGGCTGCATGTATGCTTCAGCATCCTCGCGGGTCTCAAATTCGTAGAACCCGGCGTACTCGCCAGTGCTGTCATCCCCAAGCCAGAGTTTCCAGCGCAGGCCGGGAGACCCAGCCACATTTGGAACATTCTTTCGGCTTCTGTCCACTTGCTCCTGAATTGAGATATCCTTCAATTTGAATGTCACCATTAGATAGACCATGATATCCTCCTCTGATCGTTTTTGTTATGCCTACACCCCGACCGGCAGCCAGTATACAGGCAATTCTCGCGGAACTTACAGCAGGTACACATGAGCGCGTTAAGCGGTCTTGTCAACGATGGTCCGAGCGACTCGCTTCACCTCCTCCCAATCCATAGCGTCAGCGTAGTAAGCCTCTAGAGTGTCACGCATCTTCTTCGCCTCCAAGAGACATTTTCTCCTACGCCTCTTTGTGTTCTTTAGCCTTTCCCACAAAGCCTCTTCTTCAGCCTGTTCGCCAACCGCCTGCAGCTCCACACACTGCAACATGTCTATGACTTTGTCTCTCGGACTTTGTGGCTCAATGACGTGCGGAGGAGTGCCATCAACAATGATGACGGAAAGCTCGGGGATGAATACCATATCAATGCTCTGGGGGTCGAAAAGACAGTGAATCATGTCCACCCTGTAGCCCCGTTCCGCGGCCGCTTCAGCGACCTTTTTGACCAGCACAGACTTGCCTGTCCCCGGAGCGCCTTTGATAATGTACCTCCTTCTACAGCTCGCAATCAAGTCCCGGTAGAACGTATGCTGGTCCTCGACGATTCCCAAACCGGCGACAAAGAGGTCACGGACTTGCGGCTCGCTCCCAAAGATATCTTTGACTAGCTCCTCGGCCATCTCATCGGCCTTGGCAAAGTCCAGGCCCCTGCCATAGTGCGTCTCAATCTGGTTGTGAAGCTCCAGCGATTTGACGAACAAAGCAGACCCCTGTTCTACTAGCTCAGAAGCTCCCGCCTCGGCGTCTTTAACCTCTGCCTGATGGCTCCGCAACTGTTGCGGATCGCAAAAGGCACCCAGGTCTATCACCTCTCCCCGGCCTCTGGGGATGCCAACCCCACAGACGGGCTCGTCTACGATGGCCATCTTTAAAGCGGGTGTGATCAAACCCTCCAGGAGGCCGTCACCCCAGGGAGAATGGAAGAGTTCTACATCGTACCCGCGCTCAACCAGGGCTTGGCTAACCTGCTCGATCACCCTTGTTTTTGCCCTGCCCGACTTGGCTCGGAGCACAAAGAGATGCTCGACCCCTGCGAGAGCCGATTCCGCGAAGGAATAGAATCCCCGTCCCGTATACGCCGTCATATAGAACGACCGCAGTTTGCCCTTTTCCGTCATTTGTCTACCTTTGTTGAATAGATAGGACATGCCTTCGCTGTTGTCATCTGGAGTATATTCCCCCAAAATTAAAGCGCTCCGGATCCATGGCATAAGACACGGCATAATTTAAGGCCACCAACAGGAGCAGCGCGACAAAGACTGCCACCGTTGGAGAAAAGGTGAGGAAAACGACGCCATTGATGACGTATCTGTAGAGCCGGGAGTAGCGAAACACCCCCTCCTTTTCGGCGACGGTTTGGGCCCTCGACGTCCACCAGAGTCCATATAGTGCCATCGGCAAGGTAACGAAAGCGATCAAGTATTTCGGCTCAAGGACTCTAAGCAACACAAGAAGCACGACCAAGACATAGGTACTGAGCCAGATGAAGGGGCCTATGATGGCAATCTTGAGGGAGCCCGTAAAGAACGTTTTCACGCCTGCCTGTTTGTCCCCCTCGGTATCAGGCAGGTTCTTGAGATTACCCACGATGGCCATGATATAGCCCAAGACGAGCACCACGGGAGGAAGGGTTTGTAACGGTCTGTTCATGGCCCACGCACCGGCGAATTTCACCGGAAAGCCCAGTGCAAGCACGAGAGACATGAGGACAGGCTGTCGTTTTAACCGTAGCCCCCATGAATAGTTCATCATAATAGAGATACCAAAGAGATAGACCAAAGCCACTGTCACGTTCGAGACGTAGACAAAGACCAACGTCCACAACGCCGACAGGGTGAAGAAGGCAAGCCCCACATTCCTGATGTTCTTGTAGCCGACCCTCTTGCACATCTCGACCCGCGTGGGGAAATTGACGCTATCCTCGACTCGGTCTGCATAGTTATTGATCAACGTTGAAAACGGTACGTTGATGAAGCAGGATATGACCCCGGCCAGAAAGGCGGGCCAGTGAAATTCGCCGGTTGCAAGATAGGGCGGCACGAAAGCATATAGATGGCTGACTATATACTCAGGCCTGCCCAGTTTCAGGAAGGTCAGAAGCTTGGACCTTATATCAGGTTGAGCTACAGAGAAGCTACCCGTTGCCATCTTTTGCCTCCTCATCTGTGCTATATTTGTGCTATATTTTCCCCACTGAGACTAAAGTTAGCTGCGAATCCATGGTTCGAGATGATACAGAAAGGGTGATGATGAGCAGGTGTTTGTGCCGAGGGCACGAACACCTGCTCACACCATCATCCCTGCTCTCTCCATGAGATGGCGCCGTTGCCATCAGGGTTGGGAGACTTTGGGCAGATACTCGTTGGTAAAGATGTCTTTCAACGGTACTTCCTTTTCGATGAACCCTCCGTCCAAGCTCAAACTTACAGACCTGGCCCATTGCTCCTCCGAGGCATAGCCAAGGCCGTGCTCCTTGGTTTCCTCAGAGACGAGATAGTCGAGTTCGACGGTAGCTTCTATGAGAAGGGCTTCCGCGTCGGACTCGGGCTTCTCGGCCAGGACGGCGTCTGCAGCCCTCTGCGGGTCTTTTAGCATCACCACCATACCCTTGTAGAAAGCTCTGAGGAAGCCTTTGACCAGGTCGGGGTGTTGCTCTGCGAACTCGGTGTTCACGATCCAGAGGCCGCCATACGTGTCCAGTTCGGGATAGTCTTTGAATTCGAAATATACGAGTGGCTCAATTTTTTCGGTCACAGCCTTAGCGCGGCTGGTGTAGACCGGGCTCAGGTCAATCTCGCCGGTCAGCAGAGTCTCCTCGCCAAAGCCGACGGCGACCTCCGTTATGGTGGAAGGGTCGAGGTCATTCAGATTGACGAAAATCTTCCACTGGAAGTAACTGGAGGCCGCCGGCCGGATGCCGACCTTCTTGCCCTCTATGTCTTTAACGGTAGTGATACCCGAGCTCTGGAGAGCTATCAGAGCCACGGGATTCCGTTGCTGCACGATGCCCACCGCCTTGATCGGCATTCCCTCAGCGATGCCCACGATGACCGCATCGGAGGATGATTCGGCGATATCGTGCTCGCCAGCGGCAGTGAGAACCGCCGAGTCGGTACTGCCGCTGCCTTCGGTTATGA
>CAYNKW010000057.1:0-9040 GCA_964397845.1 uncultured Anaerolineae bacterium
CCGTTCACCCGCTCGCGCAGCTCTGGCGACCCGGCCAGGTCGTGGACGGCGTGGCGCAGTGTGTAGGCGCAGCCGTTGCACAGGGTGAGCACATCCAGGTTTTGTTCCTCGGCCAGGCTGACGTTCCGCGCGCCCATCGTGACCCAGGTGAACGGATCCACTGCGCCGACGCCCACCGGATCGGGGCAGCAGGTAAAGCCGTCCACGTCAACCAGTTGCGCACCCAGGCGGGGCAGCACCTGCCGGGCTACGTACTCGATGTGCGGCTGCTTGGTGGGAATCATGCAGCCCCGGAAGAAGGCCAAGCCCTCTTTTCCCCTGGGCTCGCTCATGCCTCGCCCTCCTCCCTGGCTTGCTGCGTCTGGCGATCTTTGTCGTGAGCGCCTGTCCTGAGCCCCTCGACCCTTCGACTTGGCCCCTGGTCCTTGGGCCCAGGGACCCTCAGTCCACTTTGCCCTTCGTCCTTGGGCCGAAGGACCAAGGGTCCCTGGGACAAAGTACCAGGGGCTTGGGCCTGAGGACCAAGGACAAAGGGCTCAGGACAGGCTTTGCCCGGCATAAACTCTGCCAAAGGGTTCAACCGAACGGCAGCAGCCAGTTTAGCCATCAGACCGGTGCGCCCGGCGATGATCGCCAGTTCGTCCACCGGCTTTTCCGGCAGGTCGGGCAGGCCCAGTCTGGTCCGCCGGCGCCGCGTCACGCTGCTCACCGGGAAGGCCGAACCGGTAGTCAGGATGGACTCGAGCTCGGCATAGACTTCCCCGGGGGCCAGGCCGGCGGCAAAAGCGGCCTCCTTGTGCGCTTTGACCAGTTCCAATGGCTTGAAATCGTAGGGACACCGTTCCTCGCACTTGTGACAAGAGGGGCAACCCCACAGAGTCTCCCTGGCCTCTATCCCTTCATTGAACAGATCGTATACGAACGTATGCCGGGGCTCGTAAGCCTCAGCATAGTTGACCACACAAACCAGCCCACAGACGGCGCATTGGAAACAATACTCGACCTCTGGCCGGGGCTCCAGTTGGGCGTCGTGGGCCTGAAATGGCGCACTGAGGAGCATCAAACCTCCCTTACACTTCCATCTTTGAAAGCCAGCAACAATTTGTAATCAGATGCATACGGCATCTTCTCAATATCTTGGGGTAGGAAGAGCTTTGTGCCTGTGTACGCTCGCGACGGATTGTCAAATCCGTCGCCCGGCGGCTGGATCTGGCGATCCAGCCGGAGCAAGGTGCGACTTTTGCCCCTACTTTTTGAGAAGATACTGCATACGTTATGTCCGGCCATCATTCTGGATGACGACAGAGAGCGATTATACTTTAGAACAGAATGGCTGTCAATCGGCTGGTGTCTTGGGGCCAATACCTTTCAAATAAGACTTTGGAAGTCCTGGGATGGGCCTTCTGAAACGAAATTGGGCTGAAATCAGCTCAAACTTCACCTTTGCCTGCTACCCGTTCTGTGGTATAATTTGCAGTGTGGATAAGCGTGAGAATAGGAACAGGATAGGCACGCTGCCTTATTCTGATCCGTGGCCAATGCCGCCCCGGCACCTTCACGTGGGGCTGAATGCCCACCTGCTGTCACTGGGGCGAAACTATCGGGCAGCCGGGATCAACTGGTACATCTATAGCCTCCTCCGCCACCTGCCCTGGGTCGCGGGGCATTATCGCTACACCGCCTTCCTCAGCGAGCGTCGTTTTTCGCCCGAACCGCCGTTGGCTGTCAGTCTGTCGTGCCTACCCACTGTCCGCGCGCCGGTGCGGATCTTTTGGGAGCAGGCGATCCAGCCCATGGCTTTGCGGAGGGCGCGGGTGGATTTGCTACATGCGATGGCCTTCGTCTCACCGCTGCTGCTGCCCTGCCCCGCCGTGGTGACGGTCTACGACCTGAGTTTCCTGCGCTTTCCGGAGAGTTTCCGCCCGCTGAACCGGCTTTACTTGCGGCTGTTCACGGGTTTGTCGGTGCGGCGGGCGCGGCGGGTCATTGCTATCTCGGAAAGCACGCGGCAGGACGTGATACGCTTGTTGGGCAAGTCGGGGGATCAGGTGGATGTGGTCTACTGCGGCGTGGACGAGCGTTTCCACCCGCGAGACCCGGCAGTCGTGGCGGCCTTTCGACGCGAGAAGCGCCTGCCGGAGCGGTTCATTCTTTTCCTGGGCACGCTGGAGCCGCGCAAGAACATCGTCTCGCTATTAGAGGCCTATGCCCGGCTCGTCGCCAGCGACGGCAGATCGTGGCCGGCGCTGGTCGTCGCCGGGGCCAAGGGTTGGTTTTACGAGGAGACGTTCGCCGCCGTGGAGCGGCTGGGCCTGGCAGAGCGGGCCATCTTTCCTGGCTACGTGCCAGAGGCAGAGAAGCCACTGTGGTACAACGCTGCCGAACTTTTTGCCTACCCCTCGCTGTTCGAGGGGTTCGGCCTACCGCCACTGGAAGCGATGGCCTGCGGCACGCCGGTGATCGTTTTCGATACCTCGTCGCTGCCGGAGGTGGTGGGCCACGCGGGGGTCAAAGTGCCGCCTGGCGACGTGGCTGCGCTCGCCGAAGCGATGGGGGCGCTGTTGCACGATCCACAGGCCCGCGCCGACTGGCGGGAACGGGGGCTCGCGCAGGCGGCGCGCTTTTCCTGGCACGCGGCGGCCCGGCAGACAATCCGTGTCTATGAGCGGGCATTGAACATGGGGGGGAGAGATAAGCGAGATGTTTGAGAGATTACAGCGACTGCGGATTCCGTTACAGGGCTTGGCAGACGCTCTCATGATCAACCTGTCTTTTTTCATCGCCTACTGGATGCGATACGAACTGCAATGGCCCCAGGTGGTGGCGCCCGAGAACCGGGTGCCTTATACCGTCTTTCAGCCAGTGGCATGGGTGCTGACGCTGCTACTGCTGGTCATGTTCGCGCTGGGAGGCGTCTACCAACAAAAGCGAGGGCGATCCTGGCTGGACGAGGTCCATGCGGTGTTCAGCGGCACCGCTGTCGGCATCGTCATCATGATGGCTGTGACATACGTGATCCGATTCTACTACTCGCGGTTCATTTTCCTGATGGTCGGAGCGGTGATCGTCGTGCTCCTCGGCCTGGAGCGATGGCTGCTGCGTGTGGTGCGGGCGGAGCTTCGCAAGCGAGGCCACGGCATCCGGCGGGTGATCATCGTCGGTGCCGGCAAGGTGGGGCGCTCCGTCATGCGAAGCATCGTTGCCCATCCAGAACTGGGCTACCGGGTGGCCGGCTTTGTGGACGACCACCCGGACAAGGGTCGCACTGACATCGGGCGCTTCAAAGCCCTGGGCGGGCTGGAGAACTTGCCGCGCATCGTCGGCCAGGAAGCGGTGGACGAAGTCATCGTCACCTTGCCCTGGATGTATCACCGCAAGATATTGAGCATCGTCCACCAGTGCGAGCGCCACGACGTGCGCGCCCGCATTGTGCCCGATCTGTTCCAACTCTCGTTGAGCCAGGTGGATATGGAAGACCTGAGCGGCCTTCCACTGCTGAGCCTGCGCGAGCCCCGCGTGGGCGGTTGGCTTTGGTGGGTCAAGCGGGCACTGGACTTTGCCACCGCGCTCGTCGGCCTGGTCGTGCTGGCGCCCCTGATGTCTGTCATCGCTCTGGCCATCAAGCTTGATTCGCCCGGCCCGGCCATCTTCTCGCAAACGCGCGTGGGCAAAGGGGGATGGCCCTTCACGTGCTACAAGTTCCGCACCATGCGCGCCGGTGCTGAGAAGGAGAAAGAAGAACTGGCCGAACTTAACGAAGCGCAAGGGGCGTTGTTCAAGATAAAGAACGATCCCCGAATGACGCGGCTGGGCTGGGTGCTGCGTCGCACCAGCCTGGACGAACTTCCCCAACTGTACAACATCCTGAAAGGCGATATGAGCCTCGTGGGGCCGCGCCCGCAACTGCCGGAGGAAGTTAGCCAATACGTGGAATGGCACAAGAAACGGCTGGAAACCTGGCCCGGCCTGACCGGGCTATGGCAGGTGAGTGGTCGCAGCAACTTGACCTTCGGCGAGATGTGCCTTCTGGACATCTATTACATTGAGCACTGGTCGCCAGTGCTCGACACGAAAATCCTTTTGCAGACGATCCCCAAGGTCATCTTTGGCGATGGCGCATACTAGTTTGGGGCAAGGATAGTGAGGTAGGGCATGTTTGAGCTTTCTTCCCGGGATTTTCAGGCCATGACGGCCTTTTTTCAAGACCTGGTGCGCACACCCAGCCTTTCGACTCAAGAGCGAGAAGTAGCAGCGCGACTGGCCGGTGAGATGCGCCGCGTGGGCATCTCGGACGTGCGCGTGGATCGCATCGGCAATGTGATCGGGCGCATCGGCACCGGCGGCGACAAAAAGCTGCTCTTTGACGGCCACATGGACACCGTCGGCGTGAGCGATCCCGTCGCCTGGACTCGTGATCCGTTCGGGGCCGAGATCGAGGACGGTGTGCTTTATGGCCGGGGAGCGGCCGACATGAAGGGCGCACTGGCGGCCATGGTCTACGCAGCCAAGATGCTGATCGACTCCGGTGTGTCCCTGGACGGCGACCTCTACCTGGTCGGCGTGGTGCAGGAGGAACCCTGCGAGGGCCTGGCTATGCGCGTCCTGGTCGAGGAGGAAGGCCTGCGACCCTGCTGGGTCGTTCTGGGTGAACCAACAAACTTGCAAGTCAGCCGGGGACAGCGCGGTCGGATCGAGATGCGCGTGACGGTGCAGGGCAAGGCCTGTCACGCCTCGGCGCCCCACCTGGGTGAGAACGCGATCTATGGCGCGGCACGGATCATCTTTGGCCTGGAACTGCTGGCCGATCAGTTGACGGACGACCGGCTGCTGGGCCGGGGTAGCCTGGCGGTCACCCAGATCGAAAGCACCGCCGGCAGCCGCAACGCTGTGCCCGACCGCTGTGCCTTTTACATTGACCGCCGCCTGACGCTGGGCGAGACCGAAGCCAAGGCCCTGGCCGAAGTGCAGAGTGTCATCCTGCGTGAGAGCCTGCGCGCCGAGGTGGAAGTGACCGAGTACCGGGCCACTAGCTACACCGGCTATGAGATCCGCCACCGGGTGTACTATCCTGCCTGGGCGATGGAAGAAGACCATCCCCTGGTGCAGGCCACGGTGCGGACGGTACGCAACACGTTGGGCTATGTGCCTCGCGTCCAGGAGTGGGTCTTTTCCACCGACGGTGTCTACACCATGGGCGTGGCGAGCATCCCGACAGTTGGCTTTGGCCCCGGCGAAGAACGCTACGCCCACACGTCCGAGGAGCAGGTCCGGCTGGACGACGTCGCCGCCGCTGCCCGTGTCTACGCTCAGTTGGCAGTGGATCTCCTGGCGTGAAAACCCTCCGATCCGTCAATCGGCTTTCTCTCTTCAGGCGACTGGGCTGGTCGCCTTTGCACTCCCTGTTGGAGAAAAGTCAAGTGGCGACGTGTCCTGATTTGCCCATGACCCTGACGACCATCTATGGCGGCGCTGCCGCCGGTCAGATCAGCCGCTATCGAGCAGCGTTGGCCACCTTTGCCGTGCAGTATGGCTCCGGTTCGGTGAGCTTCTTTCGCGCTCCGGGCCGGGTGAACCTCATCGGCGAGCACACCGACTATCACCACGGATTTGTGCTGCCGGTGTCGCTGGATAAGGACGTGCTGCTGCTGGCCCGCCCCCGCGCCGACGCGGCGGTGAACCTGACCAACGTCGAAGCGGAATTTCCGCCGCGGCAGTTCGAGATTTCGCCCGACATTCTCTCTGGCCCGCGCGGCGACTGGGGAAACTATGCGCGGGGCGCGGCGCAAGAGTTGGCCCGGCGCTTTGGCCCAACGTTGTGTGGTATGGACGCCCTCACCGCCAGTGCGCCACCCTGGGGCGTGCCGCGCGGCGCCGGCGTGAGTTCCTCCTCGGCACTGACGGTGGTCGTGGCTGTAGCGCTGGCTCACCTCAATGACCTGGAGGTCTCCCCCACCGCCATGGCTAGCCTGACCGGCGAAGCGGAGTGGTACGTCGGCACGCGGGGCGGCGTTATGGATCAGTTCGCCGCCCTGCTGGGCCGCCGGGGACACGCCCTGTTCTTCGATTGCCGCCCGCGTGACGGCGCCTACTTGACAGAGCACATCCCGCTGCCGGAGGGCTACGCCCTGGTCGTGGCGGAGAGCGGCGCCCGCCACCAGAACACCCGCTCCGAATTCAACCTGCGCGTCGCCGAGGGCAAGGTCGGCGTGCGGTTGCTCCAGGCCCACCACCCGGCGCAGAGCATCACCCATCTGCGGGACGTCTCGCCGGCGTCGTTGGGCGTGTCGCTGGCAGAGGTACTATCGTTGCTGGAGGAGACGCTGCCGGAACGAGTCGGCGCCGGCCAACTGATCACCCTGGGCCTTAATCGGGCCTGGCTGGAGGAACTGGCAGCGGACCACAATCTGCCCGCCGAGGCCGTGTATCACGTGCGGGCGCGCTGCCGCCACGTGGTCACGGAGAACGAGCGGGTGCTGGCTGCCGTGACTGCCCTGCGCGCCGGAGACGCCCCGGCCCTGGCCCGCCTGCTGGATGCGGCCCACGCCAGCATGAGGGACGACTATGCCGCCAGTTGCCTGGAGGTAGATGTACTGGCCGAAATTGCGCGGGGTGCGCCGGGCTGTCTCGGCGCGCGGCTGACGGGGGCTGGCTGGGGCGGCTGCGTGGTCGCGCTGGTAGAGACCGGGGCGGTGGATGCCTTTCGTCAGGAGGTGATGACTGGCTACCGGCAGGCCACCGGCCTCGAAACCGACCCGTTTATCTGCCGGTCGGGGAAGGGAGCAGGACTCGTGGCGCGGCTGACTATGTGACGGTCTACTCCTGATCGCGCCGTTCGGCAGCCTGTTGGTAGACTTTTTGTTATAATCCCCAATATTTTGTGGGAAATTTTACAGGCAATTTCACACCTTGTCAACTTTAATCTTAACCTCGAAAGGAGCTGCTGATATGAGCATCACCGTGATACTGGGCGCCCAGTGGGGCGACGAAGGCAAAGGCAAGCTCACCGACCATCTCGCCGCCGAATCGGACATTGTGGCCCGCTTCAACGGCGGTGACAACGCCGGGCACACCTTGACCGTGGGTGGCGAAATATACAAGCTGCATCTTGTGCCCTCCGGCATTCTATATCCGGGCGTGATGTGCGTGATGGGAGGCGGCATGGCCGTCAACCCTGGCAAGTTGCTGAAGGAAATGGACGCCCTGGCCGGGCGGGGTGTGGACGTGAACGCGGCACGCCTCAAATTGAGCGGGCGAACGCATCTCATCCTGCCCTACCACATTGCCCTGGACAGAGCCGCCGAGCAGGCGTTGGGCGAGAAACAGATCGGCACCACCATGCTGGGCATCGGCCCGGCGTATGCCGACAAGTCGGCCCGGCGAGGCATCCGCGCCCGGGCCATGGCCGATCCGGAAGCCTTTGCTGACCGGGTCAGGGCTGAAACCAAAGCCAAGAACGAGATCCTGACCCAGGTCTACAGCCAGCAGCCACTGGACGCCGATGCAGTGGCTGTCGAGCACTTTGAATACGCCCGGCGGTTGGTTCCTTACCTGGATGACACCTCGGTCTACCTGCACGAAGCCCTGGCCCAAGGCAAGCGGCTGCTTTGCGAGGGCGCGCAGGCGGCACTGCTGGACATTGACCACGGCACGTATCCTTATGTAACCAGTTCCTCGCCGACAATTGGCGGTGTCTTTACCGGGCTGGGCATCGGCCCCCGGCAGGTAGAGCGGATCATCGGCATCGTCAAAGCCTTCCAGACGCGGGTGGGCGGCGGCCCCATGCCGACGGAGCTTCACGGCGAACAGAGGAATCGCCTGGGCGGCATTGGCGACTCCCCGTGGGACGAATTCGGTGCCACCACCGGCCGGCTCCGTCGCTGCGGCTGGCTCGATGGCGTCATGCTGCGCTACTCGGCGCGGGTCAACGACCTGACCGGTGTGTGCATTACCAAGCTGGACATCCTCACCGGTCTGGAGGAGCTAAAGATCTGCGTGGCCTACGATTACAGGGGCCAACGGCTGCAGCACCTTCCCTCGGAGGCAGAGGTGCTGGCCGAGTGCCGGCCAATCTATGAGACACTACCCGGCTGGCAGGAGGACATAACCGGCGTGCGGCGCTTCGAAGACCTGCCGCCCGCTGCTCAGACCTACGTCCGCCGCGTCGAGGAGTTAGCCAATGCACCGGCGACATATATCGGGGTGGGGCCAGGGCGCGAGCAAACGATCGTGCGGTAGACGATGGACCGTGCAGCGAGAGCCTTCGACCAGGGCGTGACCAACTACCAAGAACGAGCCAAGACCCCCTGGGGTCGCCTGGAAACCGAGATGATTTGGCGGCAACTACAGCGATACCTGGCCAAAGCGGGCCAGCGTGCCCTGGACGCCGGCTGCGGTCTGGGTCAATTGGCCATCCGGCTGGCGCTGGCCGGCCACGTTGTGACCGCTTTTGACTTTGCTGTCGGGATGATCGCTGCCGCGCAAGAGCGCGCTGTCCAGGCCAGCGCGACCGTGGACTGGCATCAACTGGCTGTCGAAGACGCAGCGACTGCCTTTGCTCCCGCCAGTTTCGACGTGGTGCTCTGTCACAACGTGCTGGCCTATGTCTCCAAGCCGGACAAGACGATATGTGACCTGGCCGGGCTGCTCATGCCGGGCGGGGTTCTCTCGCTGGTGGCGCACAACCCCCCAATTGGGGTGATTCGTACCGCCGTCTGGCAACGCGATTTTGTCGCCGCGCTGGCCCAACTGGAGAATCCCACTCACTACAGCGCCATTTTTGACCTCGACTTGCAGTTTCACGACACGGAGACGCTGGAAGCGTGGATGCACACCGCCGGGCTAGAGGTAGTTGCTTGCTATGGCGTGCGGGTCGTCAACGACCTCATCACCGACAACGCCGTCAAGTACGATCCGCGCGGCTTTGTTGACCTGCTCGAACTAGAAATGGCCCTCTGCGACCGGAGTCCGTATCGCGATATTGCGGCACACAACCATTTTGTGGCCCGGCGAGTGTGATAACGAATTGAAGGATTGAACGGAG
>CAYNKW010000057.1:9140-12183 GCA_964397845.1 uncultured Anaerolineae bacterium
GCTTCACCGACTACAAAGCCGGTACGACGTTGAGCGTAGGCGTGGTGGGCGGCGGCAGGCGCAGCAACGTCGTGCCTGCGCAGGCGTGGGCGCGGGTGGACATGCGCGTCATGAACGCCCACGAGGCGGACGGCGTCGAGGCGAAAATGCGGGGCCTGAAGCCGCACCTGTCCGGCACCACGGTAAAAGTCTCCGGTGGCATCAACCGCCCGCCGATGGTGCGCACGCCCCAGATGGCTGCGCTCTATGCCAGGGCAGAGGCGCTGGCCGCTGAGATGGGCTTCCAGGTCACGGAGGCGGGCAGCGGCGGCGGCTCCGACGGCAACTTTACGGCGGCGTTGGGGGTGCCCACGCTGGATGGCATGGGCGTGGTAGGCAACGGCGGGCACGCGGTCCACGAGCACGTCGTCATCGCCTCGCTGCCGGAGCGGGCGGCGCTCCTGGCGGCCATGATCCACTCACCGGCATGACAATAGCCCGTCCAGGTAGCCGCGCTTTCCATAGCGCGCCAGCCTGCGCGGTATGGAAACCGCGACTACTATGACACGTTCACAGGAGTGAATACATCAGATGGCTGAAATGCTGAAAGAAAACCGGCGAATCCTGGTTTACCTCGTCGTCTCTAACTTTATGCTTTACTTTGGCTTCCGCCTCTGGCAGGCGATGTTTAACAACTTTGTCGTGGAAGAGATAGGCGTTGGGCCGGGGAGCATGGGCTGGATACAGGCGCTGCGCGAAGTGCCGGGGCTGATGGGCTTTTTGCTCGGCTTCCTGGCTCTCTTTCTCTCCGAAGTTCGCATCATGGCTTTGAGCATCATCTTGCTCGGCGTCGGCACGTTCATGACCGGCCAGGCGCACAATATGCCTTTCCTGCTGGTCAGCACGGTGGTGATGAGCTTTGGTTTTCATTTCTTTTATCCCAGCAACAACGCCGTGGCACTGATGACCGTGGAGGAGCAACATGCACCCAAGACGTTGGGGCAGTTGAGCAGCCTGGGAGCCGTAGCTGCGCTCCTGGCTACCGGCGCGGTCTACCTGCTGGCAGAGCGATGGGGTTACCGGCAGTTGTTCATGGCTGCGGGGGGACTGCTCACCGTGGGAGGGTTGTTGCTATTGCCGTTGGGAGGGGCTAAAGAGGGCTTGCCACCGCGTCGCCGGATCGTCCTGCGGCGGCGATACTGGCTCTACTACACCCTCTCGTTCCTGATGGGCAGTCGTCGCCACATCTTTACGACCTTTGCCGTCTTTTTGCTGGTGCGCGAACACGGCATCAGCGTTCAGACGACGGCGACGTTGTTCCTGATCAACAGCCTGGTCAACACTTATGCCTTACAGTTAGTGGGCAAACTGGTGGGCCGCTTGGGCGAGCGGCTGATGCTGAGCGTCGCCTTTGGTACGCTGGCCTTCGTCTTTCTGGGCTACGCTTACGTGACATACCTGCCAGTGTTGTTCGTCCTCTTTGTCGTTGACAACATTACGTTTGGCTTCAGACTGGCATTGATTACTTATTTCCAAAAGATCGCCGTCACGCCGCAAGAGATCACCAGCAATCTTTCAGTGGAGCAAACGATCAACCACATTGCAGCCGTTGTGGTGCCGGTGATTGGCGGCACAGTGTGGGAACTGTTCGGCTTGCAGGCGCCGTTTCTGGCAGGGGTGGGCATCGTGCTGGTCTCGCTGGTGCTGACGCAATTCATCCACACACCATCGGAGCGAGCGACCGTAGCGGTAGCGGTGGGGAAGTGAGACCACTGCGCATAAACTAGCGCGCGTCATCTATCCTGCCGCCCGGCGAAACTGATCGTGTGGACGCCCGTCGCCGTGTGGGTGATGTTTGCCTGTCTCTTTTGCAGCTCCATGATGGTCTCCGCTTTCATCCCGGCAGCGTCAGAAGACGGTCTCCCGCTAGAGTGTTGCTAGCTTTTCTTCGATGCCTCTCTGTCAATGTATTTGCAGGCCGGATAGTTGGCGCAGCCGACGAAGGGGCCGTATTTGCCCTGGCGAACCACCAGGTCGCCGCCGCACAGCGGGCACTTTTGGCCCGTGGTCCTGGGCTTTCGCCGCTGGACGTATTTGCAGCGCGGATAGTTGGCGCAAGCGGTAAAATAGCCGTACTTGCCTTTGCGCCGCACCAGCTTGCCGCCACATTTTGGGCATTTCCCTCCCGCCGGTTGCGGTTTTTCCCCATTGAGCCTGACGACGGGCATTTTCTCTTTGGCCCCTTCCAATGCCCCGCTGAGACCGGCCCAGAATTGCTCCAGCGTGACCGGGCGTTCTGCCCGCCCGCTGGCAATGTCGTCGAGCTGGTCTTCCATTTTGGCGGTAAAGCCATAGTCGAACAGCTCAGAGAACGCGGCCACCAATGCGTCGCAGACGGTGAAGCCCAGGGGCGTAGGCAGAAGCACCCGTTTCTCGCGGCGCACGTAGCCTCGATCGTTGATCAGGGCCACCATCGCCGCAAAGGTAGAGGGGCGACCGATGCCCCGTCGCTCCAGTTCCTTGACCAGCGAGGCCTCGGTGTAGCGCGCCGGCGGTTTGGTCCAGTGCTGTTTGGGGATCAGTTCCAATAGGTCGAGGCCCTCGCCGGGCGTCAACGGCGGCAGTGTGCTCTCCTCTTCTTTTTCCTCGCCGACGTCCTTTTGTTCCTCGTAGACCTTGAGAAAGCCGTCAAAGACGAGCACCCGGCCACGGGCGCGGAAAAGGTAGGGCAGGCGGTTCTGGCGCCTTTCCTGCGCCGTGGGGATGAGGACCGTCGTCACGTCGTAGACGGCGGGTTTCATCTGGCTGGCGATGAAGCGCCGCCAGATCAGGGTGTACAACCGGTCCTGTTTCTCGTCGAGAAAAGGACGCACCTGCCTGGGCGTGCGGTGTGGGTCGGTGGGGCGGATGGCCTCGTGGGCTTCCTGCGCCGACTTGACTTTGGTCTTGTAAGTGGGCGGTTCGGGCGGCAAATAGCCCTCGCCCCAGTAGCGCGCGATCACCTCTCGCGCCGCTGCCTGCGCTTCCGGGGCCACGTAGGTCGAGTCGGTGCGCATGTAGGTGA
>CAYNKW010000057.1:12283-17614 GCA_964397845.1 uncultured Anaerolineae bacterium
CTGGTGGTGAACGGCGGCCAGGGACGGCGCCGTTTGCGCTTTTGCTCGACCTTTTCTACCCAGTAGAGAGCGCCCTCCAGCGCCTGGACGATGGCCTCGGCGTCGTCGCGGTTCTTGAGGTCTGGTTCCTGGCCATCTATTTTCCACAGTTTGGCCAAAAAGGGCACGGGGTCGGGTATCTGCTGGGCCAGCAGTGCCTCAATACTCCAGTACTCGACCAGCACAAAAGCTTCGATCTCGCGTTCGCGGTCCACCACCAGGCGCAGGGCCACGGTTTGCACCCGCCCGGCGGAGAGCCCCTTGGCGCCCCGGATGCGCTTCCAGAGCAGGGGGCTGATGCTGTAGCCTACCAGCCGGTCGAGGATGCGCCGCGTTTGCTGGGCTTCGACCAGCGTCAGGTTGAGCGTGCCGACCTGCTGGAACGCAGCGTCGATAGCGCGAGGGGTGATCTCGTGAAAGGTGACGCGGTGGACCGGCACACGTTTGGGCAAGCGCAATACTTGAAGCACGTGCCAGGCGATGGCCTCGCCCTCGCGGTCCAGGTCGGTGGCCAGGTAGACGGCGTCTACGCCGGCGGCGGCTTCTTTGAGGCGCCTGACCGTCTTTTGTTTGCCAGGCGCGGTCACATAGTGCGGGCGGAACTCATTTTCGATGTCCACGCCCATCTTTTTGCGGGGCAGGTCGCGGATGTGCCCCATCGAGGCCACCACGCGGTAGCCCCGTCCCAGAATTTTCCCGATAGTCCTGGCCTTGGCCGGTGACTCGACGATGACCAGTACGTTGCCCAGTGTTCCTCACCTCCTTCTCAAATTTTTTCTCATAGACGATGGTAAACTCAAAGGTGAGAAAAGGCCCAATCGAACACACACATTGTAGCACAGGATGGGGTCAGGGGCAACAATTCGATCAGTCACGATTTACGCAAGATTCACATGACTTTTACGTCTTCTTTACTCACATAAACGCCAAGTTGTGATATACTCCCCACAGGTGATGAGTTGCAACGTGACGCACAGTAACATTCTGGTACCAGGGGGGCTGTTACAGCCCCCTTTTGCGTTTCATTGAAGGCGCGGATCAACGGTCACTACCCTTCACTTCTCCATAGCCAACGTCGCTGGGGGGAATCCGGTAGACCTGACCTCTCCCGAGGATGATGGCTCTTGTCGCAGTGGACTCGCCACCAGCAGCCAGCACCATCTGGTGGTCGACTACCGTGACTCCCGCCAGTTGCGGGAGGATCTATGTTGGCACGTATCCTTCGTTGGCGAAAACGATGGCGATGAGCTCCTTGAGGCCGGGGGAACTGGCAGAGATGACGAATGAAACAAGACCGGCAAATCGCACAAAAAAGGCAAAACTGGGCCAAAGCTCGTCAGCGCATCGGTGATTTGATGACGGGCTCCTTGGGGGAGGAGGCCATGTTACTCGAGCTGCTTTTCAGCGATCCAACGCCCGAGTCCCCTGCCGAGAAAGCCATGTCTCCCGAGGCAGGTTATGAAAATCACGCCGAGCTTGTCAAAGGATGACGGCTTTGCAGGATGCGCACTCTTCGGTGGGCTCGGGACGCTTACCAGGAGTGTAGAGGTAGCAAGAGAATGTAAAGGGGCATCCCCAGTGTGGCACGGCACGCCTTTGTGTCGCGCCTGGGGATGCCCCGTGGGTTTGGACAACGTGAATGGCGGGCTATTTGAGGACGCTGCGCGCAATAACGATGCGCTGGATCTGGTTGGCGCCTTCGTAAATCTGCATCAACTTGGCATCGCGCATGTACTTTTCGACGGGATATTCCTTGCTGTAGCCGTAGCCGCCCAGGATCTGCACCGCGTTGGTGGTCACTTCCATGCACATGTCGGCGCTGTAGCACTTGGCAATAGACGATTCCAGTTTGTTGGGCAGGTCGTTGTCTGCCAGCCAGGCGGCCTTCCAGCACATCAGGCGAGCCGTTTCGATCTTGATGGTCATATCGGCCAGCATGAACCGGATAGCCTGGTGCGCGGCCAGCGGTTGGCCAAAGGTAACCCGCTCTTTAGCATAGTCGCGCGCCGCCTCGAACGCCGCCCGGGCAATGCCTATAGCGCAGGCAGCGATGTGCGCCCGCGACTTGTCCAGCGTCTGCATGGCGATCTTGAAGCCTTCGCCCTCCTGGCCTAGCAGGTTCTCTTTTGGCAGGCGCGCGTTCTCAAAGATGACCTCGGTGGTGTCGGAGGCGCGCTGGCCCATTTTGTTTTCTTTTTTGCCCACCGACACGCCTGGCGTATCGTGGGGTACGACAAAGGCGCAAAAAGCGCGGCGGTTGCGCTTACCCGGCTCAAACGTGGCAAACACAGTGTACTGCCCGGCCACGCCGCCGTTGGTGATGAACATTTTGCTGCCGTTGAGAATATAATCGCTGCCGTCTTTGATGACCGCCGTGCGGAGGTTGGCCACGTCAGAGCCAGCGCCGGACTCGGTGAGACAAAAGGCGGCCATGATTAGCTCTTCTGTCAGCGGTGTTAGAAAGTGCTCTTTCTGCTCGTGGGTGCCGGTCAGAATGATGGGCATGATGGCCAGGTTGTTGGCCAACATGCTGGCGCCCATACCGGCGCAGCCGGCAAAGAGTTCCTCGGCCACGATGCACTCCTCAATGGCACTGCCACCCATGCCACCGTACTCTTCCGGGATGATGGTGTTCACCAGACCCAGTTCGTGTGCCTTGCGGATGATGGGCCACGGGAATTCGCCGCTTTCATCGTACTCGGCGGCCACCGGCGCCATCTCATTACGGGCGAAATCGCGGGCCAGTTTTTGCAGCGCCTTTTGCTCCTCGGTGAGAGAGAAGTCTATCATTCTCTATGTGTACCTCTTTCTTCTATGTGCTTCCCTTTCCCGGCCAGGAGCCCGCGCAGAAACGTGTCGGCGATGACAGTCGCGATCTCCTGGGATGACAGTCGTCCCTCTGGGCGATACCACATGACCAACCAGTTGTGGGCGCCCATCAAGGCCTGGGCTACAATGGGCACGTCCACCGGGAGAAAGTCGCTGCTGTCCACACCTTCCTGGATGACGGTACGAAACTGTGACTCAAAAAAGTCACGGCGGGAAACGTATTCGTCGCGCAACGCCGGGAAGCCCAGCATAGCCCGGTGCTCGAACAGGACGACCGTGGCAATGTCCAGGTTCTCTGCTGCGTACTGGATGTGAGCCTCGACGAGTCGGCAAAGTTTTTCGGGGGGCGGCAGGGGAGATGCAGCCACAGCTTCCAGGTGTTCGCCCAATTGCGTCAGGCCAGTCATCGTAACTTCGTGCAGCAACTCTTCTTTGCTGGCAATGTGGTGGTAGAGGCTGCCCTTTTGCAGACCCACGGCGTCGGCGATCTGCTGCATGGTCGTTCCGTGGAAGCCACGTTCGCGGAATACACGCGCCGCGGCGCGAAGGATGTCCTCTCGACTTACGGTTTGGTCTGCCGATTTTCGAGCCACCTCTGCCTCGCTGAATGGGTCATCGGTTTACCGACCGAATGTTTGTTTTATTATAAAGGCAAACCGCCAGGTTGTCAAGGCGGAGGGATGTGCTATAATAGCCAGGCTGCCACCACCGAACGGCGCACAGACTTGCGAAGCCTTTGAGACCTCGGAAGTCCTGGCAGAACTTGCAGGAGGACACAACAACGCTGATGGCATCGAATTCCGATTCTGTGAGTAAGAGCCGCCCACGAGGCAAGCAACCCAGAGTCCGGACGGCGGGCTACCGGCGTTTCAGCGCGCCCGGCGATTGGCTGGAGCGGCGGTCCTTGCACCTGTTCCTGGTGGCCTTTAACGACTTGTCTCGCCTGCCAGCGGTGGTCGTAACCCTCATTTTGCTCGGATTGGCTGCTTTGGTGGGATTGGCCTGGCAGCGGGCGGCCGATGCAGTCTGGTTCGGGTGGATGGGTGGCGGCATTTACCTGACCTTCGTCGCCTTTGATTGGGCATTTCTTTGGCTGCTGCCGCGCAAGAACATTTCTTACGGCCCCGTCGAGCCGCCGCTGTTGGCGTTGGCCGGCTTGCGCTGTATCCTGGCTCTGGCGGGAACTTTGACTGCCTGGGCTGGCCTGTCACCGGCTTTGTCGCTGGGCCTGCTGGCGTCCTTTTACGGGGGCCTCTCGGCGCTCAGCGTCTACGGCGTCGTCGTCGAGCCGTTCCGCCTGACAGTGACAGAGATGACGATCTGCTCCCCCAAACTTGTGCCCGATGCGCCGTCGGTGCGGGTGCTGCAAATGGGCGATCTCCACATCGAACGACACCTCACCCGCCGCGAGCGCGATCTACTGGCAAGGGTGACG
The DNA here is from genome assembly GCA_964397845.1 of uncultured Anaerolineae bacterium. Classification (GTDB taxonomy): domain Bacteria; phylum Chloroflexota; class Anaerolineae; order CAYNKW01; family CAYNKW01; genus CAYNKW01. The sequence continues at coordinate 16,587 of CAYNKW010000057.1, forward strand.
GCGTTGGCCCCGGACGTGATCCTCCTCACCGGCGATTACCTCAACCTGTCTTACGTCTACGACGACGAGGCTTGGCGGGCAGTGCGGGCGTTTCTGTGCCAGCTCCGTGCGCCCTTTGGCGTGTATGCCGTCTCTGGCAGCCCGCCGGTGGATCCACCAGCCGTGGTGGAAAAGCTGTTCGAGAGCCTGGACAATATCTACCTCTTGCGCAACGAGCACGTCGCGCTGGACGTGCGCGGTCAGCGATTCTACGTGGTGGGCATCGCTTGCAGCCACGATCCCACCGTGGACCCCGGCCGGCTGCGAGAGTCGCTGGCGGATGTGCCCCAGGAGGCCTTTACCATCGCGCTCTATCACTCACCCGACCTGATGCCAGAGATGGTCAAGGCTGGCGTGGATCTGCACCTGGCGGGTCACACGCACGGTGGGCAGGTTCGCCTGCCATTTTACGGCGCGGTGATAACCAGTTCCTTGTACGGCAAGCGATACGAGATGGGGCATTACCGGGAGGGAAACACGCATCTCTACGTCGCGCGCGGCGTCGGCATGGAGGGCATGGGCGCGCCGAGAGTGCGGTTTTTGTGCCCTCCAGAGATCGTCTTGTGGACGTTGGGAAATGGAAAATGATAAATGACAAATGAAGAAATGACAAATGATAAACGATAAATGCAGAAATAGATAAATGGCGAATGAAGAAAGGGGGAGGAAGGTGATGAGACGAAAAGGTAAGATGGGGGATGAGATGGGTGAGCAAAAGCCGTATGATATTGGGGAACGGACGTTTCTGTTTGGGGTGCTGGTGGTGCGACTGGTAGGGCAGTTGCCCCGGACAGTGGCGGGGTATGCGATAGGACGGCAGGTCGTGCGGTCGGGCACGTCGGTGGGGGCCAATGTTGAAGAGGCAGATGCTGCCGAGTCTAAACGTGACTTTATCCACAAGATGGCCATTGCCCGCAAGGAAGCAAAGGAAACCCGCTTCTGGCTACGCATCATTCTTGAGACCCCATTGCTAGACACCTCCGAAGTGC
>CAYNKW010000057.1:17714-19629 GCA_964397845.1 uncultured Anaerolineae bacterium
GGAGTTTCCATGAAAACCTACAAACTCATGATCCCCGGTCCTGTGGACATATTTGACGATGTGCGGGAAGCGATGGCTAGCCCGGCGATGCCTCACTATGGCGCGGATTGGCTGGCGCTCTATCGGGAGACGGTCGAGTTGCTGCGGCAGGTGTTCCAGACGAGGAACGAGCTATACCTCATGGCCGGGCCAGGCACAGCCGGGCTCGATGCGGCAATGGGCAGTCTGCTCCGCACTGGCGAAAAGGTGCTCATCCTGTCCAACGGTTTTTTTGGCTCTCGCCTGGTGTCCATCGCCCGCGGCTACGGCTTGGAGGTGCTACTGCTAGAGTTTCCGGCTGGTCAGCCGGTGGATCCTGATGTCGTCCGCGCCCGCCTGGACGCAGAACGAGACGTGCGGGCAGTGGCGATGGTGCACCACGAAACCTCCACCGGCGTGCTGAACCCGCTGCGAGAGGTGACCGCACTGGCCCACGAGTGGGGCTGGCCGATCATCGTGGATGCTATTGCCTCCGTGGGCGGCGTGCCAATACCGGTTGACGAGTGGGGGCTGGATGTGGTGGTGACCGTGGCTAACAAGTGCCTGGAGACACCACCGGCGGTCGCGCCGATCTCGATCAGCCAGCGCGCCTGGGAGGTGATAGACAGCAAGCCGGATCGCCATCATGGCTGGTACCTCAACCTGCACACCTGGCGCGAGTACGCCACATCCTGGGCCGATTGGCACCCCTATCCGACGACGATGCCTACGCAAAACATCATAGCGCTGCGCGCCAGCCTGCAGCGCATACTGTCGAATGGACTGGAGAACCACTACGCCAAACACGTCCGGGCGGCCGGGCAGGTGCGGACCGGGCTGCGCGAGATGGGCTTTGAGCTATTTGTGGAAGGGAAACACGCCTGTCCGCTCATCACGGCCGTCAAGGCGCGACCCGAGTTCCAGGTTGACAGCCTGGCCCGGTTTCTTCGGGACGAGCATGGCATCATGATTGGTGGGGGTATCGCCGAGTTGCGCGGCAAGATCTTTCGCGTGGGTCACATGGGTCGCGCCGCCTCAGACGAATACGTGGAGGCGTTTCTGGTCGCAATGGAGGATTTCCTGCGCCGACGCGGGAATGACAGATGACAAATGGCAAATTAATCGTTTGACATTTATCATTCTGCATTTCCCCCTGCGGGATGACCCACCGGGATGAGGTACAGCGGTTCGTGATCGGCCGGCAGATCCAGGACGCGTTGCACCTGGTCGTCGTGGAAAGCGCCAATAGGTACGCCGCCCAGGCCCAGGGCCACCGCCTGGAGCAAGATGTTCTGGCCGGCGTGCCCTGCTTCTAACTTGACGTAACGCTCGGCGCGGGCGCCGTATTTGCCGGCCGTGCGGGCATAAACGGCGGTGACCACGAACACGGCCGGCGCGTCGTGAATGGCGCTCTGGTCCAGTCCGGCGCGGGCCAGAGCCTGGCGAAGGTCCTGGTGGGATAGCACCTTTGCCCGGTGGCCGTCCGGCAGATAGTTATACAGGCCGTCTGGCGTGGCGACGTATACCTCCAGCGGGTAGAGCGCCCCGGCTGATGGGGCCGTTCGCCCGCCCCAATCGCGGGTGATGCCCTGGGCGGCCCACAGCAGTTGCGAGATTTCTTTCAGTGTCAATAGCTCATCGGTGTACTGGCGCACGGAGCGGCGGCAGGCCAGCGTCTCCTCCAACGACACGTCGCTTTTGGTGCGTGGCTCTGGCAGGTCGAGGGTCTCCAGCGGAGGGGACGTGGAGGTGGATGGCCTGTCTGGCGCAGTGATGCCGGTGGCCTGTCTCCGGCAGCCGGCCAGACCTAGCCCCAGGGCCAGCAGTCCCCCGCAAACCCTGCGGCGTTGGTGAAAGAACGCTTGTTGAGTTGTTCTTCTATTCACGTTGGCCTCCT
>CAYNKW010000058.1:0-13882 GCA_964397845.1 uncultured Anaerolineae bacterium
TCGAGCTTGCCCTGGCGGGCCAGTTGGGTCAAATTGCGGCCATATTTTTCCAGGGCCTGGTACTTGTCCTCCGGGTTGGGGTCGGTCACACGCTGCGAGCCCCGGATGGCGGTCAGTGCCTCCAAAATGGTGCTATGGGTCACGCCCCGGCGGCCCAACATGGCGGACACAGCCTGCCCTGAGCCTTGTCCTGAGCCTTTAGTCCTTGGGCCTAAAGACCAAGGGCCGCGTCGAAGGGCTGCCGAAGAGTCGCCCGCTTTCCGGCCGGCGAGAGCCAGCAACAGGTGCTCTGTGGAGACGTACTCGTCCCGCATCCCGCTGGCCTCTTTCTCCGCCTGACGCAATACTTCTTGCAACGCCCGCGAGAGGCCCACCTGCATCGTTGCACCATAGGCTTTGGCCCGGCCGGCCAGCGCCTGTTCCAATTCGCCCTGAAGCAACGCCGGACTGATACCGATGCGTTGAACGATCTGCGGCACGACGCCGTCTTCCTGCGTCAGCAGCGCCAGCAGCAGATGCTCCGGCTCGATCTGCGAGTGACTGTAATCCCCGGCCAGCGTTTGCGCCTGGACCAGAGCTTCTTGTGCTTTGTGAGTAAACTTGTTTAGATTCATTCCAACACCTCAACTTCAAAGTGACGCCTAAAACGTGATGCGTGACGGGTGCATTTCACGTTTTACGCAACTACTCATTACTTATTACTCATAGCGCATCACATTACATTTTACCCCAGGTGTATTAGAATTATGTTGGACGAAAGTTAGAGTTTTGTTAGAGATGGAAATGGAGGGACGCGAAATAGAGAGGCGCGGCCGAATGGCCGCGCCTCTGGCAGTCGTGGATTCGCACTCGGTGGTCAGTAGCGGAGGATGCCGCCGATGCTGCCCACTTTTACCAACTCGTCAATACCCCGCACAATCTCGACCTCGACGCCCTGCTTCAAGGCACGGTGCACGGCGTTATCCACCACGTCGGGGATGGCTTCTAGCGTCCCACCACAGAGGGCGCAGGTCTGACCATTGTCGTGCAGGGTGAGGTAGTGACAATTCTGGCAGCGGTAGCCGGACGCTTCGTAACCAGCCGAGACAAGCAGGATGCCCACGCGCCCTTCTTGCAGGGCTGCCAGGATACCCGCCAGGCCAACGGTGCTGCCCGAGTCGCGCTTCCAGCCGGCGATGAGTTGCTTCACCCGCTCGGCCTCGCGCTTTTGCGCTGCCGCTTCGATGACTTCCATGCTATGGGCTTGCACCTCTGCTTCCGAAGCGTCAGAGCTTATCGAAAAGCTGCCGATCACGTGCCCCTGGACTGCTTTGGGCAGCAATTCCTGGAACTGAGCCAGCGTTTCTTCGGTGCCGCCCAGTACCAGGCGCGTGATGCCGCTCCCCTCAAAGAAACCCACGGCCGATCCGGCGGCGTCCTTCAAATTGCGATAGGCCACGCCTTCCTCGCGTCGCCCGGCTGGCGTCTTGCCGCCTCGACGACCGGCCGCGGAACCAGTACCGTGTTTGAGCCGCTTTACTTCTTCACCCAGTACGCCTGTGGCTTCCTCCAACTCGCCCAGGTTAAACTTGTAGAATCGCGCCCCCTCTCGATCTACCAGAATCACGCCATACCGCTCATAGGCATCAATAACGTCCGTCAATGGCTTGATGTAGGGACGGTTGTAGACATAGATCCGGTTCTCCACCGGCACAGCCATGGGATAGGCGCGCCAGAATTCCTCGTCCTGGCAAGAGAACACCGCGATCCCCTTGGCCTGCCAGTCGAACTCAAAGTCAAAATACCGTTCGATGGCGGAAATGTCCTGGCTACTGGCCTTGCCGGCTGCTTTCTTTAACAGGCTCCGCAGCCTCAGCTTGTATTGGTCGGCCTTTTGTTGCGTTGGATCCACATTGAGGTACAGGCTGAGTACCGGTGTGCCCGCACTCCTAAACTCCATCAACTCGCGCAGATCCTTCTCACTGAACATTTCGACCTCCTGTTTGTAGATAGACAATCTTTCCGACCCGCACCACGACGATGCGAGCCGACCCGGGTCAAGCTCGCTTCTCTACTCCTCCGGGCGCTCGCCTAGCGTCAGGGGTACTGTCATCTCCTTTCTATCACGCCAGACGGTCAAAACTACCTGGTCACCAGGGCGCTTTTTTGTCTCCAGGTAAATGGTCAACTGATCAGGCGATTCCAAGGGCAGGCCGTCAATAGCCGTCACAATGTCGCCGCCGACCAGGATCACACGGCGACCCAATTGTAAGCGCCGGTCGGCTCCTCTGAGGCCTGCCTGGTGAGCGGGGCTGTCTTGATAGAGGCGGGCGATGAGCAATCCTTTGTCCACCGGCAGGTCTAACGCTTCGGCAAAGGCCGGTGTGACGTGGTAGGCTTGTCCCTCGAAGCCGATCCAGGGATGTGGATACCGCCCGTTGGCGATGAGCTCCGGCACCACCCGTTTGACCGTGTCCACCGGCACGGCGAAACCGATGCCCACCGAGCCGCCGCTGGGCGACGTGATGGCCGTGTTGACGCCGATGACCTGGCCCCGTGAGTTGAGCAACGGCCCGCCAGAGTTGCCAGGGTTGATGGCCGCGTCGGTCTGGATAACCTCGGCCAGCGGCTGGTCATTCTGCCGCTCGATGACCCGGCCCAACGAACTGATCACCCCTGTTGTCAACGTGCGATCCAATCCGAAGGGGTTGCCGATGGCGATGGTGCGCTGGCCTACCCGCAGGCCGGCCGAGGAGCCCAGTTCCACCGGGTGGAGTTTTTCAGGAGGCACGTCAATCTTGAGGACGGCCAGGTCATTGTATGGGTCTGCGCCTACCACCCTGGCAGGAACCATCGTGCCGTCGGCCAGCATCACGTCCAATTCCTCAGCGTACTCGATGACGTGATAATTGGTAATGATGTGACCGGCCTTGTCGTAGACAAAACCGGAACCGGTTCCTTCCTGGGGCACGAGTTCAAAGAAGAAGCCATAGACGTAGGCCTTGCTGGTAATGTGGACGACAGCCGGGCTCGCCCGGTCGTAGACGTTGATGACCAGTTGCTCTTCAAGGTCTATCAACCGATCGGGGCTCAACGTCGGCAGTGTCTCCAGCGGGCCGGGGGTGGCAGTGACTACGACCACGACCGGCGTCGGCGTGGGGCGAAGCGGTGTAACTGTAGGAACAGCCACTGGCGAGAGGGTGCAGGCCAGGGTCATCACCATCAGTATCCCCACTACCCCCCACCAGTGTGTGTACCGAATCAACTCTCTCACCTTACCAAACCAACTAACTGTCTCTTTCACGGCCGCTCGGCTAGCTTGACCGGGATCTCGATCTCCTTGCCATCGCGCATAATCTTGAGCACCACTGTCTGGCCCACCTCGGTGCCTTGCAGATAGATGATGATGTCGTCAAAGTCGTCTACTGCCCGGCCATCAATGCCGATGATAATGTCGCCACCTATGGGAATGGAAACTGGTGCAGGGTAACCGGGGATGTCCACTGGCACCTCGTTTTCAGGATCGCCGCCCCGGAGGCCGGCCTCCTCGGAGGGGCTATTGGGCAGTACCTCTCCCACCAGTGCGCCACGCTTCACCGGCAAGTCCAATGCCTCCGCCAGGTTGGCATCAATGTGCCAGCCCTTGATGCCCAGCCAGGGATGGGCGTAGCGTCCGCGAGCGATGAGTGCCGGCACGACACGTTTGACAGTGTTTACCGCCACGGCCAGGCCCACGCCCGCTGATTGCCGCACCGTACTTTCGATCATCGTGTTGACGCCGATGACCTGCCCTCGCGAGTCGAGCAACGGCCCGCCCGAGTTACCGGGGTTGATGGCCGCGTCGGTCTGGATCATTTCTGCGTTGGAGAAGAGGCTGATGGGGGACTGCACCACCCGTCCCACCGCGCTGACGATGCCCACTGTCATGCTCTGCTCGTAATCGCCAAAGGGGTTGCCGATGGCAATAGCCCGCTGGCCCACCTGTACCTGGGACGAGTCGCCCAAGGCCACTGGCCTCAGAATCTCGGTGGGAACATCCTCCAACTGGAGGATGGCCAAGTCGCTGTCCTGGTCAAGGCCGACGACCGTAGCTTCTGCTTCTGTGTCATCGGCAAAGGTCACCAAAACTCTGACCGCACCCTCTACGACGTGGAAATTCGTCACCATGTGCCCTTTGTGGTCGTAAATGAACCCAGAGCCGGTGCTGTCATCAAAGCCGCTCTCTCGCTCTGCCACGATGCTCACCACCGACGGTCCGACGCGCCTGTACAGGTCAATGAGCAACCGCTCTTCGGCGTCCCAGGGGCTGTCGCTGCCGACGGGTGTGGGCGGTGGTGAGAGTGTCGGTGTGGAAATCGCCGTCGGCTTCATGAGTTGTGGAGGGAGCGTCGGTGTGGAGGTTGGTGTCGGCTTCATGAGTTGTGGAGGAAGCGAGCAGATGCACCCCAGCACGCCCAACACAGTCACCGAAAAAATCGCTATCCAAATTGCCTGGCGCAAGTTGCGATGGTTTGTGCCCATGGGCTATCTTGTTTCTCCTTTATTGTCTCTTTCTCAAACTGGCCAATTCTTCGAACATGGCCCGTTCCTTTTTGCCGAGTCTCTTGGGCACAGCGACCCTTAGCTTGGCGTACAGGTCTCCGTGCATTTCCGGGCTGCGCAGATAGGGCATGCCTTTCCCCTTGAGCCGAAAGGTTTTGCCCCCCTGGGTGCCAGCCGGTATTTTGAGCCGCACTTGGCCGTCGAGCGTGGGAATCTCTGTTTCCCCACCCAGGACGGCTGTGTAGAGGTCTACCGGCGTTTCGCAATACAGGTTGCTGCCCTTGCGCTCAAAGACAGGGTGTTTGGCCACCTTCACTTTCAAGTAGAGGTCGCCCGCTGGCTCGCCGCCAATGCCTGGGCCTCCTTTGCTGGCCACCCGCACTTTGGAACCGGTCTTGACGCCCGCTGGAATCTTGACAGTGATACGCTCGCCGTCTGTGGCCAACACGCGTTGCGTGCCGCGTGCTGCTTCCTCCAGCGTGATCTCCACCGGCTGCTCATAGTCACGGCCCTTCCGGCGCGCCTGTCGTCGCCCCGTGCGAGTCTGGCCCCCCATACCGCCGAAAACGGTCTGAAAGAAATCGGAGAAACCGCTACCGCCAAAAAGGTCGTCCAGGTCGCCATAATCGACGTGCGCGCGACTCCTGCCGGGCTGGGCAAACCACTGGCTCCAGTCAAAGCCGCGCGGGTCGCTTCCTTGCTGCTGCCAGCGGAAGTAGCTTGCCCCCAGTCGATCATACTTCTGCCGTTTCTCTGAATCGGACAGCACTTCGTTGGCTTCGTTGATGGATTTGAACTTCTCTTCAGCCTGCTTGTCGCCGGGATTCACATCGGGATGATACTGACGGGCCAGCTTGCGGTATGCTCGCTTGATCTCCCGCTCGCTGGCCCGTTTGTCCACACCAAGTATCTTGTAGTAGTCCTTGTACTCCATCTATCGTCACCTCTTCCGCACAACGACCCAGCAACGATCTACTCTATCTGCATTTTTATTATAACACTTTCGCCATCTCGTGTCAAGAGGGGCCCCGGTTTTGCTTCCCGCCGCGCTAGACGGGCGGCCAGGGGATGGCGCGGCAGGGGCCGGGTTCGGGGAAGATTCTTATCGTCAAGAGGTAATTCAGGCGGTGACGCAGGGCGTCCATTTCGCGAGGAGAGAGGAGGCGCGCCAGCGACCTGGTCTCCGGGCCGGAGCGGGCCAGGCGCGCCTGGAGGGCTTGAAGGGCGTCCACCAACGGCGCGGGAATCGGCTGCCTCGCGAACTCCCAGATGACGGTGCGCAGTTTGTAATCGCTGTGGAAGGTGACGCCGTGGTCAATGCACCACACGCGGCCGCCTCTGTCCAGCAGGCAATGGCCGCTCTTGCGGTCGGCATTGTTGGCCATAAAGTCGAACAGGGCGATACGCTGTCCCTCAGCGGGATGCTCGTGGGCAAAGGTGAGGTAGTGTGCGTTGGGGTCGGCCTGCACGTACAGTTGGACTGCACCCAGGCCGTGGGTGCCTTCGCGCAGCACGGTGGGCGGGATGCGCGGCCAGCCCAGCGCCTGGCTCAACAGGAAAGCAGCCACTTCGCGTAAACAAAGCGTGCCGTCGGGAAAGTCCCACAAGGGACGCTCGCCGCGCTGCGGCTTGTAGACGGCCAGGGCTTCCAGGTCGCCGTCGGACAGGCGGGCGAGGAGGGTATAGTTGGAACTGCCGGGCAGGAGACCCAGCAGTTCCATCTCGCCTTCGGCCAGCAGGGTCAGGAGGCGACCGATTCCAATCTCAGTCGCCTTCTCTGGTGCGCTTTCGTCTGGCCTCTGGATTGTGAGTGGGGAATCTTGGGCCGGGAACATCACTCTTTAGAATCCAGGTTGGTGATCTCGGTCACTTTGCCGTGCCCGTTGCCCCGCGAGCAGAAGTGGCCTTCCGGGTCCATGGGCTTGCCGCAGAGGGGGCAGATAGGTCGGCCAGCTTTCACCACCTCCAGCGAGTGTTGAGCCAGGGCGCGGGCCTGCTCTCGTGTGGTCCAAAAGCGGACCACACCGATGTCTTGTCCTTCCTCAATGGCCAGTTCATAGACAACGATGACGACGTAGCCGCCGGTCTCGTCGAAGCCAATGCCCATTTGTCCGATGCGAAACACGGGTTCCACGGGATGCAAGAGACTCATTTGCATGACCAGGAGCGTTTCTACTTCCTCCCGGTCTTTGGGATGGTCAGCTTCCAGGTGATCCAGCAATTGCAACAGGCTGGCGGCCAGGGCGCGGGCCTGTTCCTTTTCCAGGATCAGCGTGACGACCTGGCTGCCCCGGCTGGCCTGGAAGTGAAATACACGCTGGCCCGGCGGGCCAATAGCCTCCACGGTGATGCGGTCCACCGGCTTAAAATCACATACGAGATGGGCCATAGACCAATCCTTCCTGGGCCGAACAGGACCTACTCGGAAGTCTCGCTGGCAGCCCGCCTGGTCGGGGGCTTTGGAACGGTGCCAGTGTCATTCAGGCACACCAGGCGGGGGCCAGATTTACTGAACTGAACGACGCTCAATGAGGCCGGGCTGATGACCAGCCGTTGAAACAGGTCCAGGTGCAGGCCCACATAGTGTGCCACAGCGGCTTTGATGACGTCGGCGTGGGAGACGACGACCACGACGTCGGTTTTTTCCGTATAGGCGTCACGGAGGGCGTCCAGTGCAGCCACAGTGCGGGCCTGCGTCTCGCGCAAGCTCTCACCGCCGGGGAAGCGCGCGCCGCTGGGATAGACCTGCACCACGGGCCAGAGTTCCGTTTTGGACAATTCCTTGAGAGGGGCACCCGTCCACTCGCCAAAGCGGGTTTCGCCGATGGCCTCCAACACCCGCACTTTCAGGTTGTGGTGGGCAGCGATGGCCTGGGCGGTCTCGACGGCGCGCTCCAGTGGGCTGCTGTAGATGGCCGTGATGGGCAGGTGGGCCAGGCGCGCGCCTAACGCCTTGGCCTGTTGGCGACCTTTGTCGTTCAGGTGGACGCCGGGTGTCCAACCGGCCAGGCGCTCCCCTACCCAGTCGTTTTTGGCGTGACGGACGAGCATAAGTTGCATTATAATCTTCCCGCAGGTCAAGTCGGCAACCACGAGGTCGCTATAGAGTTAGTAAAACCTTATGTCTTCAAAGTCCCGCTGTAACCTGCGGGAGGTTGATTGCTGCATCATAGCAGGAGAGCTCGGGCTCCAAAAGGCTGCTTTTAGCGAAAGAAGGCGGCTTCCTGCCTGGCCAGGGCGTCCTCGATACGCTGGCGGTGGATGGGCAGCAGCGGCTCTGGCAACTGATCTGGGGGGAAGTAGCCGATGTCGGTGGTCTCGTCGCTGAGGCACAGCCCGCCGCCGGTGACTCGACACAAAAACGATGCAATGACGATCTGGTTAGTCCCGTGGAGGGTGAAACCATCGGCGTAGGGAGCAGAGTAGACGCCAATGAGTCGCTCCACTGCGACGTGCAGGCCGGTCTCTTCCAATGTCTCACGGACGGCGGCTTCGGCCAGCGTCTCGCCAAAGTCCACGTGGCCGCCGGGCAGGCACCACATGCCGTTGTCGGCGCGGCGGGTGAGCAGGACTTTGCTTGCCTCGTTGAAAACGACGGCGTTGGCCCCCACACGCGGCGTGACCAGACGGGTCCAGCCGATGACGTTGAGCCAGGGCTCGGTCTGGCCTGGTCCTGGTGGATTGTCCCACGTCTCCAGCACGCGAAAGCCAGCCCGCTCGGCCATCAGTTCGACCTCGGCGGGGTGATAGTAGGCGAAAAAGCGAGGCTGGCTGCCGTGGGAGTTTACCACCCACCGTTCGCCCTGGCCGCGCTTGAGGGCCAGAAGGATGTGGCCGTGGCCGACCACGCGACGACATTCTTCCAGCACGGTGGGCGCGTCGGCTTTGGGCAGGTGCATGAGCGAGGCGCAGACCCACAGCGCGTCAAAGCTGCTGTCAGCGAAAGGGAGGCAGCGCACGTCGGCCTGCACGAACGGGGAAGCCACGCGCCGGCGGGCCTCGGCCAACATGCCGGCCGAGCGGTCTATGCCTATGGCCTCAAAGCCGAGTTCCTGAAAGTGACCGACGTCGCGACCCACGCCACAGCCCACGTCCAGGATGCGCGCACCGGGCCGCAGGTGGGCAGCAAAGCGATTGACTTGATCTTCCAGCCGAAAGTGGAACCAGCGTTTGCCAAAGGCGACAGCACCGGCGTCGTATGAGGCAATGGTACGGCTGGTTTCCTCCACGGTTGACCTCCTGAAAGATGAAAGCAGATGGCTGGAAGCGGGCGTCTCTATTATAACACACCAGAGTGTGACACGCAAAAAGCCAACGGTGTTCTCTCGTGGTATAAGAAAGTATAACACCTTGCTCCCAGCCGGTCTGTGACCGGCGGTCGGGTCGCAGACCCTCCCTGAGCAGGCTGGTTTTCTTGTATTTTTCATACCTCGTGGCTTCGGCGCGCTGCGGAAGGTGCGGCTGCTAACGCTGTACCACCTGACACGTCTCCCTTGACAAAAAGAGAGAAAAAGGCTACGATCCCCAGAGTCAAGTGTGCTCTGGAGGAGGAAGAGACAGCTTGTCTCTCGTTCGGTGGCCAGGGCACCGCCAGGAGACTTTATGATTCCGGTCAAGCTTCATCTCTACAACTTTTTGTGTTACCGGCAGGTGCCTCCCCTGGAGTTTGAGGGCCTTCACCTGGCCTGTCTGACAGGCGACAACGGCAGTGGCAAGTCGGCACTGCTCGACGCCATGACCTGGGCACTATGGGGCAAGGCCCGCGCCCGCCGTGATGACGAACTGATCCATCACGGCCAGACCGAGATGGAGGTCGAGTTCGAGTTCCTTCTGGGCGAGAACCGCTACCGGGTCATCCGCAAGCGGAGCAGCCGGCGGAGTGGGCGAAGCAGCCTGGAGCTACAGGGCTGGGACGAGGCGCAGGGGCGCTTCCGCGTTCTCACCGAGCCCACGATGCGCGTCACTCAGGCTCGCATTAACAGCCTGTTGCACATGGACTATGAGACGTTCATCAATTCGGCGTTCCTGCTTCAGGGTCGCGCCGACGAGTTCACCGTCAAAGCGCCGGGCGAGCGGAAGCGCATCCTGGGCGAGATTCTGGGCCTGGATCTGTTCGACGATCTCGAGACCCGCGCCAGGGCGAGGGCGCGAGAGTACAAAGAAGAGAGTGGGCGCATCGCGGTGCGCATCGCCGAGATAGATGAAGAGCTGTCGCTTCGACCGACCTACGAGGCCGATCTTGCCCGCGCTCAGGCCGATGCCAGCCGGTTAGCTGGCCAATTGCGCCAGGCAGAAGCGCACCGCGACGCGCTCCGGGCGCGCCAGCGGACGCTGGAACTGCAAGGGGAGCAGTTGGCCGACCTGGAGACCCGCTTGCACCAGGGAGAACAGGAATTGACCGACATTGAGCGCCAGGTAGACCAGCAGCAGGCCCGGCTGGCCGAAGACGAGGCGCTGATCGCCCGGCGCGACGAGATCGAACGGGCGGCCGCTGATTACCGGGCCGCTCGCCAAAAAGCAGGCGAGCTGAGCGCCAAGGCCGCCCAACTGGTCGCCCTGCGAGAGCGCTACGAGAAGCTGGCAGCCGCCGTGGCCGACGCCCGCCGCGTCCTGGAGTCGGAGCGGGACGCCGTGGCCCGGCAGATTGCGGACCTATCGGCGCGGGCGGAGCAGGTTTCGGCCCTGCACGCCGACGTGGGGACAGTTCGCGCGCAACTGGCTCGCCTGGCCGAGATGGAAGCGCAGCGGCAGGCCTGGCGCGAAGAACATGAACGGCTGGCTGCCGAGTTAGCCGCACTCGAAACGCGCAACCGGCAATTGAACGCAGACATGCAACCCCTGAAGGAGCGCCTGGACGAGTTGAAGGCGGCTGAGGCGGTCTGCCCTCTCTGCCAGCAACCCCTCAGCGATGAGCATCGTGACCACGTGGCCACCGAACTTCAACGCCAGGGCAAGGAGATGGGCGATGCCTACCGGGCCAACGTCGCCCGGCTGCGCGAGATCCAGGCGCGGCGGGAAGCCCTGGCGCGGCAGATAGACGTTGTCGCTGGCGAGCTTTGTCCGCGGGCCGGGTTGCAGAGCCGTGAAGGGGCACTATCCCGCAGCCTGGCCGACGCCGAGACCGCTGCTACCACCCTGGCTGACCAAGGATCGCGCCTGGCGGCGTTGGAGCGCAAACTGGAAACTGGCGACTTTGTCACGGAGGAACAGACAGCGCTCCCAGAAGTGCTCTCCGACCTGGAAACGCTCGGCTACGACGCGCGGGCACACGAGGAGGTTCAGGCTCAATTGGCATCGCTGGTCAGTTTTGAAGCAGAGAAAGCCCGGCTGGAGGCAGTCCTGGCACGCCGGGAGGAGACCCTGGCCGCGCTGGCTGATTTGCGGACGCGCCGCGAACGCTGGCAGGCCACCCTGGCGGCGGATCGGGAGAAGCGAGACGAGCTGGCGGGTGAAGTGGCGCACCTGGCTGCTGTAGGTCGCCAGTTGGCAGAAGCACAGACACACCTGGACGAGGTGCAGGCAGAGGCGCGCCGTGCCCGCGACCGGATCGTCGCGGCACAGCAAAAGCTGGATCACTGCGACTACCTGGTCCGCCAGCGGGAGGAAAAGCTGGCCGGGCAGCAAAAGGCCGTCCAGGAGCAAGCCATCTACGAGGAGCTAAGCCTGGCTTTTGGCAAGCGGGGAGTGCAGGCTCTCATCATCGAAAGCGCCATACCGGAGATCGAAGACGAGGCCAACCACCTGCTGGCCCGCATGACCGACGGTCGCATGAGCGTCCACTTTGAGACGCAGCGCCAGACGCTCAAGGGAGAGACCCGCGAGACGCTGGACATTCGCATCTCTGACGAACGAGGCAGCCGCAACTACGAACTGTATTCGGGTGGAGAAAAATTCCGGGTAGATTTTGCGGTTCGCATCTCCTTGAGCAAGTTGCTGGCCCACCGCGCCGGGGCCAGCCTGCAAACGCTGGTCATTGACGAGGGCTTTGGCTCTCAGGACGACGAGGGGCGCGACCGGCTGGTGGAAGCCATCAACGCCGTCAAAGACGACTTTGCCCGTATACTGGTCGTCACCCACATTGAGGAGTTGAGAGACGCCTTCCCGGTGCGGGTAGACGTGTGGAAAACGCCGGAGGGGTCGCAATTTGCAGTGAATTGACACGTTGCTTGTACTCCCTCAATTCGACAGTCCCTTCATACTCAATCCGATGCGGCCTCGCTCAATGTCCACGTTGATGACTCGCACCGTCACTACGTCGCCCACGGCCACCACCTCGTGGGGGTTGCGGACGTAGCGGTCGGCCATTTGCGAGACGTGCACCAACCCGTCATGCTTGACGCCGATGTCCACGAACGCGCCAAAGTCCACCACGTTGCGCACCGTTCCCTGGAGTATCATCTCCTCGCGCAGGTCCTCCATCTTGAGTACGTCGTCGCGCAAAACGGGCTTGGGCAGTTCGTCGCGGGGGTCCCGTCCAGGACGGACGAGGCTCTCAATGATGTCGGCCAGCGTCGGCTTGCCCACCTCAAGCACCTTGGCCAGTTCCGCCAGGTCTTGTTGGCCGGCGAAGCGGCGTACCTGGCCGGGCAGATCGGGCTCGTCGCCACGGACGTCCATTAACACAAAGAGTCGTTCGACGACGGGGTACGACTCGGGATGGATCGGCGTGTTGTCCAGGGGGCTATCGCTGCCGGGGATGCGCAAAAAGCCGGCCGCCTGCTGGAAGGCTTTGTCGCCCAGCCTCTTGACCTTTTTGAGCGCCTCCCGCGTGCGGAAGGGGCCGTGCGCATCGCGGTGGGCGACGATGTTGGCTGCCACCCGTCTGTTGATGCCCGCTACGTATTGCAGCAGCGCTGGCGAGGCAGTGTTCACGTCTACGCCCACGTGGTTGACCGCCGACTCGACGACGGCGTCCAGCGTCGCCGTCAGTTGCTTCTGATCCACGTCGTGCTGGTAGAGGCCGACGCCGATGGATTTCGGCTCGATCTTGACCAGTTCCGAGAGCGGGTCTTGCAGCCGCCGGGCGATAGAGACTGCACCGCGCATGGCGACGTCCAGGTCGGGCAGCTCCTGGCGGGCCAGCGGCGAAGCGGAATAGACCGACGCCCCTGCCTCGTTGACTGTGACGTACGCACCGCGTCCCGCCTGGGCGATGACCTCTGCCGCCAGCGACTCGGTCTCCCGCGAAGCAGTACCGTTGCCTATGGCAATGACGTCTACCTCGGCCTGTTGCAACAGCTCGACCAGGGTGCGCACCGCTTCGTTCCTATGCTTTTGCGGGGCGTGAGGGTAAACCGTCGTACCGCCGATGAACTTGCCGGTGAGGTCCACCAGGGCTACTTTGCAGCCGGTGCGGTAGCCGGGGTCTATTCCTATGACGCGCATCCCTCGCAGTGGCGGTGCCAGCAGTAGCGCGCGCAGGTTGGTGGCAAACACGCCGATGGCGTGGTCGTCGGCTTCTTCGGTGAGGTTCCGCCGCAGGTCTCGTTCAACCGCCGGGGCCAGCAACCGCTTGTAGCCGTCGGCCACAGCCTGCTGCACCTGCTCGGCAAAGATCGAGGCCGAGTTCTTGACATAACGAGACTCGATGTTGGCGATGAGATCCTCGTCGTAAGCGGCCAGCCGCACTTTGAGCACTCCCTCCCGCTCGCCCCGGTTGACCGCCAGCAGACGATGGGGCGGAACGGCGCGCAGCGGCTGGGAAAAATCGTGGTACATGCGATACTTGCCCTCGGGGTCGGCGCCTTCGCCGGCCAAGATACAGGCCAACACCGCCTCGTTGTGGGTGCGCTGGCGGATGTGACGGCGCACCCCGGCGTCCTCGGCAGCGACCTCGGCTACGATGTCCCGTGCGCCAGCCAGGCCGTCCTCGACGGTGGGCACCTCGTCGCTCAGGAACGCCTCGGCGTGTTCTTCCGGCGTGCCTTTGGTGATCTCTTGGGCCAGCATCATCTCGGCCAGTGGCTCCAGACCTCGCTCGCGGGCGACGGTGGCCCGTGTGCGGCGTTTGGGCTTGTAGGGCAGGTAGAGGTCTTCGACTGCCTGGAGCATCGTCGCAGCCTGGATTGCCGCCTCCAACTCGGGCGTCAGCTTGTCCTGGTCGGCGATGCTTTTGAGGACAGTGGTTTTGCGTTTCTCCAGGTTGCGCAGGTAACCGAGGCGGGCCTGGATAGCGCGGATCTGCTCCTCGTCGAGGCTGCCGGTGACTTCTTTGCGGTAGCGGGCGATAAAGGGGACAGTGTTGTCTTCGTCCAAAAGCTCAACGGTGCGGGCCACCTGCTCGGGGCGTAGGTCGAGCTCGCGGGCAATGGTGGTCAGGATAGGATGTGCGGGCATCAGGGATTCACTCCTTGGTCAAGAT
>CAYNKW010000058.1:13982-19617 GCA_964397845.1 uncultured Anaerolineae bacterium
AATGGTGGTCAGGATAGGATGTGCGGGCATCAGGGATTCACTCCTTGGTCAAGATTGTTGCGAGTATCTACTGAATTTCGTTTCATTGAAAGCGTCACGTACCGACTAACTCTCACATAGCCTTTGCCCACTCCTGCCCCAGCAACGGTTAGGCAAGTGGGAACCTAACCGCTCATATTGTACTCCCAAAGCCGGCCAGGGGCAAGTGGGCATGGGTTCTATGTGAGACAAAGAGAGCCACGGTGTTTACACTGAGGCTTTACAATGTCAATGTTTTATGTTATAATCGCTCCAAGTTTGCTTTCGAGTTCGTTACATGCAGTGTTCAGTGCGTGGGACGTGGTCTAGTCGAGGGAGGTGTGCCGTAGAAACGTCGAAAGCAACCTGGGACTTGAAGATTAGCCGATTTTGCAGCACATTTCTTGGGGGGAATCTCATGGCTGTACGTCCAAAGTATGGTTCGCAACAGCCCGATAGTTTCGATTACTTTGATCGGTGCGGTGCTGCCATGAGAAGTGCTGCACCTGCGGCACCGCAACTGCCGGTCAAAGCCGAACCCGGCACTACGATAATAGCTACCAACTGCCCAACCTGTGGCACACAAGTCATGCGCGGTGCTGCCTTCTACGACGGCTGTAGCGCGGCGCTGAGCACACTTCCGTTACTTCCCCCAATTGCCTCTCCGCAGCAGCCTGGAATGTTGATTGGCCCGCATTGTGATACACAGTTGGGGCCAAGCAGCAACTTCTGCGATATGTGCAGCACACCAATTGGTGCACTCCACGGTCGCCCCTGTCGTCCGAATCTAGGCCAGACCCACTCACGGGGCTTCTTTCTCCAGAGGATCATCCGCATCGGTAGGTTACGGTATGGCGCATCTGGAGGCATCTCAGTTGTGAGGAGAAGACAAGATGGCCCTGGCCGTCGATGAAATACTGCTGGATCGTTATCGCATCAATGCCGAGTTGGATCGAGGTGGCATGGCGTCCGTGTATCGGGCCTGGGACACCCGCCTTGACCTTCCTGTCGCCGTCAAGGAAATGCTCCCTCAGCCGAGGCTCGGCCCGAAAGCACTGACCCAACTGCGCCGCCAGTTCAAGCGGGAAGCGCAGGTCTTGGCCCGCCTCGATCATCCCAGTCTGGTGCGGGTGACGGACTTTTTTTCACATCATGACTCCGAGTACCTGGTGATGAACTTTGTCGAAGGAGAAAGCCTGGCGGATCTAGTTGACCGGGTGGGAGCGTTACCAGAGGCGCAAGTTCTGAACTGGGCCGACCAACTCTTGAGCGCGCTAGCCTACTGTCACAGCCAGGGGGTTATCCATCGTGACGTAAAGTCCCACAACGTCATTATCCGCCCCGATGGGCAGGCTGTGCTCGTAGACTTTGGGCTAGTCAAGTTGTGGGATCCGAATGACCCGTACACCAAGACGGTGATGCGAGGGATGGGAACGCCTGCGTTCGCCCCACCGGAGCAGTTCGAGGCTGACGCAGAGCACACCGATGAGCGTAGCGACATCTATAGTATGGGAGCCACACTGTACCATGCGCTCAGCGGTAGGTTACCACCGACCTCGGTGCTGCGCACGGCGACACCGGAGAAGTTTGTGTCATTGCGAACCACAGTGCCGGAATTGAGTCAGCAGACCGAGACAGTAGTGATGAAAGCAATGGAGCTGGTTCGTTCGGAGCGCTGGCAGAGCACTGACGAGATGGCAGAGGCACTTAAGGCGGCTGAACTATCGATCGTGGGTCGGCAGCGTAGTCCATCTTCTGCTGTCCCACTCCGGGGGAGCACAATCGTAATACCCGAAGGACGGCCGGCTGCCAAAGGCCAGCGAAAGCGCGTACCCGTGTGGATTGGAGCGCTGAGTATACTGACTCTGCTGCTCGTGGCAGTCGGGTTGATGATAGGGCTGGGGGGGAAAGGGAGCCGTTCCATGCCAATGCCATCGCCTGAGAGGACGGCAACTGTCTCTACTCCTGCGATCCTGGCAGGAACAGACACAGCAACGCATCTGCCCGTCAGTACGCCTGTACTCATGCCAAGTCCTACGCCAACTGTCACAGCAACACTCCAGTCCACGGACACGCCATCACCGATGCCGACACCCACGGTCACGGCCATGCCCAGCCTGACCCCCACCCACAGCCCAACACCGACGCCAACGCTCATCGTCCACGTTCTGAAGGAAGGGGAGAATCCTTGGACCGTCGCTCGGCTATATGGGGTAAGTATAGAGGCATTGCTGGCAGCCAACGGCATCACTGACCCAAGCACGCTGCAGATCGGGCAAGAGCTAATCATCCCGCGGGGAGGGAAAGCCCCGGGTACTCCCACATCTACCACTACTCCTACACCTACACCTACGCCCACGCTTATCATTCACGTTCTGAAGGAAGGGGAGAACCCCTGGACGGTTGCTCAACTGTATGGGATAAGCGTTGAGGAGTTGCTGGCAGCCAACGGCATCACCGACCCGATCACGTTGCAGATTGGTCAAGAGTTGATCATCCCACGAGAAGGCAAAGTCCCCACGCCCACCGTCAAGCCCACGGTCGCTCTGCCGCAGCTTTACCGGGCGCCGAAGCTGCTCGATCCATACTCGAACCAGGTATTCGGTTTCGATCAGCAGCAAAGCATCAACCTGTTATGGATTCCTATCTCCCTGGCAAAAGATCACTGGTGCGAAGTCCAACTGCGACTGGAAGAAGATGAAGAACTGAGAGGCCGCTACTGGACGAAAGAGAACTGGTGGGAAATGGGGCCAGAGTACTATCATCCAGGAGACTATTACTGGCGGGTCATCATCGTCCAGGGCAAAGGGGACGACGTGGTAGGAGCCGTCAGTCCACCCAGTGAGACGTGGTACTTTCAGTGGATGCCGGTGGCACCTACGCCCATGCCCCAGCCCGAACCGACCAAAACACCGACGCCGACATATACGCCCACGCCAAAGATAACGCCCACGCCAACGCACACGCCGCGTCCGGCGTCCTCCGCTGAGCAGCCGCACGGTTTTATCGGCATGTTCAGTCATCTCGGCCATGCGCCATGCGTCCTCAATCCGTCGTCCGGCTTTCGTTACTGGTATCAGGCAGACGCAATTTGGCTGCATACCAAAGCGCCAGGCGCACTGGCAACTCTATAATGGCCGGGGTGGATTGGACGCCCACAGCAAACACATTGTACCACAACAGCCCGTCCGCCGTCAAGTACTTGACCAAGGGTCAAGTGCAAGCCCCGGCGCGACGGGTTGTGTTTTGCAGGCAATCACCATGCCCGATGAAATGGTCCAAGTATCCGATAACGAATACCAGAGACTGCAGACCCGCATAAAAGAACTGGAATCTGCCGTTGCCGTGCGCAGGCGGGCAGAGGAGGTGCAAGATTAAAGATGAGCATAAGACAAGAGAGCAACTTATGTTGGAAGCACCAGAAACCCAACGCAAGCGGGTGGAGCGAGGGATTTCAGAGAGGAAAATGTGGCTACCCGTAGCCAGTATGTTCGTTCTGCTCTGCATTTTAACGTGGCTGGATGAAATCGTGGATCTCCCTCACTTTCTGCTGGGCGCGCCACAGACTCCCATGAACTGGCGTGAGGCAATCACCGAAATGGTCCTGATCGCTAGTGTCGGTCTCTTCGCGGTGTTAAGGCTCATACGCGACATCACCGAGCGCCAGCGGGCTGAGGAGGCGCTGGAAGCGGCGCATAGGTTTCAGCAATCAGTCATTGATGGCCTGGCCGAGTCGATCATGGTGATCGGCACAGATTATCGGGTCAAGTTGATGAATCGAACCGCGCGTGAGTTTCTGTCCGAAGGCGCCAGCGCATCAGAACCTTTGTCATGCCATCAAGTATTGGACCGGCGCGAGACACCTTGTGACGGCATAGGGCACCCTTGCCCCCTGGGACAGGTGCGCGAGTCGGGTCAACTGGTCACGGTGGTGCACGAACGCTGCCTGGCAAACGGAGAGCGGCGATACCTCGAGGTTATTGCCTCGCCGTTATGGGGGGCCGACGGCACCTTTCAGGGAATCATCGAGTCCGTGCGCGACATCACCGAGCGTAAGCGGGCAGAAGAGGCACTGCAACAGTACACCGAGCGCCTCCGCGCCCTGGCTGCACAGATGGCCGAGGTGACAGAAGCCGAGCGGCAGCGACTGGCGCGGGAGCTACACGACCAGGTGGGGCAGAACCTGACCGCTCTGGGCATCAATCTGAAAATCGTTCGGGCGCAGATGCCTGATGAGGCAGGGGTCCTGGTGCGTTCCCGCCTGGATGATTCGCTGTCGCTGGTGGAGCAGACGACCGAACGAATTCGCGACGTGATGGCCGACCTGCGGCCGCCGGTGCTGGACGACTATGGGTTGGTGGCCGCGCTGCACTGGTACGGAGAAGTGTTCACACGTCGGACAGACATCGCCATAACCGTGGAGGGCGAGGAGCCCGTCCCCCGGCTGGCCGCGCGCGTCGAGAATGCCTTGTTCCGCATCGCACAGGAGGCGTTGACGAACGTGGCCAAGCACTCGCAGGCCACACAAGTGACGGTGACGGTGGAGGTGGACGGTGGAACCTTGCGCCTGGTCGTCGCCGACGACGGCATCGGCTTCGACCCTTCGACTACGCTCAGGACAAGCCCTGCATACCTGGGTGAGCCCGATGGAGGTCGGGGCTGGGGGCTGCTCACCATGACCGAGCGCGCCGAGGCAGTGGGCGGTCGTTGCCGCATTGAGTCTGACCCCCGGCAGGGTACGCGGGTCGTCGTGGAGATGGAGCGATGAGCATCACTGTTTTCCTGGCCGACGACCACGCCGTGGTTCGTGACGGACTGCGGTTCCTGCTGGAGGCACAACCCGACGTCAGGGTGATCGGTGACGCAGCCAACGGGCGTGAGGCAGTGCGCCGGGTGGCGCGGCTCTGCCCCGACGTTGTGGTCCTGGATATCGCCATGCCCGAGCTGAACGGCATCGAAGCAGCACGGGAAATTGGCCAGGCCTGCCCTTCTACTCAGGTTATCATCCTCTCAATGCACTCCACGACCGAACACGTCTTCCGGGCATTGCAGGCCGGAGCGCGTGGCTACCTGCTGAAAGAATCGGCCGGCATTGAGGTGGTCAATGCCGTTCGCGCTGTTCACGCCGGCCACCGCTACCTGAGCGAAAAGATCTCGGATAGGTTGATTGACGACTATGTGCGCCAGCGCCAGACCACCGAAACAACAAGCCCGCTGGCGCGCCTCAGCCCCCGCGAGCGGGAAGTCCTGCAACTCGTCGTCGAGGGTAAATCGAGCGCCGAGATCGCCGGCATCCTCTCCCTTTCCCTCAAGACCGTCGAGACCTACCGCAGTCGCCTGATGCACAAGTTGGGCATCAGCAACCTCCCCGGCCTCGTCAAGTTCGCCATCCAGCACGGATTGACCCCGCTGGAATAGGCAGCTCCCCGATTCCCTACATCAACTGTCAAGGTTTCCCCACATCAACTGTCAAACTTTCCTGACAGACAAATGTTGCAGTATATGGTAAAATAAAAGGCACCAGTGCAAGAGTGAGCCGTTTAATGACACGTCTTGGAGCTCGATAGTCTCCCTCTTAACTGTTGTTAGGGAGGCACGACAGTTTTCAGAAGCTCTT
>CAYNKW010000059.1:0-19369 GCA_964397845.1 uncultured Anaerolineae bacterium
GCACCTCCGGCGTGATCAAGGGCACGGCCTGACGTTGCATGTTGGAGCCCATCAACGCCCGGTTGGCATCGTCATGCTCCAAGAAAGGAATCAAGGCTGCCGAAATGCCCACGATCTGTTTCGGCGAGACGTCCATATAATCTACCTTGTCCGGAGAGTCAAAGAGGAATGTCTGGTTGCGACGCACCGAGACCCGATCGCGGACAAACTGCCCCTTCTCATCCAGCAGAGCATTGGCCTGGGCAACGGTATGCCGATCCTCCTCGTCTGCTGACAAGTAAGCGATCTCATGTGTCACCGTAGGCTGGATGTGGATAGGAGCTTCCGACGGCAAGGTGGCGATCCGCCGGGCCAGTTCTTCTGTGACCACTGTGCCGTTTTCGGCCACTACCTCACCGCTCTCTGGGTCCACAATCTGCTGGCGCAACGTTTTGCCCACCAGTTGCTCGAACTCATTGGGCACCGACTTGATGACTTTGCGATATGGTGTCTCGATAAAACCGTATTCGTTGACCCGCCCATACGTGGCCAGACGACCGATGAGGCCGATGTTAGGGCCTTCTGGCGTCTCAATGGGACAGATGCGGCCATAGTGCGAGTGGTGCACGTCGCGCACGTCGAACCCGGCCCGCTCACGGCGAAGCCCCCCTGGCCCCAGAGCCGACAGCGTCCGCTTGTGCGTCAACTCCGCCAACGGGTTGGTCTGCTCCATGAACTGAGAAAGCTGGCTGGAACCAAAGAATTCTCGCACCGCAGCCACCACCGGCCGGACGTTGACGAGGCCCACCGGCGTCAGCATCTCCGGATCGCGAATGCTCATCCGCTCCCGCACCACGCGCTCCATGCGCCGCAGCCCTACCCGGAGTTTGTTTTGGATCAACTCACCCCCGGTCTTGACCCGCCGGTTCCCCAGATGATCAACGTCATCGGGATCCCGAACCCGGTTGTTGACCTGGATCATACGCTCGACCACCTTCACCATATCCAGTTTGGTCAACGTCCGGTGGTCCAATGGAATGTCCAACCCAAGACGCTGGTTCAACTTGTAACGCCCCACTCTCTCCAGGTTGTATCGTCGCTGCTCAAAGAGCTGATCCTTTAGATATTCCCGCGCATTTTCCAAAGTTGCCGGATCGCCGGGCCGCATACGACGGTAGAACTCTAGCAGCGCCTCTTCAGCGATGGTTCGCCTCGCGCGCGGCTCCCAGGCCGGTTCCTGCCGAATGGTCGTGGCTATATAGGGATGATCCGGCATATTATCCACAGCCGCAAAGAGGGATAGCAACTCCTCGTCGGTGCCCTCCACCAGGATGTCTCCCCTCATGTTGTCGTCCACTGCCGCCATGGCTCGCAGGAACAGCGTGACCGGCACGGTGCGCTTGCGGTTGAACTTGACCGTGAGATAATCGGACTTGCGTGTCTCAAGCTCCATCCACGCGCCCCGGTCTGGGATAAGCTTCGCCTGACTCATGATGCGCCCGGTGGTGCGATCCTCCTCCGCGTCCAGGTAGACACCCGGCGAACGGATAAGCTGGCTCACCACCACACGCTCTGTGCCGTTGATGATAAAAGTGCCAGTTTCCGTCATCAGTGGGAAATCACCCATAAAGACTTCCGATTCCTGAATCTCTTCCGTTTCCCGGTTAATCAGGCGAACTTTGACCCACAACGCCCCTGCATAGGTCACATCCCGTTCGCGACATTCAGTGCTGGTGTACTTTGGTTCATCAAAGCGATAATCCATAAAATGCAGTTGCAGGTTCTTGTTAAAGCTCTCAATGGGCGAGATTTCCCGAAGCAACCGGCCCAAACCTACTTCCTTGAACCACTCAAAGGATTCCAGTTGCACCTCAATCAAGTTGGGCAGAGGGTGCACATCGGGAATCTCGGCGTAAGACTTGTGTGCCAAACGATAGGACTTCATCAGAGACACTGCTCCTTTTGAAGATTGCAAGTTGTAAACGATGGCCCTACCCAACCTCCACCGACCTTCAGAGGACCGCCAGGTTGCGCCTTATTGCAGATTCAAAGATTTACCTTAACAACATGAATGGGGATGATTGACTGACGCGGTCAATCAGGCTTTGCGGCATCCTGTCCTGAACCATGGGAACGCCTGGCTCCCGCCCGACCGCTTATGTAAGGAGCTAATAACTACGGACGCCCGTTCCCCACCAAGATGTCCACTCTCCCGCCACCCAGACGCCAGCTAATTGCGTTCCAGGCTTAGGAAGATGAGTTTAACTCACCCACCGCCCGAATGAAAATGAGTAACGAGGATACACCAAAAAACCCAATTCGCCGTTCGCAGTCACCGTGCAAATTGGGTGAAGTGCCGATAGCAAGTTTAACCATTATACCACAATTCATCTGCTATGTCAAGCACTTCACGAAAAAACTTTCACGAACAATGGAACAGAGCCTGTCCCTCGCCCACGTCGGAAGCTGCGCGATACATACTAGATATAGCATGGTTGACTCAGTCACCCCCTACCTGTTGATTCGTTACCCGCCAAGTCACCGCCCAAACGTACAGAGGATCAGCGGATCGCTCATCGCTAACAGCTTGGACTGGCAAGTCCTTCCTTTCACCGATCAGAATCGTTATGTCGACAATTACTGGGGGACCGGCAGCCTCGGACTGCTCATTCAGGCTTCGGCCGCCAAGGATATAGCAATGTGCGCCGCCATCCGCGCGTTGTTCTGGAGCAAGGCCAGGTTGGCCCGCACGCTGCGTCCCTCGGTCCGGCGGGCCACTTCTGCCAGAACAAAGGGGGTCACCGCCTTGCCGGTGATGCCTTGAGCGTCGACCGCTGCCAGCGCTGCCTCGACAGCCAACTCCGCCTCTGATGCCACGAATTCGGCGCCCGCTGGCACCGGAACAGCAACCAGGAGCCCCCCGGTCAATCCCATCTCCTGCTTGGCGAACCACACTCGCGCCACGTCCTCTGGCGTGTCTACCCGCGCGTCGACTGGTAATCCGCTGGCACGAGAGTAAAAAGCGGGGAACTCGTCCGTGCCATAGCCTAACACCGTGACGCCATGCGTCTCTAGCCACTCGAGGGTCAAGGGCAAGTCCAAGAAGGATTTGGCCCCTGCGCAGACCACGATCACCGGCGTTTGCGCCAACTCGGGCAGGTCCGCAGAGATGTCGAAGGGATGTCCCCTATGTACGCCGCCAATGCCCCCCGTGGCAAAAACCCGGATGCCGGCCTTGTGCGCCAGGTACATGGTTGCGGCCACGGTTGTCGCTCCATCCAGCCGGAAAGCAGCGACCACGGGAATATCTCGGCGGCTCATTTTGCGGACATTCGCCCCCCGCGCCAGCCGTTCCACATCGGCATCTTCCAGACCTATCCGAGGCTTTCCATCGAGAATGGCTGTCGTCGCCGGCACAGCTCCCTCGCTCCGCACGATTTTCTCCAGTTCGCGGGCGATCTCGAGGTTGGCAGGATAGGCCAAGCCGTGGCTGATAAGTGTAGATTCCAACGCGACCACTGGCTGGCCAGCGGCTAAAGCGTCGGCCACCTCAGATTTGACGTAAAACATAAGGACCTCCTTGTGCTGAACGCAAGACGCTGTTCTCCAATGATTCTGGGGCACCATAGTTTATCATATCCACCTTATCCACCGCAAGAGGGCATCATACGACGAAGACTTTTTGAGGATTGGCTCTTTTCTTACTAAACTCTAACCGTTTCTTTACGCCCTTCTAACCTTTAGTCTTTATACTGTTTATTAGTACGGACGGCAATCCCATTCATAGCAATCTCATCCAAGAACATGGAGGCACTCACCCGTGATAGAGTCTACATCCAACCAAGTCCTCGGTGGGCACCACCTGGCCGTCGGAAGACAGCAGAAAGCCTGGCGCAGTAACATTCGCTATCTAGTGGCCTTTCTCCCCATCCTGGACGCTTTCTTTATCGGTATGAGTTTGGCTCTGGCGTATTACCTGCGCTTCAAGAACCCCTGGTGGCCCTACTACAGCGATTTCTCTGCCCATTTTTACTCCCGTCTGGTCTTTGGCTTAATTCCCATCTGGGTGGGCATTTTTGCCTTATACCACTTATATCAGCCGGAGTATCTATTTGGCGGCACTACGGAATATGTCCGCATCATCAACGCCGTCACCCTGGGTTTGATGTCGGTAGTGCTCTACAGCTTCTTGTTCCGCAACATAGATGTACACATTTCCCGTGGCTGGTTGCTCACCGCCTGGGGGTTCTCGATCTCGATCATCACCTTCCATCGCTTCGCTTTCCGCCATCTGGTTTACGGACTACGCCAACAGGGCCTCTTCCGCAAACGGGTCGTCATCGTCGGCGCCAACGAGGAGGGCGAAGCCATCCGGCAGCAGTTCCAAGTCGCTACCACAGCCGGCATAGACGTGATAGGCTTCGTGGATGACACCCATCCCCTGAACAGCCTCTTTAGCAAGCTGCCCATACTGGGCCGCATCAACGACTTGAAAAAGATGGTGCGCCAGTATGACCTAGATGAGTTGATCGTGGCCCCCACAGCCCTGTCACGCGAGACGCTGCTGGGCATCTACCGTGCTTTCGGCACTAATGGAGACGCGACTGTCAGACTCTCGCCGGGCACCTTTGAGCTTTACACCACCGGCGTGCGCGTGACCGAAGCGGGCAACGTGCCACTCATCACGCTCAACAAGCTGCGGACCACCGGCATAGATGCCTTTCTAAAGCAAGCGCTGGACTACGCCGTGGCCATCCCAGGCATTATCCTGGCGGCCCCTGTTTTCCTCCTGATCGCCATTGCCGTCAGACTGGACTCGCCAGGACCGGCCATCTACCGGCGGCGGGTTGTCGGGGCGGGGGGCAAGGAGTTTGACGCCTTCAAATTCCGTACCATGCGCCTTGACGCGGACGAATATCTGGAGCGCCATCCAGGACTCAGGAAGGAATTTGAAGAGAAAGGCAAAATCAAGGATGATCCTCGCATCACCTGCCTGGGTCACTTCTTGCGCAAGACCAGCCTGGATGAACTGCCGCAACTAATCAACGTCATTCGCGGTGAGATGAGCCTCGTCGGGCCACGAATGATCACCTGCACTGAGATGGAAAAGTTCGGCAAATGGCAGCACAACCGCCTGACGGTCAAGCCCGGCCTCACCGGATTGTGGCAGGTGAGCGGTCGCAGCGATCTTTCGTACCCCGACCGTATCCGGCTCGACATGTACTACATTCGCAACTACACCATCTGGCAAGACATCAAAACCCTTTTCGACACCGTCGGCGTTGTCCTTCGGGGCAATGGAGCTTACTAAGGTTGTAAGGTTGGAAAGCATCACCAGGAAACGGCCCCTTCTCCCCCCATCGCTCAACAGGGGAAGGGGGCCGTTTGCCACTTTAAAGATGGCAGGTTAAGCCCAGACCAACGGCTCCGTCTGATAAGGCAGATCCACACCACCAGTGGCCCAGGCCGTCTCCAGGAGAGCGTACAGCCCCCCTGAGACCAGCGAATGTCCTCCCATGACGACAGGAATAGGAGCAGCCATAGCCGCCTCAACCAGCGCGCGCAGCCGGTGATTCTCGATATTTTCCGGCTGGCGGAGGTCGGCGTAGAAGCGATCGGCATCCGTTGGCCAGAGGCGCCAGTGAGCCAGGATGACCCGGTTATCAATGAAAGCCGCCTGGCCCAACTCGCCTAGCCGGGCAAAGAACGCCTCCACCCCTACGGCATCCAGGTAAAAACCGAGCAGCGAACGGACCTGGCCCTGCGCCTGGCGACCGCTGGCCCGCATGCCTCGCTCCTCGCTGAGCAGTCGCACCCGGCAGGCCGTCTCCCGCTCCAGGTAGGCCCAGGTTGCTGAAGAAACCCGGCCAGCGATGAACACCTCGGCTGCACGATCCACAAACAAGGCCACCGCCTGTTGGATGTGACTAGTATCCAGATCGAGTT
The DNA here is from genome assembly GCA_964397845.1 of uncultured Anaerolineae bacterium. GTDB lineage: Bacteria > Chloroflexota > Anaerolineae > CAYNKW01 > CAYNKW01 > CAYNKW01. The sequence continues at coordinate 5,926 of CAYNKW010000059.1, forward strand.
CCTGGAAATACTGCTCCAGGTGCGGGCCAACGTCCGGGTGGCCCTCGATCGTCATCAGGTCAATGGGCGTATCCACGTCCAACTGCGTGGCCGCGCTCCGGGGCGGCGAGTAGTTCTTCAGGCCGGCCTGGCGCACCAACAGCCACCCCAGGTCATTGTCCAACTCTGGCGCTTCGATGGCCTGCAAAGCCCGGGCCGGGCCAAAGATAGCATAGTCCGTGGAGTAGAAATTGTTGGTGATGAGAAACTCGTCTTCTTGGTCAACCCTCTCGACCATGCGGACCATCTCATCCTGCGACAGTAGAGGCCCGCTGGCGCCGCCCATGTAAAAGAGCTTCTCAATGCCGAACCGATCCACCAACTGCTGCAGCCACCGGCCAAAGTGGAACGCCTCGCCAGGCGGATCCATCACTACCTGCACCGGCTTGTCTGCCAGCGCAGCCGCCAACTGGGAGGAATTTGTCGAGACGATGATCTGACAAAAGACTCCGGCATCCAGGGCACGGCTCACCACATCCAGTGTGATCGCCTGGCGGGCGCGGGCCATCATCAGTTCTGCCTGGCTGCCGTTGCCGATGCCGGTCATGATGAGCAAGGACACCCTAGAAGACATGAGAGCCTCCCCTTACCGGGCCACCTGCTCCCTCAACCAGGCCCGCCAGTCCGCCTCGAACGTCTCCAGGTCAACGTCCAGGGCCATTTGCAGCCAGGCCTCTATCGAATCCGCCTCCGGCAACGATTTCAACAGCGCAGGAAATGCCTGGGAACCATAGGCTTTTCCTGCATAGCCCACTATAGTCCTGGCTTCCGCGTAAAACAAAAACGCCTCATCTTCTGTCCAGTCACTGGGAAACCAGTCACTGAGAAACCAGCCGTCTGGCAGAGGCTCGGAACCAAAAGTCACCTCCAGTTCAGACAGAGGGATCAACTCATCTGACCTCACTGCCGAGGCAAAAGGCTCCACCTTGAGTAACCAAAGTTTCAAATCGCCAAGCTCGGAATCGGAAATCTCTAACTGCCAAGTACCCCAAACGAGTTCCCACCACCACCTTGTCCGAGGCCCTGTCGGTCTGGCAAACTCGGTAGAACGGTTTGCCAGCATGTCGAAAAGCGGGCCGACAACGTGGTCGGCAAGGTAGCTCGCACCTGGCTCACCACTCCACGCCGAAAGGTACGGAGAGGGTAGCTGCACCACTTCGGAATCAGGCCAGGCCGGCGCCTGTTGTGAGTAGGCGATCCGGATAGCCAGCCGCTCACCGGACGGCAACTCGGTCTGAAAGCCATCGGCGACCTGCCGGTACAGCGATTCCAGGCGGACCAATTCGCTCGCCATAAACTCCACCTCTCGTTGGTGGCACTCGAGGCGAAAGTGCTCGCTCTGGAGCACCACCTCGTCGCCCAGGAATCGCCCGTCGGGTGGGGCGTGACGCCAGGCACCGTCCACCCGGCGGAAGAATTCTATCCGCCGGATGGCACCTCCGTAGGGGTACTCCGGGTACTCCCTCTCTTCCGAATAGGCCACCTCAGCCCAGATCGTCGAATCGTCGAACAACTCCCAGCGATCCACGACGGGATGGCTCAAGGGTATTTTAGGATCATAGTAGCCATAAGTGCCCGGCTGATGATCGCCCCACTGCCGGAAGGCCGTGACTTTCCCGTTATGCCAATTCCCCCTCTCCTGGGCCAGCAAAGCGTTGAAGGTTTGCCGGGCCAGGGACACGGATGTCGGACCGACCAGCCCGGACCTCTGCCATTCCATCATCTGCCGCTCGACGGCCAGCAGGGCGGCCAGGTACTGACCGAAAACCATGTCCAGGTCTTCCAGCCCCACACCCAGTGCCAGGCGCAGCGCTTCGCCCTCCGAGGTCGTCTGCTCCATGGCTTCCAGCAACGCTCGCACGCCCTCTATTCCATGAGCCGCCATCACGCGATCCAGTACAGGGGTAGGTGGCGCGTTTTCGTCAATCAGGCCCAGCCGTCGCATCTCCCAGTTGACGAATTGGGGCAGCAAGTAAGGCTGTCTCCATGCATCGAGGTCATCCGCCTGCCGGGCCGCCAGCAGGTAGATCAAGATGCGCGCCAGTTCCTCTCGCTCCTCCGGCATCGGCGCGCCATCCTCGCGGACGCCGCGCAGCCGGGGTGAGCTGAGGGTAAACCCATACGGCGGGCGAAACTCCTTGCCAGTCTTGTCCTCGGGTGTGATCAGGACGTTGATGCGCCTGCCGTCGTCGCAGCCAAAATCGGTGCAGACGGCATCATACCACGCCTCCAACTGCCCGGCCATCCAGGCCACCGTCGGCTCGTCGCGAGTCCGGTATTTGAAGGCGAAATACGCTGTCTGGCGAGTGCGTTCCTCCCCGTAATACTCGCGGCGCACGCCTGTCCGCAGCCAGTAGCCATCTGCCTGGCGGTAGAACTGCACCCGGCGGTAGGCGCCGTCCTCTAATGTCCAGACCACTTCTGCCCAGGCGCGGTTCTCGGCCGGCAGCAAAGACGCATCAACGACAAGCAGGTTCGCCTCTTGACCCAGTCCCGGGGCGGCAAAGCCATTCCACGACGGAATGCGCCTCTTCTGGCGAGTGTACCAGGTAATATCGTATTGGTCTTGCAGCGAGAGAAACGTCTCGTGGTCACCGTCGCGCAACGCCTGGGCCTCCAGGTTGGCGACGGTGCTCAGTTCGCGCCTGAGACGCGCTTCGCCCTGGCGGACCTGATACCAAAAGTGCCCCGCCGCGATCCCGGCCCCCACGGCCAGCAGCAGCACCAGGACGCCCACGACCCGCCATGAAAATCGCCGCCGCCGTTCGGGCGGCGATGCCGGCGCTTGCCACTCCTCTTCTTCATTCTCCACCTGCCAGCGAAACTCCACACTCATGCCCGCCCCTCCAATCAACCAACTAACCATCGCCCCTCAGCGTCACGTCACCGGCCAACACTCGCTCCACCTCGCCATCGGGCCACTGCACCAGCAGCGCGCCGTCGGCGTCCACGGCGGTCGCTAAGCCGGTCAGCACGCGGCCCGGCATCGTCACCTGTACCTCCTGGCCCACCGTGACCAAGCGCGCCTGCCACTCCTCGTGGGGCAGCGCCCCGGCCCGCAGGCATTCGTAGCGCGCCTCCACGTAGCGCACAAACGCTGCCAGCACCGCCAGCCGCGACACCTCCCGGCCCGCCTCTGCCTTCAGGCTGGTGGCGGGGGCCATCAGCACCGGCAAATCGTCGTCCTCAAAATCCACGTTGACATTGATCCCTATCCCCACCACGACGTAATCCAACTGCGACCCCGCGATGCCCAACTCGGCCAGCAGGCCGCAAACCTTCCGCCCATCCACCAGCACGTCGTTGGGCCACTTGACCGCTGCTGCCAGGCCGGTCACTTCCGCCACCGCGTCGCAGACGGCCAGCGAGCAGACCATCGTCAGACGGTGGGCCTGGTGCGGCGACAGGAACGCCGGTCGAAAGACGAGCGACAGCAGCAAGCTGCTTCCCGGCGGCGACCACCACTGCCGCTCCAGGCGGCCCCTCCCGGCCGTCTGATGATCGGCGATGATCAGCGTCCCCTCCGGTGCGCCCGTCTCTGCCAGCCGCTTCGCCTCGTCGTTGGTCGAACCGATGGCAGGATAGTAGACCACACACTGGCCCACCCACACCGTCCCCAACGCTGCCTTGATGCTCTCCACCGACAATTCACTCACTGCCAACCTCCCTCCCTAATTACACCACAGAAAGCCCCTCCCGTCAAGTCAGGGCTTTCCCAAAGTAGGCTCAAAGTGACGAAATGCTGTGCCAAGGGTCTCGTTCATCGAAAACGGGATTCTTTGCTTCGCTCAGAATGACACAAAGCATGGTGGCTCCTACTTTGGGAAAGCCCTACCCGTCAAGTCTCCTCTGCGATGTGGAATGTGGGATTTGCGATTTGCAGTTAAATGGTGTATCATTATGCGGCATTGACCTGCTGGGAATCCGCAACGAGGCGAACCCCAAGGGATGCGAGCATGATCAACTTCTGGATGTATTCCTCAATGGACACTGCACAGCCTCCCTTCTGGCCGCACAATCAGGCGACAAGGCCCGCTTGAAAGTCGTTGCGTGGCAGGGGGTGAGGCTTATTTGTTTCCCACACACTCGGAATATAATGGTAATAAAAGGAGAGTGCTTAATGAAGACTGATCTGGAAGCCAAATTCCAAGAACTTTTTGCCCACTTTCCCAAGTGGCAAAAACTCGCCGACATGATCGATCAACTGATTGACATCATCCTCAACTACCGTCAGAGTGGGCATCCTGGCGGATCGCGATCCAAACTTCACGCGCTGATGGTGACGCTGCTGAGCGGCGTGATGCGCTGGGACATTCGCCATCCCGAAAAACGTTTCGGCGACCGGTTCATCCTCATCGCCGGGCATACCGTTCCGCTCATCTACTGCACCTTTACCCTGCTGGATGAGGCGATGCGAACCAAGTACCGGCAGACCGGCGATGCCCGCTATTACGTTCCCCACGACCGGTCCGCGCTGTGGGAAGACCTGCTCACCTTCCGGCACAACGGCGGCCTGTCCGGCCACGCCGAGATGGAAGGCAAGACCCTGTTCCTCAAATTCAACACCGGCCCCTCTGGACACGGCTCCCCACCGGCGGCCGGCGAAGCGCTGGCCCTCAAACGCGCTGGCGCCGAGGGCATCAAGGTCATTGCTCTGGAAGGCGAAGGTGGTCTCACCCCCGGCGCCAGCCACGAGACCAAAAACGCCGCCTGGGGCCTGGGCCTGGACAATCTGTACTATATCGTGGACTGGAACGATTTTGGCATTGATGATCACCGGATCAGCGAGGTGGTGCCTGGCACGCCCAAAGATTGGTTCAAGCCCTACGGCTGGCGCGTCTTTGGCGCCGAGCAAGGCAACGAGTGGGGGCCAGTGACCCGCGCGCTGCTGGAGATGTTCTTCGGCAGTAACCCTGACAAGGTGCCCAGCGTCACCTGGGTCAAGACCCGCAAGGGCCGGGGCTATCTCAAGTACGACAACAAGTCCCACGGCAGCCCTCACGCCCTCAACAGCGACCTGTTCTGGCAGACCAAGGCCCCCTTTACCGAAAAGTACGGCGTCCAGTTCGAGGGCTTTGGCCAGCCAGCGCCGACCGATCCGGCCGCGCTGCGGGCTCAGTTCGAGGCCAACCTCAAGGTGGTGATGAGCATCCTCCACAGCGACCAGGAATTGGTAGACTATTTGGCCGACACGCTGGTGGCTCTCGGCGATTCGGTGCCGGAAGGGATACCCTCCTTCCGGCTGAGCACCAGGACCAACCCCTTCCACGATGAGCGGCTTTATGACTATGAGAATTACCCGCCCGAGATGTACGTCGCGCCAGGTACCAAAATCGCCAACCGCCGCGCTCTGGCCAAATGGGGGGCCTGGGTCAACGCCTTCGCTCACCAGCATTACGACCGTCCCCTCTTCCTGGCCTGCTCGGCCGACCTGGCAGACTCGACCAATATATCGGGCTTTGCCAAACCGTGGGACGATTTCCCCGGCTACGGCTGGTACGAACGGGAAAACAATCCCGAGGGCGTGCTGCTGCCTCAGACCATCACCGAGTTCACTAACGCCGGCATCATGGTGGGCCTGGCCACGGTCAACTTTGCCGAGAACCCCTACCAAGAGTTCGACGGCTTCTACGGTAGCTGCTCCACTTATGGCTCCTTCGTCTACCTCAAATACGGTCCGCTGCGGCTCTTTAGCCAACTGGCGCAGGACTGTCAGTTAAGGGTAGGCAAGGTAGTGTGGATAGCTGGCCACTCCGGCCCGGAGACAGCCGATGACTCGCGCACGCACTTTGGCATCTTTTCTCCCGGTGTGACGCAACTCTTCCCCCAGGGACAGATCATCAACATCCACCCCTGGGAGCACAACGAAGTGCCGGTTGTCCTGGGGGCGGCGCTGAAGCAAAGCGCGCCCATCATCGCCTTGCATCTCACCCGCCCGTCCGTCGAGATCCCCGACCGCGCTGCGCTGGGCATCCCCTCTCACCTTGCTGCGGCCAAAGGAGCCTACATCGTGCGCGACTACGACCCCGCCAAGCCGCGCAGGGGCACGGCGATCGTCCAGGGCACTAGCGCCATGGCCAACGTCGTCAAAATCCTACCAGAACTGGACAACCACAGCCTGAACATCAAGATCGTGGCCGCCATCAGTCCAGAGCTGTTTACCTTGCAGCCAGAGAACTACCGCAACCGGGTGCTCTCGCTGGCCGATAGACTGGACTCCATGCCGGTCACTACCCAGGCCCGCCGTCTGATGAGCGACTGGGTCTTTTGCAAGATCAATGAAGAATACGCTCTCTCTGCCGACTGGGACAATCGCTGGCGCACCGGCGGCACGGTAGACGAAATCATCGAAGAAGCGCACCTCTCGCCGGACTGGCTGCTGGACGGCATTGAGCGTTTCGTCCGGGATCGCGAGGAGCGGCTGGGCCGCATCCGAGCCATGCTAGAGGCAGCGGAACAGGTGTAAAAAAGTGAGCCAACATTTCCAACGGCTCTGGACGCCGTGGCGCATGGCATACATCTTGAGCGATAAGGAAGACAAACGAGTAGAGGGATGCATCTTTTGCATCAAGCTGACCGAAGACCGAGACGCAGAAAATTACGTGGTGTGGCGGGGCACGCATTGTGCCATCGTGCTTAACCTGTATCCCTACAACAACGGCCACCTGATGGTCATTCCCTATGCCCACGTGCCCAGCCTGGAAGACCTGCCGGTTGAGGTGCAGGCCGAAATGATGACTACCGTCAGCAAGAGCCTGCGTTTGCTGCGCCGGGCGATGCAGCCCCACGGCTTTAACATCGGCATCAACATCGGGCGGGGGGCAGGGGCAGGCATTGAGAGTCACGTCCACATCCACGTTGTCCCTCGCTGGGAAGGGGACACCAACTTTATGCCTGTCCTGGCTGAGACCCGTGTCATCCCTGAATGGCTCGACGACACCTATGCCAATCTGAGGGCTGCCTTGGAGAACGAGGCCGACAAAGAATGAGCAAACCACAACCTAGATGTCTGCTTGATCTGATCAGGAAATTTACGCGAAATTTACACATAGAGAGGCTAAAGTATGGTATACTATACAGGGCGCTGCGGACGACCTCGACGCCGACTTCTTTCTTCTTTTTGGATTTCGTTTTCTCTACCTGAACCTCACATTCCGACGCCCGCTTCGTCTACAGCTTCTAATAACGTCTCAAGGGTTCGTTACGACCAGGGCCACTTCTGCCGGTAATGAACCAAGCCCCGGGGCCGGTCAATCGACGATTGACCGGCCTCTGATTTTGCATCACAAGCGAAAGCGGCCGCCGTCGTTCAGCGCGAATCAACGTTCATCTGCGTCCTGTTCAGTTGGCAGTTCTCGCAGATCAAAGGTCAGTTTCACCGACCAGCTTTCGCCGGGCGCCAGGCGCACCGGCCAATGGGACAGCACGCACGAGCCCTGATACACCCGCTCGAAACCACCCTCGGAAAGAGAGATGGTCTCGATCGGGAAATACCACACCGTCGCCGGTCGGGAGAACGCCAGCCGCACGTCCATCAACATCCACTCGAGCACCAGTTGTAATGAATGGGTCTTCTCTATCTCGCCGGTCGAATCAAGGGCGGCGTTCTCGCGCCCTGGCACGGCGTAATAAGCACCGGGACCATTGCCGCCCAGCATGGCCCAGTTGCTCTCCACCCCAAGGCGAGTCTCCACGGGGCAATCACCGATGTTGGTGAGGGTGTAAGTCGCCGTCACGCTGGTGCTGTCGCCGCGCAAAGCGATCCGCTTCTCCAGCCGCAGCAGCGCAAAGCGCGGCCCCTGCCACACGTGGCCGTCACGGGTTAGCGTGAGGGTCAAGGCAGCCTCGCTTTCCTCCACTGCGCTCTCGTAGGGCTGGCCCACAAAATCTCCCGCCTCGCCGTACTCGCAGCGTGCAAAGGCCTCCAGCGTCACATCCGGCTGCAAAAAGTGATCCAGAAAGCTGGCCCGCCGGTACCGGTCGAAGGTGAGTTTCTGGTGCAGGTCAGGTTCCTTGACGCGGACGACCGTTTCGTCAGGCAAGCGCTCATCGTGACCAGGGACGCAGAGGCGACCTTCCTCGGCAGCCTGACGCAGTTCATCGTGGTAGCCCTCCGCACGACGGCTCAACACGTTGAGCAGGTTAAAGCGCTTGGCGCGCCAGTCCCACTCGAAGCAACTGCCGCCCTCGGCCAGGTCAAAGTAGAGGTTCTGCGCATCGCTCTCCAGCAGGATTTCGGGGATAGCATCCCGGTCAAAATCGTCGGCCGCCCAGGCGATCCAGGGACCGTCGCCGTGGCGCTCGGCATCGGCCATCGCCTCAGCAGCCAGCAGGTGCTCGAAATTGGCGGCCCGTATGTGGAACAGATAAATGCCGCCCCAGACGCCGTGCCAATACGGGCAGTTGCATTGGCCCTGCCAAAGGTGATCCAACGCCGACGACTTGGCCTTGCCGACCATGCGGTGCACTTTCTCGCCAACGCGCATCATCTTTTTGTGCAAGGTGTTGACCTCGGGATACTTGACCATAAAATTGCGCCAGAAGCCACCCCTGACGAAGCGCAGCACGTCCTGCCGGCCTTCCTCCTCCAGGCGGCGCTTGAGCCGCACGATTTCGCCCGATAGCGCGGCCGGCAGCGCCCACTCGGTCAGCTCGTCGTAGGAGGCGGTGGGCAGGTAGACGCGCCCCAGCGATGGAAAGCGGGCAGCGTACTCCCCTGGCGTGATGAGGTGCAACCAGTCAGCGTTGGACTCGACGGCCTCAAAGAAGCGTTCCATCCACTTTTCTTCGCTCCAGCAGAGGCGATGAGTGCCAGGCCATAGGCCGAACTTTTCTCCATCGTCTGCCATGGTGGCCGCTTTGGGGCGAGCCAACGGGCCGGTGGGCGTCTCTTCGGCTTGAGAGCGAAGCCACTCAATGGTCGTCTCGACCGTGGCCCAGGGGATAGTGTAGCGCAGGTGCCTGCTGGTGCTGAAAACCTTCAAGGTGGCGTTCTGCTCTTCGGTGACATAGTATCCAAAAAGGTCTTCGGCGTCCAGGCCGACATACTTGAAATGGGTGTCGTCCAAGATGGTGTATTCCACGCCGGCTTCAGCCAGTGGTTTGGCCAGGTGTGGCTCCCACACCCGCTCGGCCAGCCAGGCGCCGGCAGGCTGGCAGCCAAAGTCGTCGTGCACAGCCTGGGTGAGCTTGCGGATCTGGCCTAGCTTGTCGGTGTCGCTCAGGGCAGCCAGCACCGGCTCGTAGTAGCCGCCTGTCAGCATCTCCACCTGACCGCGCTGCACCAGAGCTCGCACGCGCTTCAAAAAGCCAGCATGGTGCTCGGCCAACCAGTCGCGCAAGGGGCCAGTGTAGTGCAGTGCCATACGGATGGCCGGATGCCGCTCCAGTGCCTCGATCATGGGCAGGTAAGCCGTGCGATAGGCCTCTTCGAAAACAAAGTCAAAGTTGCCCACTGGTTGGTGGTTGTGAATGACCAGAATCAAATAGAGAGACCGGGGCATAGGAGCGTTTCCTTTCGTCGGTGTGTTGAAGGGTTAGGCGGTCAGGTGGTCAGGTGGTTGGAAGTCGACGTTCTGGCCGCTGGTGATAAAGTCGCTCAGAAAGTCATCTTTGGTGAGGTCACTGTAGATGACGCAGTTGCGACCCACGCGAAGACCGGCTGGCAGACGGGTGTTTTTGCCCACCAGGGTAATGCCGGTGTTCAGGTCTTTGGGATTGAGACGATTCGGCGTGTAATCCGTGCCAAAACCGATGCGGCTCCCCTCGCCAACGACGGTGTTCTTGTCCAGGATGGCCCGATCCACGATGGCCCCCGCTCCTATTTCGCAGTCGGTCAAGAGGATAGAATCGCGGACGACCGCGCCAGCTCTGACCCGCACGCCAGGGGAGAGCACCGAGTACTCCACCTGGCCCTCGATGACGCATCCGTCGGTGACGAGGCTGTGAGACACAGTAGCGCCGGTGCGGATGTTGACCGGCGGGCGCTCCTCGCTGCGAGTGTGGATGACCCAGTTGCGGTCCAGAAGGTTCAAAGGCGGGTCGGCCAGCAAGAGATCCATATTGGCTTCCCAATAGGTCTGCACGGTCCCCACGTCTATCCAGTAACCTTCAAAAGGATAGGCATAGAGCCGGTCGCCAAGGGCCAACATGCGGGGCAACACGTCCTTGCCAAAGTCGTGGGTAGAGCCGGGCAGGCGAGAGTCTTCAGTGAGACGGTGGGCCAGAATATCGGTGCGGAAAACATAGATGCCCATAGAAGCCAGGGTGCTGCGCGTCCTCAGTGGCTTTTCCTGAAATTCGAGCACGCGCCCACTGTCATCGGTGACGAGGATGCCGAATCGGGAGGCTTCTTCTAAGGGCACGGCAATGACACAGATGGTGACGTCGGCCTGGTTCTTCAGATGATATTGGAGAAGGGAATTGTAGTCCATCTTGTATACGTGATCGCCCGCCAGGATCAAGACGGCGCCGGTCTTGTGACGCCGGACAAAGTTCAGATTTTGAAAGACGGCTTCGGCCGTGCCGCGATACCAATCCGGGGCGCCGCCGTACCGCTGATAGGGCTGAAGCAGCGTAACCCCGCCCGAAAGCTCTCGATCCAGATCCCAGGGGCGGCCAGCGCGGATGTGTTCGTTGAGTGAGTGGGGCCGATATTGGGTGAGGATTCCCACGTTAAAGATGCCCGAGTTGACACAATTGGAGAGGACAAAGTCAATGATGCGATATTTGCCGGCAAAGGGCACCGCCGGTTTGACCCGCTTTTGCGACAGGATGCTGAGGCGCGTGCCCCGGCCACCGGCCATGATGATCGCCTGTGTTCTCATGGTGCTTTCCCCAAAAAAGGTCATGCGTCTCTGCCTCGCGGTAACGCCAAGGTGTCGTATGCGATGTCCTGGAGCGATTTGTGGGGCGGGGATAGCTGCTTCTATCACCACGTCCTGCACAGGTGCCGGGGTGTCCCACGTGAAGACGAGGCTGTCAACACCCGCGGTTGTCTATTTCACATGGACCGCCCGCCTCAGACCAGGCAGCAAATAGTCCGAAACGACCACCTCCCAACTCATGTTCTGGCTAATGCGATAGCCCATCTCGATCATCCGCGCCCTGGCCCCTGGCGTGCGCGGCAGGCAATCCAGGATCTCGGCGGCGACGCGCCGGGCGGTGGTCGCTTCCACAGCGTCGCGCTGCGGCTGGCCGATGCCCAACGCCGCGCGATAGTCCCCCTCGGCGACGCCAGGCGGCAGCGTGGTGTAATCGGCGACGATGACGTTGCGCTGGTCGGGCGGAGCGACTCGCTGCACAAAGCCGACGCAGCCGCAGACGTCAGAGACGACGCAGAGCGCGCCAAAGCTTAACGGCTCCACCTGGGCGATGCCGAACGGCTCGTAGATGCTCTGGCCGAATTCCAGGTCGCTGCCTTTGCGGATGTCCATGAACTCCATGTCGGCCGGCATTCGCTCACCGCAGCGACCGCGGCTCCAGCCGAACTGGTTGACAAACACGATGCGCGTCGCCCGCGCCACCTGGTTGAAGGCGACGACGGCATGGTAGAAAGGAATTTCGTGATTGACAAGATCGGGCACGCCTTCGCGGTGGACGACCGGCCACCCATATTTCCTCTCCATGCCGAACACATCCTTGGAGGAGCGGCCGGTGGGGATGATGGTGGAGAGAACGTAGAGCACAGCCGTTTTGCCCTCGGCGGCCAGGGCAGCGTCCAGGTGTTCCAGCACACGAATGTCGCGCCACAGGCCCTTGCTGATCACCATCCGCGTGACATGGGTAAAGACGAAATCGGGCGGCGCGCCGAATAGACCCAGGTTGACGACATACTGTCGGAGTTTCCGCTTGGAAGCCAGTTTCTGTTCAAGGGGGATTTTAAAGCTGGGTACACCGTTGTAGACCAGATCAATGTCCTTTTTGGCGAAGGCAGGGCTGAGGAAACGCATCTCGTCAACGACTCGATCGCCCACGGCAAAGATGCTATCGCACTCGGGGACAGCGCTGAGGAGTGCATTTTTGTAAAAGCCGGACTGATCGCCAAAGACATCTTCCAGTGACTTGCCCTCGGCCATCGCCCGCGCCATGACGTTGTAGAACATGGTGTCATGGCCAAAGTGATCCTCGACGATGGGACGAACGGTGGCCACCTCGTGGCCATAAAAGATCGAGCAGTACTCGCCCGGCGCGTTGAGGGTGGCGGCAAAGACCAGCGGCAGGCCCATGAACTCGTGGGCGATGATAAACCGGCGCGAGCGGTCGTCGTTGTCTCCTACGAGTGCCCGCAAAGCCAGGAAGGAAGGTGCGGCGGCATTCAGGTAATAGCTGTACTCCCAATGATGCTCGTAGCGGTCTGAGGGGATGCCGTAGCGCCACCAGACGCGATCTTTGAAGAGGTTGACTTTGTCCTCGTTCACCTGTCCGGCGTCCACCAGTAGCACCTCGTGACGCGCATGGCCAAAGGCACGGTCGCCGTAAAGGATACAGACGTTGTAATCAGCTTCGATCTTTGCCAGGGCCGCCATCAACGCCGCGCCCACCTGGTTGACCCGGTGAAAGCTGGAGTAGCGGATCTCCAACTGGTTGCCCGGCGCAGCCAGGCGCTCCATCTCGGCCTTGTCTGTCGTGTTCATGAGGCCGACGAGCACCGTGCGCCGGACGTTATCCAGATAACTGCGCGCGCTCAATAGCCCGTCGAGGACGGCGCCGATGCCGCCCAGTTTGAGTCCCGCCTCGTGGGTGGCATGGACGACGAGGGCGAACTGTGAATCGGTGTTTACCGGTTTATCGCACATTTCATTGCCGTTCCAGGATCAGGATGTGTTCCTTGATGTCCATGCGGGTGGCAGTGGAGCGCCGGGTGCGCCACAAGACCGTTTCGACCTCTGTATAATCCAGCATGCGACGCGCCACAAGGCTCAACAATCTGGCAGTGCGAATCGGCACGCGAAAATAGCTCATCTGATCGCCCAGCACCAGAGCGAGCTTTCCGCCCCGCGGCGTGACTTGTTGCAATTGCTCCAATACCCGGTACATCCCGCCAAAGTATTCTGTTACTACGCGATGATACAATCGCTCGAAGCCAGCGGTGGCTCCGCGTTCAATTCGCCGGCGCTCGATCTCCTCGGCCACTTTTTGAATTTCGGGAATGTTTGCCACGCAAGCCGAATCGTTATCCGCTTTGTATATGTTGCGGGTGTGAGATCGCAACATCCCTTGTTTCACCTGACGAAGGTCGCCTTTTGCTCGGATAAAGCCCAGCAGAATCAGTTCCAGGCGCGTTGTGCGGGTATAGTCCTTTTCATTAGGGTAAGGAGGCGACGTGATCACGAAATCTACTGGTCCTTCGACCAGTGACGCCAGATGGCGGGCGTCACCGCAATACACCGTAGATGTACCCGGA
>CAYNKW010000060.1:0-17621 GCA_964397845.1 uncultured Anaerolineae bacterium
GGATGAGGCACTGGACGAAATTGCTGAGAAGCTACTTGCCATCCGCGATAAATTTGGTCCCGAGTATGTAGGTTACCATAGGGGACAGGCCCCTGGCTGGGTGACCAACTACAACTATGTGATCCGCTTTATGAACTCCTGGGGTTCCCCCAACATCTTTACCCATGCCCATCTCTGCTTCGCGCCCCGGGCAATTGCCCATGCTGCCACTTTTGGCGGTTTTCCTGAACCCGATTACGAGCACACCAATTGCGTGATGCTTTTTGGGTACAACCCGGTCTATACCTCTCCGGTCAATTATGCCCCGCGTATCATCTGGGCCAAGGAGCGTGGGGCCAAATTGATCGTGGTGGATCCAAGGTTCACCAATACAGCCGCCAAGGCGGATCTGTTTTTGCAGCCACGTCCTGGAACTACCGGGGCGCTGACTCTGGCCATGGTCCAGGTTGTCATAGAGGAAGGACTCTATGATGCCGATTTCATAGGTGAGTGGAGTGTGGGCTTTGATCGGCTGAAGGAATTTGTCCAGGATTACACGCCCGACAAGGTGGAGCCCATCACATGGGTGCCGGCCGCGAAGATCAGGAAGGCCGCCCGCATGATAGCTACCCTCAAGCCGGCTGTAGTGGTAGATGGCAATGGCCTGGATCAGCATACTAACACAGTGCAGACTGTGCGTACCACCTCGATCCTGCGTGCCCTACTCCGCACGGTGGACGAACCGGGGGGAAGCATTTTGATGCCTCCGCTACCGTTCGTTGATGTACAGCTTCGGGGTGATCGTTCGGCCGAATTTAACAATGGTGCGGTGTTCCAATACCCGCTCTACTATGGACAGGGCCTGACCATGACGGGTGTGGAAATGACCGATTCCATTGCTACGGGGAAACCTTATCCCATAAAGGCCCTCATCGTGCAAGGGGGCGACCCAGTTGCCGTGCTCTCGGAAGCTGATACCATACGTGAGATACTGAAAACGACCGATCTGCTGGTGGTGCATGATCTGTATCACACCGCTACGGGGCAGATAGCGGACATTGTCTTGCCCGCTGCCAGCTTCCTGGAGCGTGATTTGGTCCTCTACTACCGCTATCGCCCCTTCGCTGATGGCAACCTAATCGCCATGCAGAATCAATGTGTGCCGCCGGTGGGCGAGAGCAAGTCGGACCTGGATTTCATCTTCTCCCTGGCGCAGCGGGTGGGACTGGAGGAATACTTTCCCTGGGAAAAAGTGACCGATGCTTTCGACTGGGAGCTGGCCCCCAACAACATCAACGTCGCCTGGCTTTGTGAAAATCCGGGTGGATATGCGCGTAAATACCAGCCCCAAGAACTCTACCGCAAGTATGAGCGTGAAGGGTTCTTTACCCCTTCCAAGAAGATCGAGTTCGTAGCTTCTCGCTTTGCCGAACACGGGCTAGACCCGCTACCTACATTTGTGGAACCCGCTGCCAGCCCTGTACACACTCCAGAGTTGGCCGAGGAGTATCCTTTCATCTGCTCAACGGGGTTGAAATTAGGCATCCATACCCACACGCAATTTCGCACATTGCCCTGGATACGAGAGATCGAACCCGACCCGTTTGGGGAGATTCACCCCCGTACGGCTGCTGAACTGGGCATTGAGGATGGTGATTGGATGATTGTGGAATCACCCAAGGGAAGCATCCGGGTACGGGCTAGAGTCAAGGCCACAATCCACCCTCGGCTGGTCATGGTCACCCATGGCTACGGAGAGCCCTACGCTGGCCAGGAGGATCTGCCCAACGTGATCACTTCGGAAAAAGAGCGCGATCCGATCTGCGGCGCAACGGGGAACCGATCGTTCCTGTGCAGGGTGCGCAGGATGGAGACATAGAAGGATGGCAAAGCGAAGAGGTCTGATCGTAAACCTGGAACGGTGTATGGGGTGTTTTGCCTGCGAAGTGGCTTGCAAGCAGGAACATAACCTGCCAGAGGGCGAGAAGTGGATCCATGTGGAGACGATAGGCCCATACGAGGTGAACGGTGAACTGGCCATGGACTTTATCCCACTAGCTACGGATGGGTGTGATCTTTGTGAGGCTCGTGTGGCTGCTGGAAGACGGCCTTTTTGTGTGGAAATCTGTCCCACCCAGGCCCTGGGCCTGTACGGCGAGGAAAAGATGCTGCGTTTGTTGCGCAACGACCACCGCGTCCAGATTTGTAAAGTGAGAGACTGAAAAGGAAAGGGATATTCTATGAGTGACAAAGAGGTCTTGCATCAGAAGGTTATCGCCGCTGTTGATGAGGCCAGCAAAGAACTCGTCGCATTGGCCAAGTTTATCCATGCCAACCCCGAGTTGGGCATGGAAGAATTCAAGGCTTCGGCCAGATGCGTTGAAACGCTGGAGAAACACGAGTTTACGGTTGACAAAGGAGTTGCTGGCTTGCCTACAGCTTTTGTCGGCAAGCGCGGAGAGGGACATCCGCGCATCGGTATTCTGGTTGAATACGATGCGCTGCCCGTCGTAGGGCATGGCTGTGGGCATAATCTCCTGGCAGGGGCAACCATCGGCGCGGGTATCGGTGCTCAGGCTGTATTGGATCGAGTGCCTGGCTCGGTGGTTGTTTTTGGCACCCCCGGCGAGGAAGGAAAGGGGGGCAAAGTCTACATGGTGCGAGCAGGGCTTTTCGAAGACGTGGATATCGTCCTGGGCACGCACCCGCATCCCTCTTACGCCTCCGTACCCACCGTTCCCGGCAGTGGCAACTCGCTCGCCTGCCGGGGGGTCGAGGTAGAATTCTTTGGCAAGCCCGCTCACGCTGCCCGCGACCCGCACAATGGAGTCAATGCCCTCAATGCCGTGCTCGAAACGTTCAGCGGGATCAACGCCCTGCGCCAGCACATCAAACCTTCAGCTCGCATCCACGGCATCATCCGACACGGAGGCGATGCGGTGAACGTGATCCCTGAATATGCCAAGGCCGAGTTTCTGATCCGCGCGGAGACGCGAGCCGGACGGGAAGAACTGGTAGAAAAGGTGCGCCATATCGCCGAGGGCGCGGCGCTGATCACCAGCGCCCGCCTGGAATTCACCCCTTCTGACATACCCTACGACGAGGTGGTCCCTAACTATACCATCGCCAAGCAGATAAAGGCCAATTTCGACTCGGTCGAACTCTTCACCGCTCCGGCCAAGCCCGGCCCTGGTTTGGCTTCGTCTGACATAGGCAATGTGAGTTACGTAGTGCCCACCGGTGCGGGATCGTTCCCTATCACCGATCGGGACATACCCTGGCACTCACAGATTTCCGCGGCCGCCGCCAACACTGAACGCGCCTACCGGGCCATGCTCAAAACAGCGAAGGGTCTCGCCCTGACAGCGTTAGACTTTTTGACCGATCCTGATCTTGTGCAGGCTGCCCGGGAGGAGTACGAGGCCGCTTTGGCGGAGCATCCCGGCTAGCGCCATCACGCATACCTTGGGAGGGCACAATGAGACATGAGCAGCATAACAATGTTCGTAGAGGTTGGTTGACCAGGTCCTACGCTTGGCAGATCCGTCAACGTTGCCTGGAATTGCCGTTTCCTGCTCAGGAATACGCAGATCGTGTGGCAAAGACACAAGCGCTGATGGCCGAAAGGGGCCTGGAGGCACTGATCGTCTGCGGCGACCCCGGGCACCCCGGCGACGTCCGCTGGCTTGCCAATTGGAATCCCGGCATTGGGAATGCCTTCCTTTTCTTGCCGGTTCGGGGCGAGGCCACGCTGGTTTTGCACGACGAGGTGCCTGGCTACAATCTGTGCGCCACATGGGTGAAAGACGTCTGCTCCCCCTCCAGGGGGGCTGAATCTTTGCTCAAGGTGCGCGATGATCTCCTTGGTCTACTCCATGATCACGACGTTCAGCGTCGCTTGGGCATCGTCGGCGAAACGGGCCTGCCTACCTCCGTTTACCAGGGGGTGAGTGAGGACAATCCTCGTCTGGAGATCGAGGATGCCACTTTTGTGCTCATGGGTTTGAGGGCCGTCAAGAGCTCCTTGGAGATCGAAAAGGTCCGCGAGGCGGTGCGCCAATCGGACGCCGCGATGCAGTCTGCGGTAGAGATGGTGCGCGAGGGCGTCTTGGAGAAGGACGTGGCGGCTGAGATACTGCGGGTGATGTTCCTCGAGGGGGCCAATGGCGTGGCTTTTATGCCCCTTGTCGTCGCCGGACCGCGCGCGGCCTGGAAGCATGCCTCGCCCACCGCACGCCCGATCCAGTGTGGCGAACCCGTTTACATTGACCTGGGGGCCTCTTACCGGGGGTACTGCGCTGACATCTCGCGCACCATTTTCCTGGGAGAGCCCACTCCAGAACAAGCCAACGTGCTCGAGTTCGCGTTGGCGGCTACAAAAGCGGTTAAAGAAGCTGCCCGCCCGGGCATACCCGCCAGGCGTCTGAGGGAAGTTGGCAATGAGGTGGCAGCCCAGTTCGGGCTGACGGGCATCGCCCACGGCACGGGGCACGGCATAGGGTGCAAGCTGAGGGAGGAACCCCTGCTGGATCCGACCAATGAGCTCCTCCTGCAGCCGGGCATGACCATAGCCATCGAGCCCATGTGTGTCAGCGAACTGGGCACCTTTGTCATCGAGGATGATATTCTGATCACAGAGACGGGAAGCGAATATCTGTCCCATTGCCCCCGACGCAACTGGGTATGAACGGCGATCCACTGGCCGACATCAAGGTGTTGCAGGATCGCTCCTGCATCCGCGCTGTTCTAAAGGCCGGAAAATTAGCGGTTGGGACGTTAGGACGCTACTGAGGGTTACTATAAGGAGACTATCTGAGATGAGACATGCACACCAAATACACAAAGCTGCTTGGGAGAAGGTACTAGCCAATGCACAGGAGGGCACCTATCAAAAGTATGGCGTCTATGGCAGTCGCATCCTGGCCGTGCGTTATCCTGAAGTCTACTTGAGAGGCGACGATCTCTTTTGGCAGATTGCCAAGGGAGTAGACGGCTTCCAGGAAGCCTACGAGACCGAGTACGTCGCTGATATGTACATGATGAATTTCCCCGACAAGATTCTGGCCGGCGAGAATGTCGGACAACCGCTTTCCATGGCAAGGGTACATTCCAGCAGGTACAAAGTGGTCCATGAGGTGGACCTCTACCCCAAAGGCTATCCCTTCTTCTCCTGGTTGGACCGGCGCATGGAACCGTTCGGCGTTACGCTCAAGGACAAGGAACGCCGCCTGACGCCCTTGGAACGAGCTGAACATGAATACTTTCGGGCCAAAGAGGGCGGTGCAGCGCAGGAGGCCCTCTTTCTCATCGCATGTGATGATGGCGCTGCCTACCTTTGCAGCGAGGGACAACTTTGGTCGGCGCGGGAAGGGAAGCAAGTTGCTGAGGTCGGCGGTAATCCTATTCTGATCTTTAACGAGCAGGTGGCCTGGTATCCCTTGATGGAGCGTGATGACACTGATTGTTCCGCGGCTCTGGCGCAGGTCGTTGAGGCGTTTACCACTGACGTCAGCGTGCCTACACTGGATCCATGGGAGCACCAGCAGCTTGGACGGCTGCGCAAGATCACTCAACTGACCACTGAAAAGCAGTTCGACCTCGCCACACTCGTTGCTACCCGTGCCCAGGGCCTGGGCAAGTTCGTTTTTGCCGAGGTTTGGGACCGCGTGTTTCCTCATCAGGCTTTCGA
This sequence comes from uncultured Anaerolineae bacterium, assembly GCA_964397845.1. GTDB lineage: Bacteria > Chloroflexota > Anaerolineae > CAYNKW01 > CAYNKW01 > CAYNKW01. Next base: position 5,669 of record CAYNKW010000060.1, read on the forward strand.
CCCTTGGACGCTCTCCTTGAAGATGGGCGTCCTCAAAGAGTGCCTCCGCTACGCCAGCTATCTCAGCCCGGCTACAGCCTATCTGGCTGCACTGATCCTGGAATCTCCTACACAGGAGATGGGCATTCGCGCCTTGGGGCAAGAATATTTGAAGCACGTCGGAGTGATCCGTGAGGACGAACGCGGATGGAAGAAACCGGGACGCCTGGAAGCCTGGGGGCACCTGTGGGGCTGTTGCTTTTTCGAGTATGACATTGACGATGCGTACCGCACTCAGGGGGGGGCTCACTGTGTGAGCCAGGCCATGAACTTGAGCCCGGCGCTCGATCTGGCCGGCGTAGAACACCATGTCACCCACTTTAACCGAGGCGGCGTCGGGGCACGCGATCATCACTTCGTCCATTCCTGCGACGGCGAATTCGTCATAGACGATGGCATCGTCAATTTCTTCGCCACCGACCATCCGGCGACGGGCAATTGGGATTCCCTGCTTTCCTTCTCGCAGGATGGCCGCTGGGCAGGAACGGTGGCTGGTCAGTTCTACGGCAATGTCTCGCCCTTGGAAACTGTTGAGGTCATACAGGAGATCAACCGCATGGTCGGCGGCAAGTTCACCATGCATTTTCTCAGCTTTCTGGGGGATGAACAAAAGCAAGTCTCCATGGAGGAGTTCATCGGCTACCTAAAGTCTACCCAGGAGGAGTGGCAACCGGTGATATTGCCCTGATGGGCCTGTGCGGCTTCGCGCACGCGTTGCCGGTCGTCGGGCCAAGGTTTGGCTTCGAGAGTGTTCTACAGGCTGGTAACCCAATCGCGGGTCCAGCGTGCTGGCTAGAAAGGGGGTGAAGGACAACACAAAGTGCACATGATGTCTGGCAGCGACACCGGAGTTTGTTGTATCTGAGGATTGGGTAGTTTAACATTTCAAAGGAGGAACAAAATGAAACACCTGGGTTTACTGATCAGTCTGATTATGATCGTCTCTTTGCTGGCCGCCTGTGCCACGCCGACGCCGGAGATCGTCAAGGAAATCGTCACGCAGGTGGTTGAGGTCGAGAAAGAGGTGACAAAAATCGTCGCCGGCACGCCGGTCGTCGAAAAGGTCATCGAGACCAAGGTCGTCGAGAAAGAAGTGACCAGGGTCGTCGAGGTGGAGAAGGTGGTCACCGCCACTCCAGAACCGAAGGAACCGGTTGTTGTGCGCTTGGCTATTCCCAGCGACCCGATGACACTGGAGCCGGGATTGTTCCTCTCGCTGTACACCAGTGAGATCTCCCTGAACCTCCATGCTGGCCTTGTCACCTACGCCGCTGATGGGAGCATTTCTCCGCTCGTGGCGAAGAGTTGGGAGATCAGCGGCGACGGCCTGACCTATACGTTCTACCTGCAGGATAACGTCAAATTCCACAATGGTCGCAAGTTGGTAGCTAACGATTTCAAGGTGGGCTGGGCCCGCTACCTCACCCCTGAGGTGCAGTCCAACGTCGGTCCTGACTACCTGGGTGCTATCGTCGGCGCCCAAGACGTGATTGACAGCAACACCACGGATTTGGCAGGTGTGGAAGCCGTGGACAACTATACCTTGAAGGTTACCCTTTCAGAGCCGGATCCCGGTTTCCTCATGCGACTGGCTACCACGCCAACCTGGGTTGTGCCCGCTGAGTCGGTGGTAGAAGGCAAGCCCGAGTGGGTGGACAAGCCAGTGGGCGCTGGCCCCTTCAAATTCGTGGAGTGGAAGCGCAATGAGCGCATCGTTCTGGAGGCCTTTGACGACTTTTTCCTCGGCCGGCCACAAATAGACCGCATCGAATACTATATCGTGCCCGACGCCACCACTGAAGTGGCCATGTACGAGGGCGGCGAATTGGACATCGCGGCCGTGCCCCATTCAGAGCTGGACCGACTACAGGCCGATCCCGATTTGAGCGAGGAACTCCACTACTGGGTGCGCGCCCGCATGATCGCCTTGATCATGAACTATGACCTGGTCCCTGAATTCGGGGACCTCCGTGTGCGTCAGGCGCTGGCTCACACCATCAATCGGCAGCAACTGGCTGAAGTTGTGATGCGTAACGCCGTGATGGCAGCCGAGGGCCTTGTGCCTCCAGGTATCCCCTCTTACGATCCGAACCTGAAAGGCGCTGAGTATGACCCTGAAAAAGCCCAGCAGCTCTTGGCTGAGGCGGGGTATCCAGAGGGCGCAGGCTTTCCATCGCTGGGGATAAGCGCCTACGGGGAGAATATTGGCGCCTCCGAGGCCGTGGCTGCGATGTTGAACACCAACCTGGGTATTGACATTGTGGTTAACCAGATGGAACGGGGGGAGATGGTCAGTGCCATGTGGGCCAAGGATGAACTGCCTCTCCTCATGAAAGGCTGGACGGCGGACTTTCCTTCTGCCGAGGTGTGGCTCCATCAATGGCTGCGCTGCGGCGTGGAGAGCAACTTTGCCAACTACTGCAACCCCGAGTATGATGAGATCGTGGATCAGGCCATGTCCACCTCCGATCCACAGGAGCAGACAAGGCTGTGGAGCCAGGTAGAAAGGATAGCTATGGACGATATGGCCATGATCCCGCTCATGTACAACCGATACATCTACCTCGTCAAGCCCTACGTGCAAAACTTCCGCTGCAATTTCGGTGGCCCCATGGGGCTGTGGGACGTCAAGGCAGAGAAGTAACGCTGTTGGGCCTTGGGTAACAAACTCACCCAAGGCCCAGCCTGACGGCCGAGGACTCGTGGAGGAAGCGCAATCCTCAGCGTGGTGCCGATACTAGAAAGAAAGTGTAGACTGTAGAAAATAAATGAACACGATATCGAGCGAGAATGCTCGTGTTTAGTGTATCCGCAGACTCGGATCCATTTAACATTTCAAAGGAGGACAGAAATGAAACACCTGGGTTTACTGATCAGTCTGATTATGATCGTCTCTTTGCTGGCCGCCTGTGCCACGCCGACGCCGGAGATCGTCAAGGAAGTCATCACGCAAGTGGTTGAGGTCGAGAAAGAGGTGACCAAGATCGTCGCCGGCACGCCGGTCGTCGAAAAGATCGTCGAGACCAAGGTCGTCGAGAAGGAAGTGACCAGGGTCGTCGAGGTGGAGAAGGTGGTCACCGCCACTCCAGAACCAAAGGAACCCACCGTGTTCCGCGTGCCGATAACCAGCGACCCCGAGGGGACTCTGGAGCCTGGCCTGGTGTTAGCGTTGCTCACAGGCTGGATTTCCGAGAACCTGCATGCCGGCCTTCTCAGGTACGATGAAAACACCCAATTGGTGCCCTACCTGGCCGAGCGCTATGAGGTTTCGGATGATGGCCTCACTTACACCTTCTACCTGCGCAAGGATGCCAAGTGGCACAACGGCCGTTCCATCGTGGCCAGTGACTTTAAAAAGGGCTGGGAGCGCTATCTCGATCCAGAGGTTGCCGCCCAGGCAGGTCCCGACTACCTCGGCAGCATCGTAGGCGCCCAGGATATCCTTAATGGCAAGACGAAGGAACTGAGCGGTGTCGAGGTGGTTGATGATCATACCTTCAAAATCACTACTGAGGAGCCAGATCCAGGCTTCCTGCTGAGGCTGGGGACGACCGTTACCTGGATCGTGCCACCTGAGGCCGTGGTGGAAGGCCAGCCGGCATGGAAAGACAAGCCGGTGGGGGCCGGCCCCTTCAAGTTCGTGGAATGGAAGACTAACGAGAAGGTCGTCCTGGAAGCGTGGGACGATTTCTTCCTGGGGCGGCCCACCGTGGACCGTATCGAATACTATGTCGTCCCCGATAGTGCCACGGCCCTCGCCCAGTACGAGGCGGGCGAAATGGACATTGCTGCCGTGGATGGCCCCGACCTCAGGTACGTCAACGAGGATCCGAAACTGAGCAAGGAACTCAAGTTCTGGACCCGCGCCCAACTCATATACGTAGGCCTCAACATGCACACGGTGGATGTGTTCAAGGACCCACGCGTACGCCAGGCCTTCAACTACGCGCTGGACAAGGAGGCAATCATCGAGCAGATCCTCTTCAACGCGTACGAACCTGCCACGGGGCTGGTGCCGCGCGGCATCCCCGAGTACGATCCCAACCTCAAGGGGTACGAGTACGATCCGGTGAAGGCGCGCCAGTTGCTCGCCGATGCCGGCTACCCGGATGGACAAGGTTTCCCCACTCTCCAGATCACTGGCTACACTGCATATTCCACTCGGTGCGAGGCCGTCGCCGCACAGATCAACGAGAATCTAGGTTTGAATATCGAGGTAAACGTCGTGGAACGGGGCGAGATGATCAGCGGTCTATGGGACCGCGAAACCTGGGACATCTTTTTCTTCGGTTGGACCGCGGACTTTCCATCGGCTGAGGTATGGACGCATCAGTTGCTGCACAGCGGGCTGAGTTCTAACTTTTTCGGCTACGACAACCCCGAATTCGACGCCATCGTGGATCAGGCGCGCATCACCTTTGACGAGGCCGAGCGGATCGCTCTCTGGCAGCAGGCCGAGGAGATCGCCATGGAAGAGGCAGCGATGATCCCCTTCGGCTACAGCCAGTACATCTACCTGGTCAAGCCCTACGTCAAAGGCTACGGCTGCAACCTCAACGGTCCGTTATGGTACAAGGACGTGGTGATCGAGAGGTAGACGGGTAGCTGTTCTTGTACGTCGCTTTATACGGTGGGGCGCTCAATGCGCCCCACCGTAGGGTGAAATACCGCCCCCGAAGGGGAGACCGACCATGCGCAAATACATCGCTCAGCGCTTGATTTTTACTGTTGTCAGCATGATTGGGGCCACCCTGGTGGCCTTCATGGCTATGCAGTTGGCGCCTGGCGATCCGTTGGAGTTGATGGCTGGCGAAAGAAACATTGACCCTCGGGTCATCGAAGTCTGGCGCCATCGCTACGGGCTGGACAAACCTCTGCCTGTTCAATATCTCATCTTTCTCAAGAATGCTCTGCGGGGAGACCTGGGCACCTCCTACTTTTACATCGGCCGGCCAGTCATGGAGATCCTCGCCGAAGGCATTCCTGTCAGCCTGAAATGGGAGACCGTCGGGCTCCTCCTGGCCATCGGGGGAGCAGTACCCATCGGCGTCATTTCGGCGTTGAAGCAGAATTCATGGATAGATAACCTGTCCATGTTCTTCGCACTGGCCGGCATCTCGCTGCCCAGTTTTGCCCTGGCTACCTTCCTCATCGTAGGGGTCTCCTTGAAGCTGGGTTGGCTGCCGGTGGCGGGCCTGTCCACGCCCAAACATTACATTCTGCCCGCCGTGACCATGGCTGCTGGGCCTATGGCCCTTCTGGCGCGCATGGTACGTGCCTCCATGTTGGAGGTCATCCGCCAGGATTACATGACAACGGCGAGGGCCAAGGGACTTGGAGAGTACACCGTCATCATGCGCCACGGCCTGCGCAATGCCCTGCTGCCCGCACTGACCATCATTGGCATTATCATTGGACGCGTTTTCTCTGGCACTTTTCTCATCGAGACCATCTTCAACATTCCCGGTCTGGGACGTATTGGGGTGACGGCGGTGCTGCAGCGTGACTATCCAGTTATCCTGGGGGCGACGGTCCTGTTGTCTGTTGCCTTCCTGCTGGCTACCCTGGTTACGGACATTCTCTATGGCTTCCTGGATCCACGGATCCGGTTGGCCAAGTAGGCACTGGAGTAGGCTATGGGTATTTCGACAGATTCGCAACCCCCAGGCAAGAGTAAGGCTCAACTGATTGCCTTGCAACGAACTCAACAGCGCGAGGTGGAGTCCGTGGCTTCCCTATGGAAGGATGCCTGGCATCGTTTGAAGCGCAACAAGGCGGCCGGGGGGAGCATGGCGTTTCTGATCGTTCTTATTATGGCAGCTATTGCTGCGCCGCTCCTCACGCCCTATTCCCCCTACGCTCCTGACTTCTCCACCGCCTTGCAGCCCCCATCCCCCAAGCACCTCTTGGGCACTGACGAGTTAGGCCGAGACCTCATTGCCAGGTTGCTCTATGGCGCGCGTGTGTCGCTGGCCGTGGGCCTGATTGTACAGACGATCACCATCACGATAGGTGTGCTTCTTGGTATGGCGGCGGGATACTTTGGGGGGGTGGTGGATGTCTTCCTGATGCGTTTGGTGGACATTATGTATGCCTTTCCCAACTTTCTCTTCGCCGTGTTCATGGTGGCCTTTCTGAGCCCCAGCCCTCTCAGCATCATACTGGTGCTGAGCGTCGTTGGATGGCCATTCCCCGCCCGTTTGATCAGAGGGCAGTTCCTTTCCCTGCGGAACTGGGAGTTCGTCGACGCTGCCCGCGTCGTCGGTGTCTCCGACTGGCGCATCATGATACGGCATATCCTGCCCAACACATTGAGCCCTCTGATCGTACAGTACACCATCGGTATCGCTGGCGTGATCATGGCGGAAGCAGGTCTCTCTTTCCTGGGTATCGGCATCCGGCCACCCAACCCGACCTGGGGCGGCATGATCGCCAGGGGGCGGCAGTATTTCCGTGCCTTCCCCCATCTCGCACTCTATCCCTCCGCTTTGTTAGGTCTGACTGTCCTGGCCTTCAACTTTCTGGGCGATGGCCTGCGCGACGCGCTCGACCCGCGCCTGCGCCGGTAGCGCCATGCCAGACACCGTGTATCGGCAATGCCCGGGCGCTATTGGCGCTGGGGCAGGATTTGGAGAAAGAAGCAAGATATATTATGCCTCCCCAAATAGATTCTTCTTTGTGCGCTGGCTGTGGTATCTGCATCTTCCAGTGTGGTAAGGATGTCTTTTCCTTTGATGCGGAGGCAGCCAAGTCCAAGGTGGCACGCCCGCGTGAGTGTGTGGACTGTTTCATCTGTGAACAATATTGCCCTGTCGGAGCCATCGCGGTCAAGGTGGGGAAGCCAAAGTGATCGAACACACGGATGTGGCTATCATCGGTGGAGGGCTGGCAGGATGTGCGGCGGCTATTGAGGCCGCTAAATATGACCTGCACGTCACCTTGTTGGATAAAGGGGTCTTGGGTCGCAGCGGAAGCTCCTGTACTGCGGGTGGCGGTTTCTCCTTCGCGCAACCGCGCGATGACACAGACACCCTAAATGCGGCAAAGGAACGGCATGCTGCCAACACCATCGCCGCGGGGAACGGATTGAACGACCCCCGCCTGGTGCAAGCGTTGGTCGAGGATGCTCCCCGGCGGGCCTCAGAGCTCGAATACCTTGGCCTACGTTTTGCCCGAGATGGCGATGGCCGTATCATCGCCGGCCTTGCTCCGGCCCACGACGAACCCCGTACTGCGTCGCCCCAGGATGGTGGGCCTGCCCTGATGGATTGCCTTAGGCGAGAGGTCTTTCACCGCCGCGTGCACGTGCTGGAAAGAATCATGGTCGCCAGGCTCTTCACCGCAGAGGGGCGGATTGCTGGCCTTTACGCCTTGCAGACCGACAGCGATGAGGTACTCGTGCTCCAGGCCCGCGCCGTCATCTTGGCTGCCGGCAGCGCTACTCGTCTCTACCCCTATGCCAGTGCCAATTACTCGACCACTGGTGACGCTTATGGCCTGGCCTGGCCTCTGGGCCTTCGCTTTGCCAACATGGAATTCAACGAGTTCACGTTGATTCCCAAGGTTGGCAAAAGGAGCATCGCCACGCCTGGTATTTCAGCCATGATGGCGGTTGGTAGCCACCTCACCAACGCGATGGGCGAACGTTTCATGTCCCGCTACGACCCTGAACGTGCCGAGATGACGACCCGAGCCCAACTCGTGCAGGCCGTCTTTCTGGAATCCCTCGCCGGGCGGGGGCCTATTTGGAACGACAGCATGGCTATCCCTGAAGACACACGCGCACGCCTGCTGGCGGAGGATTGGGAGATCCTGGGCAAACTGCGCAGCGCGAACCTGAACTGGCCCGAGGAACGCTTCGAATGGGTGCCGGCCACCCACCTTTGTCTCGGCGGCTTGATGATCGATCCTGTCGGCGCTACCGACCTGCCTGGCCTCTACGCTGTCGGAGAGGCGGCTACCGGCATCCACGGTGCGAACCGGCTCTCTGGCAATGCGCTTTCCGAGTGTCTGGTGTTTGGCATCCGGGCTGGTCGCGCGGCGTCCCTTTACACCCTGGCAACCGACCCCGTCAAGATCCCTCAGGACCAAATCACGGCTTTTGAAAACGAGCTACGGTGCCTGTCCGCCGGCAACGGCCCAGCCCCTGCCGAGTGGCAGCGTGCCGTGCGCCAGGCGGCCTGGGAAGGCATTGGGGTGGTGCGCACCTCTTCTGGTCTCCGTAAAGCACTGGCGGCCTTTGATGTCTTTGTCAAGGAGGGACCCTCCTGTTCCTCGCGCCGGGATGTGATGGAGGCCCTGGAGATCCGAAACTTGATCCTTACCGGGCGCCTTGTCGCCCACGCTGCCCTCTTGCGCACGGAGAGCCGAGGCCAGCACCTGCGCCAGGAGCACCCTCAGACCCTGGCCGAGTGGCGAAAGTGGATCGTGCTCCAGCATGACGGGGAGGCCATTCAGGCTACCGTGGAGCCGGTTGGAGGGGCGTAGAGAGTCTTGAGGAGCTTCAAAAGTGTTTCCTGCCTTCGGCGTCAGCCATGTGGAAGGCCACCTGTTCGAGCGCAACGGTACGATGATCTGGGGACCGGAGGTGCGCTGTTTCCTCGAGCAGTGGCTGTAGCAGTGGATGGCTAGATCATCATGAAAGGATGTGCGAGATGACTGACAAAGTAGTTACGACGGACGTTCTGGTAGTCGGCGGAGGAGGAGCAGGCTTCCGGGCTGCCATCGGGGCACGGGAAAAAGGCGCGAGCGTGGTTCTCGTGAGCAAGGGCTCCCTGGCCAGGTCCGGGGCGAGTCCCATGGCCGGCGCCGATCTGACAGCGGATGGCCAGGGGATGAGAGCCCTGGGGTTCTTTGGAGAGCCGAGAGATAGTAAGCAGAAATTCTTTAGCGACATCGTCCACCAGGGTTGCTTCCTGAACGATCAAAAGCTAACTCAGATCTATGTCAGCGATGCCCCAGATCGACTCAGAGAACTGCTGGATTGGGGAATCAGGCCCAATTTCACCGACGAGCGGGCGATCTTTACCAAGGGCACCGGGATAATGGACGCGCTATCCCGGCAGGCGCGGAAACTCGGTGTGGAGACGATAGAGGATACGACGATCCTGGAACTGTTGCTCAGAGATGGGCAGGTGGTGGGTGCGCTCGGCCTCGACCTTTTCACGGGGGAGTTTGTCACGTTCAGGAGCAAGGCCGTCGTCCTGGCGAGCGGCGGCTGGCACAAGACCTATACGCCCGTCACCGGCTCCAGAGAACTGACAGGCGATGGCGTGGCGATGGCTTTTCGAGTCGGAGCAGAGCTGGCGAACATGGAGTTTGTCACCTTTTGTTGCAACGTTCTGCTTTGGCCGCCGGTTTGGAGCGGGAGTATCTTTCCCTATGTGCTGAGTTTGATCGTGGGTGGCACCCTGGTGAACGGCGAAGGAGAGTCCTTCCTGGAGGAATATGACCCGAGCCTGGTGCAAACGGCCACCACCACAGAATGGAACAAAAGCTTTATTTCTTATGCCACCATGAAGGAAGTTCGCGCTGGCAAGGGGTCTCCCCACGGCGGCGTTTACTATCAAATTGGAGATATGCCCTGGCAAGCATTCGAAGCGCGCACCATGCGCTTTTACCCTGGTTGGAAGTACAAGGGAGTCGACTTCTCAGAAATGGGCAGAATGTTGAAGGAAGGAGAAGGGGCTGAGGTAGGCGCCGCAGCCGAGTACTTTGAGGGGGGAATAGCCGTCAACGAGCGCTACGAGACAAACATTCCGGGGCTCTACGCTGCCGGCGAATGTGCGGCGAGCCTGTTCGGTGCCAACAGAGTCACGGCTGCCACGACCGAGATGGTAGTGACCGGCGCGGTCGCTGGCCGGGCCGCCGGTGAACATGCCAGCGCAGCGAGAACGGCGGAGGCGGATGAGGAGCAGGTCAGAGAATTGATGGAGAAAGCCGCGCAGCCCCTCCGGCGGGCAGAGGGCGTGAAGCCAGCGCAACTCAGGAAACGTCTCCAGGTGACGGCCAACGAGAAGCTGGGCCCCATCCGAACAGAGGGCGAGTTAAGGGAATTCCTCGCCTTCTTGGAAGAGGTAAAACACACAGAGCTATCGGCGCTCTTTACCACTTCCAAAAGCAGGCGATACAATAAAGAGTGGTTGGAAGCGCTTGAATTGGAGAACATGGTTCAGGTGCTGGAGGCCTCCGCGCAGGCTGCGCTGGCCCGCACGGAGAGCCGCGGGGTTCATTACCGTGACGATTACCCACACACGGACAACGATCGCTGGCTCAAAGAGATCGTCGTGAAGCAGACGGATGGGAAATTGCAGACAACCACACGCCCGGTGACGATCACCGCGTTGACGCCTCCGAAGGGAGTTATTCCCTACCTGGAGATGATCAAGCGGATGATGGAGGCCCACTCGGACGTGGGTGGTCACCACTAGGGTAGGTCCTGACGCAAGAGAGCAAAGGCAGAAAGGTGGAGGACATGTTGGAGAGGAATATCAAGGTCACGGTTTATCGTTTCGATCCGTTTATTGACGAGCAGCCATATTACCAGACCTATGAGGTTCCAGTCGTCAAGGGCATGAGTGTCCTTGGGGTGCTGGACTACATCTACGAGAACTTGGACGGTAGCCTGGCCTACTACGATCACGCGGCCTGTCAGCAAGGGATATGCCGTCGCTGCACGCTATCCATCAATGGCAAGCCATCCCTGATGTGTCAGACTTTGGTGGAGGGAGACATCACCCTTGAGCCGCTATCCAAGTTTGAAGTCGTCAGAGATCTTGTTTACGAGAGAGGGGGCAAACAGGATGGCTAGGGCATTGGCGATACCGAGGGAGGAATTTGAGAGCCGCCTGGTAAGAACGCAGTGGCTGCTGCATGAAAGAGAGCTGGATGGCTTAATCGCCTTCTCCAGCTATGCCGAGCGAGAGGGGCACGTCTGTTACCTCACCAATCACCATTTGTCGTTTCCCAACGTGATGAGCCACAGCGGCCTCGGACATGCTGCCCTGATCTTGCCCGCTGAGGGAAAGGGTGTGCTGGTATCACCCTTTGGCTACGAGGAGGAAAAGGTCGTCGGTATAGGTGACGCCAAAACCGGGCTCAACCTGGTCACCGACGTGGTGGCGGCCGCCAGAGAGAAAAAACTCGACGACAGGAGAATTGGCATCGCTGGCCTGGACGTCATTCCGGTCGAGTATTACGAGGGCCTGGTGCGATCCCTGCCCAAGGCAACGTTCGAGAACGCCAACGATGTGTTAGAGGGGCAGCGGGTCATCAAAAGCCAGGCGGAAGTGGCACTCTTGCGCCAGGCAGCCAGGATAGCGGATGCAGGTTTGCAGGCCGGGATGGAGGCGACAAGGGAAGGCGTGCGCGAATACGAGATCGAGCTTGCAGCCCGGAAGGCGGCGTTGGAAGCCGGGGCGGATTACATCCCACGGGTGCGCGTCTCTAGTGGAAAAAAGATCACCACGCTCAGTTGGCCCCAGACCACGGCGAGAAAGCTCGAACGAGGCGATTTCGTCTACCTGGACTTTATTGGTTGGTTCGGGAACTATGGGTTTGACAACTCGAGGGTGACCGTTGTCGGTGAACCAACGGATGAGCAGAGAGATTACATGGATCACCTGGTTGAAGCTACTGAGTGGATGATCGGAGTGCTGAAACCAGGCGTCAAAATAGAGTTCGTGTATACAGAGTCGCGGGGGAGAACCATCCAGCCGTTCGGTCACGGGATTGGACTGGAGATATGCGAGAATCCGTGGATCACGCTGCGTCAAAAGTTCACCCTTCAGCCCAACATGGTGATGTGTATTGAGCCCATCCTCACGTCACCGACGTTCGGCGCCATGGCCATCGAGGACACGGTGCTCGTGACGGAAACCAGCGTCCAAGTGCTGAACCAGTGCCCCAGGGTGTT
>CAYNKW010000060.1:17721-19333 GCA_964397845.1 uncultured Anaerolineae bacterium
AAGGAGGGTGAACAACAAATGAATTCAGGGCTTAGAGAACATCTGGAAGAGTTACGTCGGCATGACAAGCTCTTGGTGATAGAGAAGGAGGTAGACCTTCGCTACGCCTCCGCGATCATCGCCAAGGTCAAGAAGGCGGTGGTTTTCAAGAGGCCGAAGGGATACCAGCACCAGGTGCTGGTCGGCGGTTTGTACGCTGACCGGGAGCTAACGGCGTTGGCCTATGGCTGCCCCTATGATGAAGCGTGGAAGCAGGTCCGCGAGGCGCAGCGCCATCCTGTGGAACTCATTGTGGTCAGTGATTCACCCGCGTGGGAGGTTGTCGTCGAAGGTGACGATGTGGATCTCAGTGCTCTGCCGCTGCCCATTCTGGCCCATCAGGATGGTGCGCCCTACATCTCGGCTGCGATCACAGGCTCCGTAGACCCTGACCGGGGTCACAACTGGGGAGTATACCGCTATCAGTTGCTCAACCGCAACACTCTAGCGATTGACCTGACCACCCAGAACAACATGCACAACTACCTCAAGCGGGCGTATGCCGAGGGGCGGCCATTTGGTGTGACCGTGAACATCGGTAATCATCCCTTTGAGTTTCTGGCCGCTGGTATGGATGTCCCTGCGGGTGTAGACGAGATGACCGTTGCCGGTGGGTTTCGAGGCGAGCCTGTTGAACTCGTCCCGGGTGCAACGGTAGATGCAATGGCCATCGCGAACTCGGAGTACATTCTCGAGGGGGAGTTCCTGCCCGGCGGGTGGATCCACGAGGAGGGGCGTTTTGGCGAGTTCCACGGGCTGATGGGCTCCATGCACAGGAATCCTGCCTTGCGCATTAACCGCGTCGCGCGGCGACGTGACGCCCATCTCTACACCCTGCAAATGGCGCACGAAGTCAACTATATGTACATTCCCATCACTACATTGGCAGCACACAAGGCCCTGCTGGCAGCAGGGATTGAGCCGGTAGCCGTTAATGTCACGATGGGGGGCTGTACAGCGTTCCACGTCATCGCTTCAATCAAAAAGTTCCCCGGCGCTGGTAAGAATGCCATCGTCGCGCTCATGAACGTGGGGATCGTCAAGCACGTTGTCGTCACTGACGAGGACATCAACGTGTTCGATCCCCGGGAGGTAGAGTGGGCCATCGCTACTCGGGTGCAGGTCGAGAAGGATGTGATCATCATCCCGGGCATGGGGCGTGCCAAGCCATTGGATCCGGTCCTTCCACCAGGCATGGATCCCATGCTCATCACGCGTTTAGGAATCGATGCGACCATGCCGGAGGGGATCCCCAAGTCGCGCTACGAGCGGATCAGATACCCGCACCTTGACGAGATCAGACTGGACGACTATCTGGGCCGGGGGGTGTCGCCGGTGTCTAGGGAGATAGAGTCGCCATTCATGAATGCAGAAGAGATGGCGGACCAGATTGTGGATCACCTGCGAGAAGCTCAACCAGTGTATTATATGGAGATCGTGGACCATTACGCTGATCACCCTCACCGTGCGGTTGTACAGGCTATGGGGCTCCTGTATGAACAAGGTCGGCTTCGTCGAGATGAAGAAGGCCGGTATCTGTTGGCAGAGTGATCAGACAACAAAGTTAGGCAAG
>CAYNKW010000061.1:0-2445 GCA_964397845.1 uncultured Anaerolineae bacterium
TTACACTCCCACACCCTTACCCATGGGCGGGCGCGTCGTCGAGGTGGGCCTGGCGGACGTTTCCACCCTCAACCCGCTGTTGGCCGACGATGACGACGATCTTTCACGCGCTGTTGGCGGACTGCTGTTCGATAGTTTGTTGCGCGTGAACCCCCAGACGGCGGCGCTACTACCAGGCCTGGCCCGCACCTGGAAAGTCTCCGATGACGGGCGGACTTTTACCTTTCACCTGCGCCCCGGCGTGACCTGGCACGACGGCCAGCCCTTCTCCGCTGCCGACGTGGCCTTCACCCTGGCCGTGGCAGGCGATGCCGAGGGGCCGAGTCCCTACCGCTTCGACCTGGCCCACGTCGTCCAGGTAACAGCCCCGGACAGCGCGACGGTGGTTGTCACCTTCGATGAGCCAGGCTGTGATGCCCTCTATGCTGTGGGCCGCGTGCCGATCCTGCCCCAACACCTGCTGGCAGGCCACGAGTTGGCCGAGGCGGCGTTCAATCGGCGGCCGGTGGGCACTGGCCCCTTTGTTTTTGCCGCCTGGGAGGCCGGTGGCAGCCTTGTGCTGAACGCCAACGAGGATTACTGGGCCGGCCGGCCCCGCCTGGACGGTTGGACGTATCGCGTTGCGCCGGACGCGGTGAGCTGGCAAGAGGGTTTGAGCCTGGGACGTGCGCACCTGGCACGCTTGCCTTCCAGTCTGGCGATGGTCTCGCTGCCAGAGACCGTTCGCCTCTTCTCCTACGCCGCTGGCCGGTGGCATTTTTTGGCGCTGAACAACGACCATCCCATCCTGCGCGAGGCAACCGTCCGCCGGGCGCTGGCCCTGGCCCTGGACCGGGAGCGGTTGTTGGAAGTGGCCCTGGATGGACAGGGCATGCCCATGGACGCCCCCTGGCTGGCAACCCACTGGGTGCTGGAGGGCGCGCCGCTCACACCGTTGGCATACGCGCCCGAGCAGGCCCGCCAGCTCTTGGCCGAGGCCGGATGGCGCGACAGCGATGGCGACGGCTTGCTGGATAAAGACGGCGAGCGGTTGCACGTGAGCATCGGCGCGAATCTGGGAAATCCTGCCCGTGAGCGGATCGCCATGCTGACGCAGCAATACTGGCGGGCCGTGGGGGTCTCTGCGCAGATAGAAGTGCAAGAGTGGGGCGTCTTTTTGGACAATCTCTTTAGCCATACTTTCGACGTGGCCGTCTTTGACTGGCCGCTGGAGCCCGGCCCAGATCAGACCTGGCTGTGGGCTGCTGCTAATAACGCAGTCGGCGGTGGCTTGAACTTTGTTTCTTACGCCAACTCCCAGGCCGACGCGTTGCTGGAGCAAGGCCGCACGGCCCCGGCTTGCGATCCGGCCCGCCGCGCTGCTGCCTATCTGGACCTGGCCCGGCGGTTGGTTGCCGATCAACCTTACGTCTTTTTGTTCGCCGCCCGCCGTCGTCTGGTTATCGCTGAAACGTTGGTTGGTCCGCAGCCGGGGCCTTATGGTGAGCTGTACTGGAACGTGACCGACTGGTATCTGGCCGAGTGAGGCTGTAGTGTTTTTGCGGAGAAACCTGGATAGGGAGTGAGAAACAATTGTTTTTCCGGGATGGCCGCCTTCGCTCGGGGTGGCGGGTGGGGTTGTACCTGATCTTGTACATAGTGGGCCTGCTGATAGTCCAGTTACCCATTGCCATCCTGTATGTGAGTTTCCTGATGCTCCAGGGCATGACCGAGTTGTCCGATGTATTGGCCGCCATGCAACCGGATCGCCTGCCGCTCTGGGTCTACCTATTGCTCAAGGTAGCCGAACTGGTCATGCTGCTGTCGTTGCCCTACGCTTTCCGTCGCCTGCTCGACCAGCGCGATTTTGCCAGCCTGGGCTTTCGCCGGGATCGAAATCGGGTGCTTGACATCCTGATGGGCTTGGGCTTGGGTGGCGTGCAGATGCTTGTCATCTTTGGCGCAGAGTGGGTTAGCGGATGGCTTTCGGTGGAACTGCTCGACGGCGCAGCACTGACACGGGCGCTGGTCGTGAGCGGGGTGGTCGCTGTGCTGTTCGTCCTGGTGTCCCTGAGCGAAGAGCTGATGTTCCGGGGTTATTTGTTGGTCAATCTGCGGGATGGAACCGGCCCAGTGCTGGCGCTGATGCTTTCTTCTTTGCTTTTCGGCGTGTTTCACGGCCTGAATCCCAACTTTAGCCTGCTGGCATTGGTCAACATTACCGTGGCTGGATTGGTCATGGGATACGGATGGCTGGTCACCGGCAACCTTTGGCTGCCTATGGCCTATCACTTCAGTTGGAACTTTTTCCAAGGGCCGGTCTTTTCGCTGCCGGTCAGTGGCGTGCGCTACGGCGGTCTGTTGGCCGTGACCGACAGGGGCACAGCACCGCTGGTCACTGGCGCGGCCTTTGGCCCAGAAGGGGGACTCGTCGGTACCCTGGCGCTTCTGGCGGTGTTCCCTGTC
>CAYNKW010000061.1:2545-12584 GCA_964397845.1 uncultured Anaerolineae bacterium
TGGCCCAGAAGGGGGACTCGTCGGTACCCTGGCGCTTCTGGCGGTGTTCCCTGTCTTTTGGCTGTGGGGACGTTGGCGGCAGGTGCGCCTAAAACAAGTTGAAATTGTCGATTTCTACCCCTGAGTGTTTGGCTCGCTGTACTGACTGAACAGAGCCGCCGACGTCACGTAGAATATGGCATAGTAGGCTCGGCTAACCGCTGCTCGAAAACGACCGTGAGCAATGTTCTCGGCGGCTGTCGCCAGTTCCTCACGGGCACGTTCTAGGCGTAGGCGGGCGTAGGCTCGGATGTGCTCTTCCACAGCAAGATACCCTCTCGCTCAATGCTCTGGTAGTACGGAAACCGCCTGGCTTGCATGCGACCCACTTGCTCCACACTACGAATGATGTCGGAGATTACGACATCGTGCTCGAATTGCACCTGCCAAGCCAAATCGGCTAACGCCTCGCGCAGGGAGGATGTGTCGTGGTAAACGACGACGAACAGGTCGATGTCCGACTCTGCGCTGGCCTCTCCCCGTGCCTGGGAGCCGTAAAGCGTAATGGATAGCACTTCGTCGGCATAGTCTGTTGCCACCCGTTGCACGTAAGCGGCAATCGCAGTCCGCACCTCGGGCCAACTGTCCTGTAACTTGACTCTCAAATCGTGCTCGTCTATGGTGGTCACACCTCTCATGGATTCGACCCTCCGCAGGCAATCCGCCATAAACTGTGTAGGGTAGCCACTGATATTATCGCTGCTTTTCGCCGTTTGGTCAAGTCCGTGTGAGAGTGGTGCGTGATGCGTGAGAGCGTATGACACGCATCACGCACCACCAGACGCTATGGTGGCTGTTCAGTCACGAGCTCCGTCACGACGTTAACCAGTCGCCCCGGCACATAGATCACGCGGGCCACGCGGCGACCGTCCAAATGGCGGCGGACGCCGTCGCAGTTCAGGGCCAGTTCGCGGGCCCCGGCCTCGGTGATGCCGGCGGGCACGATCAGCTTGTCGCGCAGCCGGCCGTTCACCTGCACAGCCAGGGTGACCGTTTCCTCGGCGACCAGCGCTTCCTCCCAGGTGGGCCACGCTTGCTGGTGGACGCTGTATGGGCCACCCAGCCGTGCCCACAACTCCTCGGCGATGTGAGGGGTAAAGGGGGCCAACAGCAGGACGAAGGTGCGGGCCGCTTCGGTCAGCTCTGCCGTGACGCCGTGGGCCTGGTAATGGGCGGTCATTTCGTTCAGGCACTCCATCAGCGCGGCCACGGCAGTATTGAACTTGAAAGCTTTGACATCGGCGGTGACGCGCTTGATTGTGCGATGCACCGTGCGCCGCAGCCCGTCGGAGCGGGCGTCGTGGCGGGCCCCTGTGCCCGCCACGGCGGCGTTGACCAGTCGCCAGGTGCGTTCCAGGAAGCGCTTCGCGCCGGCGATGCCTTCCTCTTCCCAGACGGTGTTGTTTTCAAAGGGGGCCATGAACAGCAGGTAGATTCGCAGCGCGTCGGCGCCGTGAGCCTCGGCCACGCTGTCCGGCGTGACGACGTTGCCCGCCGATTTGGACATGCGTCGCACGGTTCGACTGGGCTCACCGGAACCCTGGCCGGCCTGCGGATCGCGGGCGTGCATCACCCCCTGGCTGCGCAGCACCGGGAACGGCTCGCGGAAGGGGACGATACCCGCGTCGGCCATGACTTTGGTCCAGAAGCGAGCGTACAGCAGGTGCATCACTGCGTGCTCCGCGCCGCCCACGTACAGGTCGGGCGGGCCCCACTGCTTCAGCGCCTCCGGGTCGAAGGGGCCGTCCTCGTAGCCGGGACTGAGAAATCGCAGAAAATACCAACTGGAGCAGGCAAAGCCGTCCATGGTATCGGTTTCGCGCCGGGCCGGGCGACCACACTCCGGGCAGGGGGTGTTAACGAACTCGGGCACGTTGGCCAGCGGCGAACGGCCATCTTTGCCGGGTAGCCAGGCTTCGATGTGCGGCAGCAACACCGGCAGGTCGCGCTCCGGGGCGGGCACGATGCCGCACGAGTCGCAGTAGACGATAGGGATCGGCGCGCCCCAGTAGCGTTGCCGCGAGATCAGCCAGTCTCTCATGCGGTATTGTATCGTCCGGCGGCCGATGCCCTGCGCCTCCATCCAATCGGCGATGCGCTCTGCCGCCTCGTCGGAGGGCAGCCCGTCCCACGGGCCAGAGTTGACCATGACGCCGGGACCGGTGTAGGGCCGAGTTGACAACTCGCCCAACGGCGCGACGACCACCGGCGCCGGGATGCCGTGCCGCACGGCAAAGTTCAAGTCGCGCTCGTCGTGGGCCGGCACGGCCATGATGGCCCCGCTGCCGTGGCTCATCAGCACATAGTCGGCCACATAGATCGGCACACGTGCGTCGTTGGCCGGATTGATGGCGTGCGCGCCGGTGAAGACGCCATCGTGGCCGGCTTGCAGGCGATCCACCTCGCTGCGGCGGCCTGCGGCCCGGCAGTAGGCTGTCACCTCGGCGCGGCGATCCGGCGTCGTGACCCGCTCCACCAGCGGGTGCTCTGGGGCCAGCACGGCAAAGGTCATGCCGTAAACGGTATCGGGCCGGGTGGTGTAGACGGTGAAGCGCGCGTCGACCCTGTCCACCGCCATCTCGAACTCGACGCCCTCGCTGCGCCCGATCCAGTGGCGCTGCATGGCCAGGATGTGCTCCGGCCAGCCCAGCGTTTCCAGGTCGGCCAGCAGTTCGTCAGCGTAGGCGGTGATGCAAAAGTACCACTGCTCCACGTCGCGCTTGTGCACCCCTTCGTGGCCGCGCCAGCAGACGCCGCCGGACTCGACCTGCTCGTCGGCCAGGACGGTCTTGCAGCCGGGGCACCACCACTGGCGGCCCACGGCGCGATAGGCCAGGCCTCGCCGGTACAGCAGCAGGAAGAACCACTGCGTCCAGCGGTAAAATTCGGGCCTGCTGGAGTTGATCTCGCGCTCCCAATCGTAGGAGCAACCGATCAGGGTCATCTGGCGGCGATAGTTGGCCGCGTAGCGGGTCGTCGTCTCGCGTGGGTGGATGCCTTTCTTGATCGCCTCGTTCTCGGCCGGCAGACCAAAGGCGTCCCAGCCCATGGGGTGCAGCACCGCGTCGCCTTTCATGCGGTGGTAGCGCGAGATAACGTCGGTCGGCACATAGTTGCGGCCGTGCCCGACGCTCAGGCCGTCGCCGGAGGGGTAGGGGAAGAAGTCCAGGCAGTAGAAAGTTTGGGAGTATGGGGGTGTGGGAGTGCGATAGATTCCGGTTTCGGCCCAGCGGCGTTGCCATCGGGCTTCGATGGCCTGGGGATTGTACTTGTCGGTAGGTTTTTCCATTTCTGTCCTCCTCTCTGGTGGGACCTGAGCTGCCAGAGAAGAGCCCCGGCAATGGCTCAGGCCGGTTTGGATGGTAACGGTTGGGCCACGTTGGTAAGCCCCATTTGAATCTCTCCTTTCGTTTGTGCGTTTGTGAGTAGCTGCGCTTCTGGAGCGCGTTGGAACGTGAAGCGTAAAACGTAACCGGCGATTCACGATTCACGTTTTACGACATTCTCCGCCACCGCGTGCCTGAGGGCGTGTCCTCTACCTCGTACCCCTGCTGGCGGATGGCTTCACGTAAGGCATCGGCGGTCGCCCAGTCGCGGGCAGCGCGGGCGGCCTCGCGCTGCCGGATAAGAGCCGTCACGTCGGATGGTAGCGCCTCGTCTTCGGCGACGGCCGTGGCGGCCAGCCCCAGCCCCAACACCCGGTCAAAGTCCAGGGCCAGGTTGAGCAGGGCACGCTTTTCGACCGCGCCGGTCGCCCGATTGGCCTGGCGGATCGCTTCCCAGGCAACGGCCAGTGCAGCCGGCATGTCAAAATCGTCGGCGATGGCTGCCCTAAAGCGCCCGGCCAGGGCCGCTGGCGGGTGGGCTACCGGAGCATCGCGGGTCTCGCTGGACAGGCGACGCACATTATCTTGCAAGCGGCGCAGGCTATCGGCAGCGCTCTCCAGACCTGCCCAGGAAAAGGTGAGCGGCACCCGGTAACTGGCCGTGAGGCAGCTATACCGGAAAGCCAGCGGGTCAAAACCGCGCGCGACCAGGTCGCCAACCACCAGAAACTCGCCCGATGACTTGGACATGCGCCGGTCGCCCTCGTTCCAGCGGAGAAAGCGCCCGTGCATCCAATAGTTGACGAAGGTCTTAGCCGTAGCCGCCTCCGACTGGGCGATCTCGTTCGGGTGGTGGGTGGCGATGTGATCTTCGCCACCGGTGTGAATGTCCAGCGTCTGGCCCAGATATTTCATGCTCATCGCCGAGCACTCGACGTGCCAGCCGGGGTAGCCCCGGCCCCACGGCGAGTCCCACTGCATGACGTGCTCCGGCGTCGCCTTGCGCCACAGGGCAAAGTCGGCCGGGTGTCGCTTTTCCGGGTTGACCGCGACGCGAGCGCCGGCGCGCATCTCGTCCAGCGTCTGCCCGGACAGCCGCCCGTAGTCTGGGAAACGACTCACGTCAAAGTAGATGCCGTCACTGATTTCGTAGGTGTAGCCCAGGGCCTCCAGCCGTTCCACCAGGGCGATCATCTCTGGGATGTGCCCGGTGGCCTTGGGGACGATGTGCGGGCGCAGGATGTTGAGCGCGGCGGTGTCGTCGAAAAAGAGCTGTGTAAAGTGCTCGGCGATCTCCCACGGGTCCCGGCCCGTCCGCCGGGCGCCGACCATCATGCGGTCTTGGCCCTCGTCAGCGTCGGAAGTGAGGTGGCCCACGTCGGTGATGTTCATCACCTGCCGCACTTCAAAGCCCAGGTATTCAAAAGCACGCCGGACGACGTCGGCCATGACGTAGGTGCGCATGTTGCCGATGTGTGCCTGGTCATAGACGGTGGGGCCACAGTGATACATCCTCACTTTTCCCGGTTCAATGGGTCGAAAAGTCTCTTTGCGGCGCGTCATGGTGTTGTAGATTTGGATGTCCATGCTGTGATTCCTTTCCCTTTTGTTCCTGGACACTTTTTGACGTGGTCCCGGACTTTTATCACGAATGGCACGAATATACGAATTTGACTAATGTTTTTCATAAGCCTTGGCCAGATTTGTGCCACTTGTTCATTCGTGACATTCGCGTTCAAGAAATGAAAAAGCCTCCCGCTTGGGGGAGGCTTTACGTAACAATGATAGCTTTGCTTTGCCCAACCTGCCTAAGGCCAGTGCCCTCCCAAGCGGAAATAACCCCTCTCACAGAGGAGCTCGCCACAAAGGAGGTTCTTCAGTTCGCTGGCAACAGGCCGAAAAATCATCGCCTTTTCCTCAAGGACCGAAGTTAAGGTTACATATATTTTACCACAAATTGGTCAGAATTGCAAGGGTTATTAGCTGGAGATTACCCATATCTCGAGAGCCGATGTCCCTCCCTGATATTGTGATACAATTACAATATAGCCATCACAAGGGGAGGGAAGGCAATGAGCCGTTTTGACGAAATTCTCGACAGAGCTTTGGAAGCCTTTGGGTCCGTTTCGGAAGCCTTGCTGGGTAAGCTAAACGAGTACATGGGGCCTTACGCAAGAGCTCTGCCAGATGCCCGCTTCAGCGAAGGATTGCTCTTGTTGGCCGCGGGTATGCTGGCCGCGCGGTCCCCGCAACCGTCGAAAGCAGCGGCCCACGCGCCGCAGGATGAGCGAGATGAAACGTCGCTGATGAAGCGATTCTACCGGCTGTTGAAGACGCCGCGCTTCAAGCATCGGCAGTGGCTCAAGTTGCTGTATGCCGATGCCCGGCGGGTAGTTGAAGCCAGTGATAAGGAACGGGTGGTCGTCGCGCTGGACCCGGTGAACTTTGAGAAGGCCTATGCCAAGAAAATCGAGGGCATCAGCACCGTGCGCAAGAGTACACCGCCAGGGACTCTACCACGCCAAGAGGCGCGTTTAACCAAGGGGTATCCTGCTTTGCTGGCCTACATTGTAAACTTGCCTCAACCTGCCATCCCATATGCCCGCTTGTTTTCATATACCATGCCTGAGTTTCGGAGTGAGAATTTGGAGTTAGTGCGAGCGATGCGCACGATTCGCACGGTTATTCCAGAGCGGGCAGTGTGCTTGGTCACCGATTCGGTCCTGGATGATCAGAAAATGTTTGCCTGGGTGGAACAATACAGGTTGGAATTCATCACTCACGCCACCTCTGAGCGATGGATTGAAGTATACAACGAGCGTTTGAACCGCTGGGAAAGGGAAAAGCTGATGGAAATCGCTGCTACCTTCCCCGGCCGCCTGCGCTTCAAAACGGGCTTCATCCACTCAGGCAAGTTGACCTTGGCTCAGGTGACGCTAGACTGGTTTCAGATGCGCATCCCTGGCACAACTCAAGACCTGTGGTGCATCGTAGCCGAAACAGACCATTTCCCTGAGTTGCTGGTCTTGATCACCAATCGCCCTGTCCACTCAGCTAATGACGCCCGCACTATCTACGACGATTGGCGACGCCGACCAACTATCGAGCTGTATTACCGCTTCGTGCAAGAGGATGGATTGGATGTGGAAAAGATCCAGCTCCACAAACTGGAACGCATCCGCCGTGAGTTCATCCTCATTCTGGCCCTATCTCTGTTCGTCTTGCGCTTGCCCGATGTCTGGCATCCCTCCTTCATCCTTTGGCTTCGCAAGCTGGGCAGCGCCACCGCGGGCACAGACTCTGATTGGGGTGGCCCTTACTTGCTCCTCTATGGCCTTCAGCGAGTATTCAGTGCCTGGTCTGTCTTCCTCGCTTGTCTCAAACTCCCACTTCACCTCCCGGTCGTTGTTCAGGCTGATGGCTGACTTATGGGTAATCTCCAGATAGCGTTAGGTTGAAACCAAAGCAGTTGTATGGTATAATGCCAGCAAGTCTATGGCAAACGACAAGGAGTGTCAAATATGGATTCTCCGTCTGACGTAACGGTACAGGTCACTCTTCCTCGGGCACTGTTGTACGAGAGTGGGCTTTCCCAACAAGAGGCCAGCGATGCGCTGCTGCGGGCCTTTGTCCTTTCGTTGTATCGCCGCGATCGCATTTCGTCAGGCAAGGCAGCACGTCTGTTAGGCGTCCATCGTCTTGCGTTCATCCGCATGTTGGCCGAAGAAGGTATTCCGTACCTCGACTACACGCCTGAAGAGTTAGAGGCTGAGACAGCGGCGGTGCGCCAGTGGACGTCTCAGTAGTTGTTTCCAACACCACATCTTTGATTGCGCTGGCTTGGCTGGAACGGATTGATCTGCTGCCGACACTGTTTGGCAGGGTGCATATCCCTCAGGCTGTGCACGACGAAATTCACCACTACCCGGAAGCCATTGGCGTGTCCGAGTTGAGCACAGCGCCTTGGCTGGTGGTCACGCCAGTGTCCGATGTGCTGGCAGTGGAGTTGTTGTTGGATCAGTTGGACGTGGGCGAGAGTGAAGCCATTGTCCTGGCGCACGAGTTACGGGCCGGGCTGTTGCTGATGGACGAACGGCGAGGCCGGCGTCGGGCCATGCGGAGTGGCCTGACGGTGGCCGGAACGCTGGCTGTGCTGATCCAGGCACGCCAACAAGGGCTGGTGGGACCCCTGCACCCGCTGCTGGAGCGGCTGCGCGAGTTGCCGTTTCACATGAGTGAAGCGCTATATGCCGACGTTCTGCGTCGCGTGGGTGAATGACTCACCTGTTTCGACTCGTTCGTGTGCCAGGCACCTCTTCAGTGCCTGGCACGTTTGGTTTTGTGGTGCGGCCGGTAGGGATGAATCAAAAATTCACCCTTACCTCGTCCCGCCGATAGTCACGCCTTCGACGCGGATCGTCGGCGCGCCGATGGAGCCCCGGAATGGCACCACCCGCAGATCGTCGCCCACGGCGACGATGTTCTGCAGCAGGTTGGATAGCCTGGTGGCCACGGTGACTCCGGACACTGGCCTGACCAATTGCCCGTTCTCGATCCAGAGGCCACTGGCGCCCATGGAGCAGTCGCCAGTAATGGGGTCGGTCCCGCCGGTCTGCATGATACGGGTCACGTACAGACCCCGATCTACGCTGGCGATGATCTCGTCGGGGGAGAAGGTCCCGGCCTGAAGGTAAAAGTTGCTGGGGCCGAGCTGAGGGAGGTTGCGATGGGAAGTTCGCTGGGTGTTGCCCGTGGAGGCGACGCCGTCCTTGCGGGCGGTGTAGGTGTCATAGATAACGCTTTGTAGCACGCCCTCGTCTATCAGGCGGGTGGCCGAGGTGGGCACACCCTCGCCGTCGAACGGCGCCGAGACCAGCCCCCGCTTCAGTCGCCCATTGTCCAGCAAGCTCACCTTGTCGGAGCCAACTTGCTGGCCCATCTTGCCGATGAGGAACGACCGGCCGCGCTGCATTGCCTCGGCAGTGAGGGCCATGGAGAGGTAGCTCAGGATCTCGCCGGTCACCATGGCGTCAAAGACCACGCTGCCGGTCTGCGTCTTCACCGGCTGCCCGCCGAGGATTTGCACTGCCCGTTGGCCCGCCTCCTGACCGATAGTCTGGGCGTCCAGGTCACGGTAAAAGTTGGACACGCCGAGTCCAACGGCCATGGTCTGCCCGCCCTCGTCCCGCCCGATGCCACGGACGTAGCTGACAACGACGGTCCGGCCGTAGGATCCGGCAAAGCCGCGTGAGTTGGCCAGGTAGACATGGACGCTCTCGTCCTCGTAGGTGCAGCGATTGGTCATCACCACGCGAGGGTCGTAGGCCAGCGTCGCTTCCTCCACTTGTTTGGCGAAAGTGATTTTCTCTTCGGTGGAGATGCCCGACAGGTCAGAGTCCCAGATCTCCAGGTCTTTGTCGGGGATGGATTGAGGATCGGGCAGGGCGCGGTGCTCGTCGGGAGTGGCGACGCGGGCCAGGGCCAGCGCCGCCTGCCAGGTCTCCTCAATACTGCCGGAGGTCAAGTCGGAGGTGTAGGCGTAGCCCACGCGCCCTCCGTCAATGACGCGCACCCCCAGCCCCTTGGAGCCCGATCGCAAAAGTTGCTCCACCTGACTGCGATCCACCCGGATCATCGTTTCCTGCCTGTCCATGACGATCGCTTCCGCCTCCACGCCACGCGCCGCGGTCCGGCGGACGATGTCTTGTGTGAGTTCAAGATAGTCTGTCATTCCTTTCCCCTCCTCCATCACATTCCTATTGGGCCAGAGATGTCTTCGGTGCCGCCAACGACGAGGCGCGGGATGCGAACCGTCGGCTGGCCGAGGCTGACGCGAGCCCATTGGCCTTTGCCGCACCTGCCCTGGCCCGGATCCAGGGCAAAGTCAGTGCCCACCATATCAATCTCAGAGAGTGCCTTTGGCCCGTTGCCCATGAGCGACGCCCCACGCACGGGCGCGGTCAGTTTGCCGTCCTCGATGAGGTAGCCCTCGGTAACGGTGAACACGAAATCGCCCTTGGCGATGTCGGCCTGACCGCCACCCAGCCGTTTGACGTAGAGACCCTTTTTGACCGAGCGGATGATCTCTTCCGGGTCGTGCGGCCCAGCAGCGATGTAGGTATTGGTCATGCGGGGGATGGGCATGTGGCGAAAGCTCTGGCGCCGCCCGTTACCGGTGGATTCGCGATTCATACGGCGCGCTTCCACCAGGTCCCACATGTATTCCTCGAGTATTCCCTCCTCAATGAGCACCGTGCGCGACGAAGGCGTGCCGTCGTCATCGAAGCGCAGGGAGCCGCGCCGGCCGGGGATGGTGCCGTCGTCCACGGCAGTGATGAGCGGCGAGGCCACCCGCTGGCCGACCATGCCGGTGTAGGCGGAACTGCCTTTGCTCACATAGTCGGCTTCCATGGCGTGGCCGCAGGCTTCGTGAAAGAGGACGCCGCCCCAGCCGTTGTTGATGACGACAGTCATTTCACCGGCCGGTGCCGGGCGGGCGTCGAGCATCTTGACCGCCACTTCGACCAGTTCCCGGCTCATTGCCACGGGGTCGTGGGCGTCGAACAGCTCCATGCCCGTCTGGCCGCCAAAACCCTGGGAGGCTCGCTGAATGATGCCATCCTTCTGCGCCAGGACCATAGCCCGCACTTCGACCATGTTGCGGTCGTCCTGGA
>CAYNKW010000061.1:12684-16994 GCA_964397845.1 uncultured Anaerolineae bacterium
TCCTTCTGCGCCAGGACCATAGCCCGCACTTCGACCATGTTGCGGTCGTCCTGGACGTACAGCCCTTCGGAGTTAAAGATCCAGACGCGGCGGCGCAATTCGTTGTAGCCGGCCATGACCTGGCTCACGTGCGGATCGTAGCCGCGCGCTGTCTCGTCTATGCGGTGGAGCGTTTGGGCCTTGTCGGCCACGCTCAGACTGTCGAAAGGTTTGAGCACCGGGAACTTGAGCGGGCTTTGGCGGCGGGTCAGGCCAATGACCTGGGTCTTGCTGCTGCCGCCGGCTGCCGCCGCCGCTGCGTGCGCTGCTTCCAGCAGGCTCTCTTTGCTCAGATCGTCGGTGTAAGCGTAGGCCGCCAGGTTGCCAAAGAGCACCCGCACGCCAGCGCCTCTATCGGCGCCGCGCACGGCCTGTTCCAGCTTGGATTCCTCCAACCGCAGGCTCAACGAGGCGCGGTCTTCGACGTAAATCTCGGCCAGGTCGCCGCCGGTGCGCAGCGCCGCCGAGAAGACTTTTGTTGCGGTTTCTTTGGGGATCATAGTTCCTCCTTGTAATCGGACGTTTCTTGGCCGTTCGCAGGTCGGCATGAGGATAAAGCACCAACACGATGTCACTACGTTTATAGGGTATCGTACGCCTCCATTGCCGGATCATCCCAATCTTCCATAAAAGTACGCAGTCGGAAACGCAGGTCAGCGGCCTGTTCCGGGCTGATACCCCGTTCTGCCAGGTTGACTTTGGGTTGAGATGGCGTCGGCCCGGTGGCGACGATGAGGCGGATGAGCTCCAGGCGTTCAGCAGCGTTCATCTGTCTGATCAATGGGCGAATCACCTCTATAACAGTTGAATCAATCATAGTTCACTTCTCTCTAATCTCGCTGATGCATTGCCTGAATGTGGAGATTTAGCGCAAGCGGGCGTAGGCGGTGCCGATGGCCGTGGCGACATAGATGACCAGCCCACCTAACCCCCACAGACTCCGGCTGACGAACAGCAGCGTGGGCAGTGCGCCGATCACAATACAACTGCTGACGAGGGCTGCCATGTAGCGCCCTCGCCGCCGACGGGCGGCCCAACGAGCGGCTTCGGCGATGATGGCGCCGGCCACCGGCCCCAGAAAGACGGCCAGCCAGATGCTGGTGCCGATGATGGCTGCGCCGATGAACGAGGCAACAATGCCAACGACGACGACGAGCATGTAATCCAGCCAGCCAGCGCTGTAAAAGACGGCCTGCTGCGAGCGGATGCAATCGGGGCAGCGATAGCCGACCGGCGTTCGCCGGGCGCATTTGACGCAGATCGGCTTGCCACATTTGTTGCAACGCAGCCCCGTTTCCACGTTGGGATGGTAGAAACAATAGACTGCCTCGTCCTCGTCTCGCGTTGCCTGGGTTTGTTCCTCTGTCTTTTGCGCCCCTGGCTCATGCTTTCTATCCTTTCGGGCCACCCACGACAGGCCAGTTTGAGCGTCAACGTTGCCCGGGTTGATCTCGAGCACGCGCTCAAAGCAGGCCCGTTTTTCTGCCAGACTCTCCACAGCGCCGGCCAGGCCCAACCACGCTTCTTCGCTCCCTGGTACCAATTCCGTGGCCCGGCGAAAGGCCTCCTGTGCGGCGTCTCGCTCGCCTACCCGCGCTGCTGCTGTGCCCTGGCGCAGCAGTTCTTGCAGTTCTGTCTCCTTCTTTGTCACTCTTTTCCTCTGACCCCTTCTGGCTATTCGTATCCGGCCGGCCGCAACCGCGCCATCAACGTTCGATAAAAGTAGGTGGGTTCTAGCATCCTGATAAAGCAGGCCCGGTGAGGGCTAGCCTTGATGAGCACCGTATCCTCGTCCTGCAATTCCACCTCGAACTGGCCGTCAATGGTCAGCATGGCGGTGTGATCGGTGGACACCTCAATGGCGACGGTGGAACCTTCGGATAGCACCACAGCCCGATCCAGGCTCAGGTGCGGGGCGATGGGGATGACCAGGATGTTGTGCAGTTCTGGGGGTAGGATGGGGCCGCCCACGGCCAGGGCGTAGGCAGTGGAGCCGGTGGCGGTAGAGATGATGAGGCCATCGGCCGCATAGGTAGCCAGGTAGCCGCCGTCCACGTGAGCCCTCAGCCGGACAATGCGGGCCAGGCTGCCCCGGCTGACCACCACATCGTTGAGGGCCTCGAAGGAGCGGCGGAATTCGCCGTTTTGCAGGAACTCGGCGTGGAGCATCATCCGCTCCTCGACCCAATAATCGCCGGCCAGCATCTGGCTCAGTTGGGATTGCCAGTCCTCTGGCTGGAGTTCCGCCAGAAAGCCGAGTCGCCCCAGGTTCAGGCCCAGGATGGGCACGCCGTGGCGAGCGCCCATGCGTGCTGCCCGCAGGATGGTACCATCGCCGCCCAGGGTGATGAGCAGCTCCAGGCCCTCGATCTCTTCCTCGACGCTAGCCTCGTCCCAGGAGGAGGCCTGCCAGGGGGAGACGCCGTGTGCCGCCAGCCAGTCGGCGATTTCGCCGGCCAGCGGCAGCGATTGTGGCAGTTTGGGATGGTGCAGGATGCCGATTCGTTTCATGGCGTGTTGCGTGTCAGAAGACTTAACCGATAGACTTCGCCGGTGCCGGATGTGCGTGACGTGGATCAACTGTTCTCGGTCGTCAATTTCGTACACGACCCGATGCGGGCCAACGCTGTCTCCGCCTTTAGTGTTTCCCAAGAAATGGTTTCCTCATCTCGGCGCGACTCGGAGACCAGCACATCGTAGAAATCTTCCCGGATTTTGCCCCATTCTTCAAGGCTGATAAGGACAGCAACACGCTTGCCCGTGCTATCGGTGACGTATTGTATTCCTTTCAGTGGCAATGTCGTGGTGGCACTTTCCATGTAACCCTTCTCCCTGGTTCAGACCCGGCGACAGAACGTCGCCCCAACAGAAACTGCTGCCTACCGGCGGTCAGCCGTGGGCTGCCAGGTGATCCTGGAGCCAGGCGACGATACCATCATGGGCAACGCGTTCTTGCCGGCCCTGAGCCATGTCGCGCACTGTCACCTGCCCGGCGGCGAGTTCGTCCTCGCCAAGGACGAGGACGTAGGCCATGCCCTGCCGCCCGGCCTGGCGCAGTTGCGCCTTGAGGCTGCGGTCTCCAAAACCCATCACTGCGCCGACGTCTGCCTGACGGAGCTGGTCGAGCAGCCGGATGGCGGCACGCTTGGCCGCCTCACCCAGGTGGGCGAGGAAGACCTGTGGCCCGGGCAACGGCAGCGGTTCAATGCCCTGATTCTTGAGGGTGAGAATGATGCGCTCGATGCCGGTAGCAAAGCCGACGGCCGGCGTCGGTGGGCCGCCGAGGAGTTCGATCAATCCGTCGTAGCGACCGCCACCGCACACCGAGCTCTGCGCGCCGATGCCTTCGACCCACACTTCAAAGACGGTTTTGGTATAGTAATCCAGGCCGCGCACCAACCGGTGGTTCAGGACGTAGGGCCGGTCCAGGTCGTCGAGGTAGGTCCGGAGTGTGGCAAAGTGATCGGCACACTCGGCGCAGAGGTGGTCGGTGATGTGAGGTGCGCCAGCCATGACTGGCTGGCACTGCGGTTGCTTACAATCCAGCAAGCGCAAGGGGTTGGTGAGTAGTCGCCGCTTGCAGTCGTCGCAGATGGTGTCCTGGTGATCCTGGTAGTAAGCCCGTAGGACCTTTGTGTAGTCGGGTTTGCACTGAGGGCAGCCGTTGGAGTTGAGTTGGAATGACAGCCCGCGAAAGCCCAGGTCGGCGTAGATGTGCCAGGCCACGGACATGATCTCCAGATCGGTGGCCGGATCTTGCTCGCCGACGATTTCCACGTCGAGTTGCGTATGCTGGCGGTAGCGCCCGGCCTGGGGCCGCTCGTAGCGAAAGATCGGGCCGATGGAGTAGAGTTTGACCGGGCTGGGCCGGACGTGCATGCCGTGCTCGACGTAGGCACGCATCAAGCCTGCGGTGAATTCGGGCCGCAGGGTGAGCGAGCGACCGCCCCGGTCCTCAAAAGTGTACATCTCTTTCTCCACGATGTCGGTGGCCTCGCCTACGCCACGGGCAAAGAGGGAAGTGTCCTCGAACATCGGCACGTCTATTTCCTGGAAGCCGTACTGTTCGACGATGTGACGCAGGCGGGCGATGACGTAGCGCCAATAAGGTTGATCTTCGGGCAAGATGTCCTGGGTGCCGGTGGGGGCTTGATACTGCAATTATTCTTCCTCCTTCCCCTCCTGGGAAATTTCCATCGTGAAGGCCTGGTTGGGGCCGTCGAGGGTGGTGAGAAACCGGTTGAGCACGTCCCGGCCGAGAATGGCATAGT
>CAYNKW010000061.1:17094-19324 GCA_964397845.1 uncultured Anaerolineae bacterium
TCGCCGGTTTCGGTATCCACCATGTAAACGGCACGGTTTTCGCGGACGACGAGTTTCTTGGTCACGCCTCTCACCTCCTGGGGCATTTCCATCGTGAAAGCCCGGTTTGGGCCGTCGAGGGCGGTGAGAATTAAAAGAGCCTCATTTGCCGTTCTTCCACGAGCAACTCTTTCGGATTCTGCTGTTTCCAGAGTTTCTCAACGGCCACGCCTATCTCCTTTTCGATGGAACTTGAGTAACCGAGAATTCTTTCTAAATCGCGTGTTCGGGACAAGGTCGTTATCAAACGAGCCATCACGATGACGGTTACGTCGCTGCGGCTCAACTTCCTGTTCGACCTGTTGAACGCTTCAACGATCTTGCCGGTTTCCTCAACGCACTCGTTGAACAGGCTTGCCGGAACCTCCACGAAGGGCTCTATCAAAGCCATCTTTCGGCCAACGATGATGATGTCGATGTCTATCGGGCTTTTGGCTTGTTGCTTCGGTATCGCTACCGACATTTCTGATTTCACAGGATGAGTGGCTTCGACATAAAACCCCGCTTCGTGGACGGCTTCCAGGATCGCAGACCAGCCTTCTGGTCGCGAGTGATGGTAGGTGAAGATAAGTAGCCCATCGTCTTTCAGAACCCGGTGGCAATCTCTGAAAACGGCGACCAGGTTGTCCGTGAAACGTCGAGAGTCTGTTTGCTGGACTTCCTCAGGTGAGCGTGTAGTTTCTGCTTGAAAGACACCCTTATGGCCCATCATTTCTCGTATCCAGACGTAAAAGAAATCGGCCAACTGGGAATAGTGCACATTGTCAAAGAACGGCGGATCCGTTATAACGGCATCAACAACACCATCCTCAATATCAGTCTGGCTGGAACTTCCACACGACAGATAGATGTCAAAGTCGCCCCTTTGAAAATCATAAGTTGACGCTATCTCGCCCCCCATCTTCCGATTGATGTTGAACACCTTCCTGCTCCGTCTTTTCCCATTCGCTCTATCAGAAAGCTGCAATTCAAAAGGATTATCTTTGTATTCAGTGGCTCGAAGAATGCGCCGCTCGAACAGGGTTGAAAACGAGCCCGAAGATTCAGGCGTTCCCCATAGGTTCGCTTCCAGCGGCGTGCGTTCGGGTTTTAGAATGTGATGGGAAAAGGTGTGCCGCACCGCCCCCGTTCCTTCTCCTTTGAAGGAACAGAACATGCTGTTAAACTCGAGACATCCCGACAGCAGACAGGCAAACAGAGCGCGAAGAGAGTCTTTTTCGATGTTACGGATCCGCTCGCTCAGAATACTCAAGCACAGTAGTTGGCGGTCGTTGAACATCTGGTGCCAGTGTGTATAATTGTAATTTAGCACTTGATCTGTATTGTAGCCCGGTTCAATTGCCACCTGAGGATATGTAAAATCACCTGTTTTAAACTCAACAGACGCTTCCCTGTAGAGAGCCTGATCGTACTCGTCAACGGAAGAGTATTCTTTGCTCCCATCTGGTTTGAGAATCACTTTCGCGTACATGCGGTGATGCGGTGGATGATCCAGGGCCCTTATGGCTTCAATGATTGGGAACGTGCATTGACAATCGGGACACGTCGCCTTTGTTCTACCCGTTGAACCTTCTTGCGGGTTGTAAGATGTGCCACATTGGTCACATTTTACTTCTGTCTGATATACCGTTATGGAATTGATCGCCTCGCAAGCAGGGCACAGGGATTTTGCCTCTGGCTGTTTGCTTGGGCGAGCGTTCTTGGCAAAGATGCGGTTATTGAACAAATCAACTTGCGCGCTGCAGCAGGGGCAGGGAATAAACTTCACCCAAAAGTAGTAGAGCACATCCACAAGACCGTGGTGCTCGGTCTGTGCTCTGTAATACGTCCTGATTCTGTGGCTGACGTCCCCTTCAATCGCCTTGAAGGTCTGGCGCACTTCAGAGACGTCGTGTGTGCTCAAGGCGCTCTTGACGATAAAATAGGAAACTGGATTGATGTCCCGCCCAATGACGCGGCATCCTAGCTTGTGCGCCTCCCCAACCGTCGTCCCACTTCCCATAAATGGATCGTAAATGAGCATGTCTGGAAAGCGGACAGATTTGTAGAACAGGTCGAGTGTACCGTCTGACCCTTTGTCAGTAGCACCTTCCACAGGAGCACAGGCGCCCAACACAATGGCGCGAAACACACAACTGAGGCGCCTGGCCCACCACTTGTGAATATAGTAAACGGGTTGGTAAACATCCTT
>CAYNKW010000062.1:0-3155 GCA_964397845.1 uncultured Anaerolineae bacterium
TTCTCCTTTATCTAGCGGGTGAGGGCATCGGCCAGGACGATGGATGCATACAGCAGCACTTCCTGTTGGGTTTCTACAATGGCAGGCAGATTGTGCTCGTCAATGGCTTTCCATAGATTTTCGCTCGCCCTGGCGTACCGGGGGCCGTATTCTGCCGAGATTTCTTGCAGCTTTTCGCCCACGACATATTCCAACTCGACAATTTGGGCCATTCCGCTCATAAAGGTCTTTTCATCTCCACACTCGCCCGAGGCCACGATTTCCTTGCAGATTTCCGCTACCTTTGCAGCCTCATCGAGCCCAAATACCTCCGCCAGACCATAGAAGACGTTGATCTTTTCGCGCAACAGGCCACACATCACAGTTCTTGGTTCGGCGGCACGGCCGACGAACCGAATGCCTCCCATCACCTCACCCTTGACCTGCTCCTCAAAGATGATCATCGCCTCTTTGCCTATTTCGGTTCCCTCTGGCAGCGTCAGCTTTAGGATGGCCCGCTGCCTCTCGCCGGGCTTCAGTTGTACACCCAAGACCATCGCTGGTTCCTTCGCCTCTGCAGGGATCTCCACAACAGTCCATCCGTCTTCGTCGCGGAACACTTTTGCGCCTTCCACGCCTTCGAATTTCAGATCAGGCGGCAATTCCAGACGTACCACTGTGCCTGGCAGGACGTCCAGCGTGTCAAAGATCAGGTCAATGGGCACGAACTCCTGGCCACCATTCTCCACAAAGAAGAACCAACCCCAACCCGCACCAGCCCAGGTGTCCTCGACGGTGACATTGATCTGAACCTTGTTGTCATCCATGAAAGCCCGGCCGTCTGCGTTCTCAGAATCTCCCGTGACATTCAACCTGGTATGGAGACAGAAATCGCCAGGCAGCGGCACTGTCGTCCAGGGAACATTTACCGTGGTCGAAGCCACCGACGACAGCGAGGTGATGGTTGCCGTACCAATGGGGTTCCACATGGCCGGATTGCTCCAACCCGTTGGTGCCACCCACGAAAAGTCAACGGTAATGTTGTTGGCAGCCGCGCAGCCGATGTTGTGCACATTGGCGTAGACATAGTTGGTCCAATCGTATTCGGGGTTTTGGGGAGTCGTGCCCCCATCCTGAGCGTGCCGCACCCACAGGTCGGGACCGTGATACCACGTCTCATAGTTGGAGGGCACGGTAGCATCGTCGTTCACGTGGTCACGGCTATAGATCTCTATGTCCTCTCCCGGCTCCTCCAGACGGATGAACACGCATGGTGCGATGCCACCCACGTCACTGAGTTGGGGCGTGGAACTCATAGGCTGACCGGAGCCCCAGTTAAAGGTCTCCTGGAGCGAAACCAGGGTGTTACTATCGGCGTCACTGTTTACAACTGCTCCGGTGGGCAAGAGTTCCCGCAGTGCCCCATCCACCCAATAGGTCCACTCCCCGTGCACCACATCGTACGTGTCTGAATCTGAGCCCTGGGTGCAGGTGCACGAGGGCATGGTGACGGTGGTGCTGCCCTGGAGGTTGTCCATGGCCCCGCCACTGTGGCACGTCATGAACACAAAGGCCCGCCGCCGGTACGTGATGGCGCCTGTCCAGGTGGCCAACTCGGCGTCG
Organism: uncultured Anaerolineae bacterium; assembly: GCA_964397845.1. Taxonomy (GTDB): domain Bacteria; phylum Chloroflexota; class Anaerolineae; order CAYNKW01; family CAYNKW01; genus CAYNKW01. Next base: position 1,603 of record CAYNKW010000062.1, read on the forward strand.
GTCACACTCTCCGCTGTGGTGCTCACCGAAAAGCTGGTGTTGCAGTGTGCTCCCCCACCCCCGTGGCCCATCCACCAGACGAAGAGAAAGTCATTATTGGTCAGAGCGGGAATGCCCTCAGCCGCGTTACCTGTCGCCAGCCAGTTAAAGATGTTCTGGATGTTGGCTCGACTGACCGCATAGTCGGTGATGGGACTCGGATAGGGGTTTTGGTAGTCGGCATGGGTGCTGGCAAAGTCGGTGCCGAGTCCGTAGAGGACATAGATGTGGTCATGAGTGAACCCCTTCTCGACCAGCATGTTGTACATGAGTACCAGGTCGTACCAGTACTCGGAGTGGAATAGTTGATCATCAAGCGTTGTCGTCCCCGTGCTGATGAGGACGGCGAATTTCCCCGGGCCGGGCGAGGCCTCAGTGCCCAGGGGCATCATCGATCCGCTCAGAATCGCGGTGATGACAAGAACAAGCCAAAGCCTATGCTTTCTCATGATTTATCTCCTTACACTCACACTAGTTTCCGCTGGCGCGGCTCACTCGATCTTGACCTGAAAGATGCGCTTATCCGCACGATCCGCCGCCCATAGAACACCGTCGCCGTAGGTCAGGCCGGTCGGGTCTCTCACCTGCAGGTCAAAGAGGAATTCCTGGCTCTGCGCCATCTTTTTCACTTCGTCTGATAGCTGCCGCCGGTCAAGCCTGGAGGGGAACTCTTTCCCATTGTAAGCAATGGTCCACAGATGGGTGCCATCAGAGGCAAGGCCACGAGGATCGCATTGCGGGAAGAATGACACGACGACCTTGCCGCTCTCCGGGTCGATGCGGTAAAGGCTAGAACACCAGCCGGCGCTGATGGCCGCCCACAGGTTCTTGCCGTCCCACGTCAGGCCCGTGATGGACCAGGGGCCCTCCATATCCTGCTTTGGGGCGTTGATGGCCCCCGTCTCCTCTCCCGTCTCGGGATCCAGGCACAGAATGATCCCCGCCTCCTCGTCTAGCACCCACAGGTTCTTGCCGTCCCAGGCTACGCCCCGGGGCCGTTTCGCTTCGACCTCGAACTCCCGCACAGACTCGCCGGTGGCCGGATCGACCCGGTATAGCAGCCGAGTCTCACCGTCTACCACCCACAGATGGGAGCCATCCCAGGCCAGGCCCTCCGGGCTGGGGCCTGGGGATGGAAATTCCGATTTGGGGCCTGGCGGGAGCTCCTCCTCCGGCGTGGGTGCCGCCGGTACAGATGTCGGCTCTGCCGATGGTTGACATGCCGCTAACAGGACACCAACCACAAGCAGAGCACAGAGGCCAACCCTCATATATCCGTTTCGCGCACATTGTTCACTCGTCATTACCTTCCTCCTCGTATGATATGCATAGTGTGGGGATGCCAGCCTACCATCCCCTTGCTAATGCAGCAATTTCTGACACTCTAGGGGCTGGATCAGGGAACGTGTGGTACACCACCTCCTTTCGCAATCAGCCTCCATTGGCACCCTGGGGACTGTGGCCCAGGGAGTGTCGTTGTTCTTCTCTTCTCACCCCTATAAACGAGGGTCTGA
>CAYNKW010000062.1:3255-16291 GCA_964397845.1 uncultured Anaerolineae bacterium
TGGCCCAGGGAGTGTCGTTGTTCTTCTCTTCTCACCCCTATAAACGAGGGTCTGATCAATTTTCCGGCATTTTCCGGCATTTTCCGGCATCGGGATGCACCAAAAAGCCCCTGGTGTTGGACACCAGGGGCTTGGCAGACAAAAGTCTATGAAACGCCCGGCCGGGCTTGAACCACTACGCCAGACTCAGAACTCATGGCTATTGGGATTGGCCAGGGACCTCGATCATCTGGGGTGGATGCTCCAGCAGAGCCCCAGGATCAGCCGGCACAAACCAGAAATGAAACACGATGCGCAGTTCGGTCTGCTCGACGTTGCCAGCGACCTCCTTGTACCCCCATGTCCAGCCGTCGAGCTCGTACGCCTGCGGCTCCTCGATCTGTTCCATCGCCTCCTCGTAGGACTCCTCATACGTCTTGACGCGCACTCCCTCCTCGGCGCTGGCGCTCGCAATCTGCCTCCACACCTTTGCGGCGTTGAGGACCGACCCATCGTTGTTCATCTGCACCTCTATCACGCCACCTTCGCCGAGGACGTTGACCAGCACGCCGTCCACGTCGATCTGCCGCTTAAAGGTCACGATCACGTTCTTCTGGAACTGCTGCACGCCATCCTGCTCGCCTTTCACAGACGTCCTCTCGATCATGAATCGCCTGCCCACCGGCCCGGCCAGGTTCCTTTCGCTCCAACCCTGCTCTTCGATGAAGCGCAACGCGCGCTCGATGTATTCCCTCTCCTCGAGGATAGGTCCCTCGACAGCCGGCTTCCGCTCTCCAAGGACGTACACTGCACCACTGAGGCGGTTGACCCGCACCCGTGGCCCTCGCTCCGCCACCTCATCCGGGGAGAGCATAAAATCATCCCTGGTCTCGAACTCTACGCCACGCAGCATCTCTGGTAACGACAGTGGCCCGACCTCCAGGACTGGCAGCGACTCGGGGATATCGGAGCTGGGCAATCGCACCTCGCGCGGCGCCGACGCAAAGTCTGAAAGGTACTGGATGTGATAGTGTGAGCTCCCGGAGGTGTTGGGCTGGTTGGTGAACGTGGTGTCATAGAGCGGAGTGTTGCTCACGTCTTCCCCGCCACGCGTAATACACAGCGGCACGACCCACGACGAACCGGCCAGGCCGCCAATGAACGAATCCGCAACGTCATAGGACAGGTTGTTGTAGTTGTTCCAGATTCTGTTCATCTGTGACTCGTGGCAGAAAGCCAAGGTTGATGCACCGCAGGCCATGCGCAGTATCGGCGACGATGCGGCGCCCCAGCGCTCGTAGACATTGCGCATGTTGTACGAGTCCGCCGAACCATCAAAGTCGCCTGGACAGGCGTATTCGCGGGTCGAGCCCGTGCAGTCCCGTGGCCCGTGCGCAAACACCTGGCACGAGCACTGCCAGTAATAGCGCAAGAGGCCCTCTCCAGGAGGGTTTCCAAGCCACAGGTACGGCTGTGTCGCATGGTTGCCCAGGGTGCTCCAACCTGTTGGGGAACCGTGACCGGCGTAGAAGAATAGCATAGCCTGGTCTATACCATCTATCGCATCCGTATCATCGCCTGGCGTGGCGAGACTCTTGTCGTAGTAAAAGTGGTTGGTGTTTGTCAGATCGACGTGCATGTGTCTCCTGGTCCACGTGTCAGGGCAGTGGTTGGCCGCTGTAGGCGCGCCCCCCATGTCAGTACCGAAGAGGAATTCCTCGGCCGTATCAATATGCCAATCGGTATTCCCGTGAGCCGTTATGGCCGTGTTCAAGGGCGGGTTGATTTCAGCAGGAGGACACGCCGTGGCCAGAATTGCCACCGCAACACACAAGATACATACTAAAGGAAATCTTTTCTTCATGTCTGGTTCTCCTTTGGGTGGTGTTGGACACCAGGGGCTTGGCAGACAGAAACCTTTGAAATGTCTTTCCAGGCCTGGACCACTACGGGCGGCAGGGAGTCCCCAGTAGGGCGTGTGGCAGGTCGATGATGCCGTTTGGAAGAGTGGGGTCCGGCGACGGGCAGGCGCCCCCCCTGATCTCGTTGGTCACATCGGCCGGCAGCAGCCCTGGCCCCATAAGCAGTGCAGCCTGACCACTAACCAGCGGCGCAGAAAACGAGGTGCCGACCCAGTAGGCGTAGCCATCTGGATATTCGCTGGACTGCAAGACCAGGCTAATCAAGCCATATTCACAATCCTCTGAACATGTAGCGACCGCCGGTTCACAAGCCCGTCCGTTCCCGTCACCACCTGGAGCGGCTATATTCCCTCTGTTCGAGAAGCATGCCCGCCCACGCTTGATGTTGCTGGCCGCCACGCCGATGACAAAGGGGTAATCCGCCGGAAGTTGCATCGCCTGCGGCTTAAAGCCGGCCGAGTCATTGCCGGCGGCTGCGACCACCACGGCGCCACGGCGATAGGCTTCCAATACTGCCATCTCCAGACTTACCACGTCGCTCGGTAAACCGGCCTCCTTTGTGTCCCGAGGCTGATGGACTCCCAGGCTCAGATTCATAACCACCCCGTCCAGCCTTCCCTGCCCCTCGCTCATCTCGTAGATGAACGTATGTAGGGCCTTGTTGAGCGTGTACAGGTCGCCACAGCCATAGTCGTTGAGCACGCGAATCAGATGGATTTCGCTCTCTGGGGCCACTGCGTGCGCCAGGCCAGCCACGAACAACCCATGGTCCTTGACGTTGACCGCAGATACTGTGGTGGGCCTCAGGAGGGAGGACATCACGGGGTGTGAGACCTGCAGAGTCAGTGTCGGGCTCACCGTCGTTATCTTTGTCCCTCCATCAACCGAAAATGGAGAGGTGTCAAACACGCCGATCCGAACGCCCTCTCCTGTGCGTCCGAAAGATTGGCCAACGCCGACATCCCCAAATGCCCACTGTGTCCAGAATCCCCTTGCGTCCGCAGCCGCGCCCGGCCCTGCGCCCGGACTGCCGCCGACCTCGAATGGGCTGCCGCCGACTTCGAAAGGATGGCCCTCTGTTGCAGAGGGATCGCCACAAGGACTGATCGCTAGTGGCCCCGTCAGATAATTCGGGTCAGCGAAGACATTACGTTCGTTGCCTGCATCGTTGATCGCCCTAACTGTGACCTCCACATCCCTCTCGTTTGCGATCCGGTATAACCGCATCACCAATCCGCTTTGCTGTCCTAGTACGGGGTAACGAAGCAGAGCCACCTCGCTACGCCCACTCTCACCCGGCGGGAATGGAAAGCTGTCGCTGTCCACGCTCAGTTGCCGATCGTCCTGAAATTCGCCCAGATAGCTCAAGTCGTAATCATCCTCTATCGGCGCAAGCTCAATGCCCTCCTTTATGACCTCCTCGATTACCCGGTCAATTTCGCCCGCGGATCCAATCACGATCACCTGGTCTCTGATAAAGAACGCCGTTGTTTTGGACGCGGGGGGCGGAGGCTCGGCTTCCGTCGGCTCCGATGTCGGGGTCGACACGCACCCTGAGACCAAAACCGCGAGCAAGAGTATCCAGAAAAACATACGCCCACCCTTCACACGCCACATACTGTACATCGCAAATCCCTCCTTACCCTCCTTACTCAAATGTATCCGATCTTTGCCTACTGCGAATATATAGACTGCCTAACAAAGGCAGAGCACTTTTTCCTAGAGGGGGCCCGCATCGCCAACCAGAAAAAAAGGCGCCCAGTAGTATGGGTGAGCAAATGCTCCCGCCGCCGTGCATTCTCTGTTTTGTGCCCCGATAAACTGCAGTTGGGCAGCGCGGAGGGCAGCTCCCTTCGTCCAGCCGTTCGCCAGTTTCTGGTAAAAGGTCTCCATTAATTGCGCTGTAGAACGATCTTCGACAGCCCACAGACTTGGCACCAGAGAGGCAGCCCCGGCACATAGAAAGGCCCGCATCAGCCCCAGGAGTTCATCCCCCCCTCCGACCACATTCCTCCCCGTTTGGCAGGCACTGAGAGTAACCAGGGAGGCCTGGAGGCGCAGGCCAAAGATATCCAGGGTAGTGAAGCAGCCATCGGCCAGGACCAGTCCGGAGAAAAGAGGGTTATCGGGACGAAAATCACCGTGGGCCGCCAGGTGAAGCGTGCGACATTCAGGGGCAACCGCCCGGATTTGCGCCAGCGTCGCCTCGTCTTCAAGGAAGGCCTGACCCTTCAAAACTGTTGCGATCGAGCGGGCTTCGCGTACAGCGTGGGGCAACCTACCGTCGTGAGAATGACCAATGGCGAATAGACCGGAAGTTGCCAACTGCGCCTCGCGGCAGTAGCGCAAAAAGCTGGCCCCGGGGAGATAGCTGATCTCGTGTCGCTCCAGCAGAAACGCGCTCCCATCGTGCAGCGCGTGGAAGGGCAAGTAATGCAGCGAGCCGTGTGGCACAACGATCAGCTTTTCATACCCCGCCAACACGTTGCCCAATGGCGCGATCAGCAATTCGTAGAGCTGCCGCAAGATGCCTCGGGCGTTGCTCGCCAGCGCGGACACCCGACTCTGCGTGCTCCTGGGAACCGCTTTCAAGTTTAGCCACAGCAGTTGCATCAGGGTTTTAATCTGGGATATGTCACCATCCAGGTACTGGGCCTGCACCGCCTCGCCTGTGACCAGAAAGACAACCAGCTTCCCATGCACAGAAAAGTACTCAACCAACAAGGTGTCAGGCGTCAGGTAGGGTTGGACGGGCTCTGTGCGCACGGTCCACAAGGCAGCCTCGCGAGCATAGTCGGCGTTGCGGATCAGCAGTCTGTGCCACAGTTCAGTAATCTGCCTCTCCAAAGCCAGGACATCCTGCTGCGCCCGTTGGCGATCACCCTCCAGCGAGGTCCATCCCCTCTCTCCAGACTCTCCGTCGCTTTCCCAGCGACGATACAATCTGTCCCGCTCGACCCGCAGGCGCATCAGTTCTTCTACCAACGGCAGGTCATTTGTTTCCCGGGCCCGGATACTCAGGTCAAGACGATAAGCTAACAGGTCGAGAAGTGCCCGAGATTTCGCCCGTTCCGCATACTCTAGACCCTGTAACGGCTGATTCAGGTCCAGGCACAAACCGACTGCATCCTCGTAAATCGTCTGCTTATCTTCCAGGAAACCCACCCGAAACTCAACCATGAGTCGCCCCCGCAAGCGCTCCAGTTCCTGGATAGCGCAGTCTATTTCGGCCAGCGCCTGGCGGTGATCTCCTCGGGCAATCGCCAGGACACCCAGTAGATGATGGCCCTGGTAAGTCAACGTGGGGATGTTCTGCCCCTTACCCACGTTCAAGACTTTGGTCGCCAAATGTAGAGCCTGCTCGTATCGCTCCAGAGCAATCGCTGCCCGAGCAGCAACCAGGCGAGCCTGCGCCTCCTCCACCGGCAGGCCATGGGCCCTGAAAATGCCGACACATGCCTCGGCTGCCTCAAAGCTCATCTGCAACTGGCCTTGGCGCAATAGCACGGCCGCCGTTTCAAGGTCGGTAAAGGCGGCCCAGACGCGGTTGCCTTGTTTCTCAAATATCTGGCGAGCTTCTGCCAGCGACTCCAGCGCCTCAGGGAAACGGCCCAGTTCGGCGTACGCCACCGCTTCATTGACGATCGCCTGGCCCACGACACGGCGCGCACCGAGCTCGGCAAAGAGATTTCGCACACGGCGACACTTTTCCAGAACGTTTGCAAAGCGACGCAGTTGTAACAGACAATCGCTGACAAACAGCTCTACCAACATGGCGTCACGCTGCCGTCCGTCTGCCAGATAAACGTTGCGTACCTCGTCCAGGCACTCCAGCGCTTCGTTGTAACGCCCCAGGACAAAGTAGGTCAGGGCCAGATTCTGTTGTGCGCGGGCGGCTGCGACCTTCTGACCCAAGCGGGCCAGCCTTTCCCATGCCATCTTGCTTGCCCGGATGGAGGCCTCGAATTGACCCAGGTTGCGCAAAACATAGGCCCGGTTCAACTGAACCCACAGCCAACCATCTTTTCCTTCATCTCCAAGCTGGCGGTAGATCTGCCCAGCCTGGTCGAAAAGTGCTAGCGCCCTGGCGTCCTCTCCCTGCCGAGCGTGCATGATGGCGAGATTCATGATCAGAGTCGCCAGTGGGCGCCACTGAGCATGGGCCTCCAGAATTCTGCTAGCCCATTGGCCAGTCTCCAGGGCTTCAGCATAACGGCCCAGGTGAGCCAACGATCCAATCTTGCCCACCTGAGATTTAGCCTGATCCACCAGGCGGTTCTGGTCCTCGTAAACCTGGGCCGCTTCATTGTAAAGGTCTATGGCCCTCTGGTACTCACCCAGCCCGATGGATCGGGCGTTGGCCTCGGCCAGCAGACCCAGTGCCTGGTGAAGTGGATTACCAGTCAATCTGGCCAGGCAGAAAAGCAAGTCAGCCGTCCGTAAGGAGCGGTGGACGTCCGCGCGCAGGAATTGATCAGCCTGTTTTTTGAGTGCATTGGCCACCTGATCATCCAGCAGAGAAACGCACTCCTGAAGAAAGCGTCGCTGAGCCGCAATATCTGGTAAAGCTAGCAACTGTTCTGCCAAGTTTTGGGAAACCATAGACCCTCATCCCAGACAGATCCTCTGCAGTAGAGATGTGGGGATCAGATTTCGAGGGCTTGAATGTGAATCTCCATCTCCGGACCACTGAGGATCAACTCATAACTGCCCGAAACTAGATTGGACACGACAAAGTTACCAAGATCATCTACCGATACTGTGGTGACGAGTTGCTCTGCCTGCCAGAGATGGGCCTTCAACTCGCGGGTATCTATCTCGGTTACGAGCCCCAGCAGGGCCTTGCGGTCCTGCTGGGGCTCGGCATCATCCTGAATTTCAATGGCAATCTGGACATCGTCGGCCTCGTAGAGGTGAGGTCCTTCTTCCCCGCCGCGTATGCCCGCGTAGGCCGGCGCCATGGCAGCTTGCTTCATTCGCCTCAATAGACCACCCTCCGGTCCGCCGCCGACCAGGCGGGCCACCAACACCCTGACTCGCTCCTTGACCCGTTCCAAGGGACCAGGCTCCAAGGTTGGTGCCAGCCCGGCCAGATAGCCTTTCAACCGGGCAACTTCTCGGGTGCAGTGGGGACATTCGGCCAGGTGCCGGTCTACAGCCGCCGCCCGATCACGCGGCAGTACGCCGAGATGGTATTCCCCCAATTCCATCGGAGAGGGACACGTGAACCGGTACAATCGAGCGGTCAGACGGCCTTGCAAACGAGCCAGGCAACGGGCCTTCTCGCGGCAGTGTGGGCACCGCTCCAGATGCGCCACTACCTGTTGGCCGGCCTCGCCATCTATATACATCAGTAACTCTCTATCACCTGGTTCCGGCGGTGATACGCAAGCCATGGATATACCTCTCTTCTATATATTAAACGAGAGAACACCCTGTTTTTCAGGCATCCTGGCCGAGGAGTTTTTTGAGCTCGGCGTCCCGGCGCAGGCGAGCCAGCACGTTCTCCTTGACGCGATAGACTTCGGTCACATCGCGGAACGTCTCCCGAAACTGGGAGTAAAGCTCTCGAGGCTTGAGAGCCAGAACGAAGGAGCCATAGACCACCCGGCGCTCCTTCTCATTGCGCAACCGCGCACTTATCTCCCCCCAGAACTCTTGCCGGCGCACCCGAGCCAGGGCCTGGTTCTCAACGACAGGGCCGCCTGCCCTGCTCTCGACAGATGAAACCTCAGCCTGAACACCCACGACGGCTTGCTCAGCCACACGAACCTGGTCGAGGATGACACTGTGCACGCACATTTGCAGGTAGCGCAACAAGGATTTTAGATTCGAAAACTGGCTGAACTTGCCGGGGGTCAGGGCAACCCACATCTTTTCAAAGGCGCGATTGACAAAGTACTGCACCTCTTCACCACTGGCCGGAAATGCCGAATGACGATCGACCCAGCCGGCCACTAGCGGGCGATATTGGGCATAGACGAGCTCCCAGGCGCGCTGATTGCGGCCCATGATTGCCCGCCGGAATAGCTCAAAGCAATATCGCGGGTCGTAACCCTGGCGTTGGAAAAACAGTTCGGTCTCGTGCGCACAGCGGTGGGCGACACCTACGAGAGTTAACAGTCTGAGGTCAGTCTGGTGAGACACAATGCACTCTCAAACTATGTCATCAGTTCCGGCATACCGGAATGGGCACAGTAAAAAAAGACCACCCCCGTGACTGAAGCGCTGAAGCACGGTCATTGAGGATTGAGATAGGTCATTGTACCACAATTTGTCTAGAACGGCAAAATCCTGAACAAAGTCGAAAGTGCTTTGCTTGCCCCCTCATCGGGTTTGCGGTATAATGAGCCCTGCGGGGCGATCGCGTCTCACGTTCGAGTTGGCGCATGGGCCAGGGGGGGACGGCAAACGTGAACGACTGGCTGAAAAAGTACCGGGGTTACATCCTCATTGTCCTGATTTGTCTCATCCTTATGGGGGGAGTCTTTATCCTGGCAAGGCGTCCTACGCCAGAGCCTCTCGTCATCGCCACAGCCATCATCCCCACTTCCACACTGTTACCTACACCCACCCTCACGCCCACCCCTGCGCCGCTCCGCGTCTATGTCAACGGCGCCGTCCGCACCCCCGACGTCTACCTCTTGCCCGCCGGCAGCATCGTCAAGGACGCGATCCAGGTCGCTGGCGGCCCGGCCGATGATGCCGACCTTGATCGCATCAACCTGGCCCTCGCGCTATACGATCAACAACAGGTCTACGTGCCCCACACCGGCGAGGCCACTCCCGCTGCCCCACTGCCCAGCGGCGCGCAGCCCCCCACCTCTGCCGGCAGCGAAGACGCGACCGCTACCGGCGGCAAGGTCAACCTCAACACCGCCACCGTCCAGCAACTGGACACCTTGCCCGGCATTGGCCCCGCCATCGCCCAGCGCATCATAGACTATCGCAAAGCCCATGGGCCGTTCACCGCCCCGGAAGACATCACGAACGTCAAAGGCATCGGCCAGGCAACTTATGAAAAACTCCAGGACCTCATCACCGCCCCATGAATTGGTAGATTAGACGGACCGATTTACCAATGCGTAGATCGGATTGCTCAGCGCCCGCACGACGACATGCGGCGGTTCTGGCTGGTCTATCACCTCGGCGCGAAAGAAGGTGCTGTCTTTGACCCGGGCCAGCCACTCACAGGTGAAATCGTCCTCCCCAATCGCCACGACCTTGTCCCCCTCCATTGAGCGAATCCGCAACTGGCAGCCCAACGCGCCCTCCACCCGGCAGCGCAGGCGGACGGTCGCCCCAGCCGGCAGCCGCACCTCGTCGCCCATCATCGCTCCGTAGCGCCCATCGCCATCGGTGTCGGCGGCCAGGAACAGTCGCGGGCCGCGAGTGTCCTCCGAGATAAAGACGTGCCCCGCCTTGAGCCCGGCCAGCACGCCGGCCACCGACAACTTTTCCGCGTAAACCCAGGTGCAAGGCTCGCCCACGGCCAGGTCGCCTACCTTCCCGTCGAAAGGCGACTGGTGCATGTCACTGCCTCCGACAGCGGTAATGCGATGCCCTTCTCGCAGCAGTCGATCCCACAAAGCCAGTGATTGGTCGTTGAACACAAACCACGGCGCCTGCCACACCTCGAGGCAATCAAACCGCGCCTCGTCGCCAAACTCCCAGGGCGGGCCGCCCTCCTTGGGGTGATTGACCGAGATGAGCGCGCCCGTCGCCCTCACGTCGGCCACCACCTGCGCCATCTGATCGCCGTCCTCGCAGCGGAACTCGTGCCAGCGGCGGATGCCCCAGGCGTTGGCGTGCCCGTGATCGGTGGTGATCTCTTCGCCAGGGATGAGCAACAAGTCAGGGCCGGCGTGCGCCGCCAGATGGGGCAGATGGCTGACGGTGTTGTGCTCCGTCACGGCCAGAAAATCGAGGCCCTGCGCGCGGGCAGCGGCGGCCAGGTCGGCCAGCGAACCGGAGGCATCAGAGTGATGACTGTGACAGTGCAAGTCACCCCGGTACCAGCCTGGCCCCCGGCGCAACACAGGCCACGACGGGAGGGCGACGGGATCGGGACAGGTCGTTTCTCCCGCGTAAAGTCTGACAGTGACACGATAGTCGCAGCCCTGCGGCAGGACGCGATGTAGCCCCACGATGATCTGCCAACGACCGGCCGGGATAGGGCCAGGCAGGTAACCAGGCGTCGCCTCTTCGGCAGTGAGAAAGAACTCCCGCCGAACCGACCCGCTCCAGCCTCGAAAACCCTCGGCGTGCATAAACTCACTGCCCCGCGCGTCGAACAGGCCGATGTCCAGGATATTGCCCGCCGAGCGCATAAAGCCGCCCGGGTCGTCGTCGGAAAAACTGTAGCTCACCTCCAGGCGGGCGATCCCTTCCGGCACATCGAAAGGAAGCATCCGATAGGCAGAGGCCAGTTTGTCTTCCGCAGACAGATGCCCGGTGATCTCGATAGTGCGGGATGCTTTGTGGTTGATTTGATCCATGCGAGCCCCTCCCATTACGCTTTACGTTTCACGTTTTGTTTTACACTTGCTCCCACCGGTTCGACATCGCGCCCTGAATGTGTTATAATGCCACCCTGAACCCCATCCCTGACGGAGAGATACCCCTTGCGCGTGTTGATGATCTCCAAAGCCTGCGTCGTCGGCATCTACCAGACCAAGCTGGAAGCACTCGCCCGCCGGCCAGCCATGGAACTCACCGTCGTCGTGCCGCCTTCCTGGCGCGACGAGCGGGGTGAACTCTACCTGGAGCGCGTGCACACCGAAGGCTACAACCTGGTAGAGACGCCCATCACTCTCAAAGGCCACTTTCACCTACACTTTTACCCCCGGCTGGGTGAACTGATCCGGCGCTTTCAGCCTCAGATTCTCCACATTGACGAAGAACCCTATAACCTGGCGACCCTCCAGGCCATTTGGCTGGCTCAACAGGTTGGCGCGCGGACGGTCGTTTTTTCCTGGCAGAATCTCTACCGCCGTTACCCACCGCCCTTCTGTTGGATGGAAACCTATAACCTGCGCCGCACCGATTACGCCCTGGCCGGCAACCAGGAGGCCAAAGCCGTTCTGCGGGCCAAAGGCTACACCGGGCCGGTGGCCGTCATTCCCCAGTTCGGCGTGGATGCCACCGTCTTTGCCCCGGCCAAAGAACCGCGCCTCAAAGGTAGGACAGCCACCTTTGTCATCGGCTACGCCGGGCGATTGGTGGAAGAGAAGGGCGTGGAAATGCTGCTGCGAGCGACGACCGGCCTGGACGTTGAAAGTGACTGGCAACTGTATCTCATTGGCAGCGGGCCACTGGAGGGACATCTGCGGTGGCTGGCATCCAAGTTGGGTATCGCCGACCGGGTGCGCTTTGAGGGACAGGTTGCCTCGACAGAAATGCCCACCCGGTTGCGATCGTTGAATGCCCTGGTACTGCCGTCGCTCACCCGGTCCAACTGGAAAGAACAGTTCGGGCGCGTCCTGGTGGAAGCCATGGCCTGTGGCGTGCCGGTGATCGGCTCCGATTCGGGCGAGATGCCCCACGTCATCGGCGACGCCGGATTGATCTTTCCCGAAGGAGACGCCCAGGCGTTGCGCGGCCAATTGGCGCGGCTCATGGCCGACACCCGCTTCCGGGCCGAACTGGCGGCGCGCGGACGGGCGCGCGTCCTGGCGCGTTACACCCAGACGCGCATCGCCGAGGCGACCTACGCCGTATACCAGCAAATGCTCCCCCCCTGACCTGGCGCGAGAAAACGATAAGGCTGGCCGAATCAAGCCAGCCTCATAATGTGCCAAATTGTAAGCCAATTGAGCGGAAATGTCAAGAAGTGCAGTTTTTTTGAGGAGCGAATGGGGCTACAAGATATGTCACCTGGGCGTGCCTCAGTCCACTATCTCAATTTGTGTGCAGGTATTCCACGTTTCTTGACAACTGGCGATGGTAGGACTATAATCCAACTACCAGCAAGTGAGGTGAAAGAAAGATGGCGATTCGGAGGATTTACCTGGCTCACGAACCGGTTTTGCGGCAAGTGGCCAAACCGGCGACCCGTTTTGACGACGGACTGCAGGAACTGATTGACGACATGTTCGAGACGTTGCGCGCCGCGCCGGGCGTCGGGTTGGCCGCGCCGCAGGTGGGCGAAGGCACCCGCCTCTTCGTGGCCGAGTGGCCCGAGGACGAGGAAGACCCGGAAAGTGTAAAATCGTATGCCATCGTCAACCCGGTCATTATGAGAGCAAAGGGAGAGGAGGAAGCCGAAGAGGGCTGCCTTTCCATCCCCGGTTACGTGGGGGACGTGCGGCGGGCGACGGAAGTCGTCGTCAAAGGGAAGGATCGCCACGCCAAAAAGATCCGCCTGCGCGTCAACGGCTGGCTGGCGCGCGTCTTTCAGCACGAGATCGATCACCTGGACGGCATTCTGTTCATTGACCGCGTGGACAGCCCAGACAAGATCCGCCGCGTGGAACCGGGAGAAGAAGAGCAGGCCGAGATGGAAGCATCCGGTCGGCCAGCGGGCAGAGATTTATAGTGAGCGGTCAGTGAAGAAGGATCAGTGAAGAAGGATCAGTGAAGAAGATTGAGCCACGGAGCGTGGGAACGCTTCCGTGGCTCTTTTCGTTACGCCCCACTCACCCCTTCCGTTTCCCCTAACGTCCCCTGCTGACAGAGTAATAGCGCCACAGCATCCGCCGGTAGAGCTCGTTGCGAATCTGGCACAGCCCATCGCCCCGTATCGCGCCAAACATCTCCAGCCGGGCAAGCACCGGATCGTTGCGGCTGAAAGGCATCTCGTTCTCTCGCTGCATGATTTCGTACAGCCGGGCCCTGGCATCCGGGAACTTGTCCAACCGGCGAATGATGTGCTGCAGGTTGTCATCCCCCTGCAACAAAGCATCGGCGACTGGCGGGTTGGCGCAACTTGTGATACAATGAACCCCACGATCCTACCCCTTGAGCAATCGAAAGAGGAGAAAGACAATGGCCGACGAGCCCTACGATCCGATTCAAACACAGATCGAGCGTCGCCGCCGGCGCGCCAAAGAAGAGATTGCCCACATCGTCAATCGCGGCAGCCACGTCGCCTTCAGCGACTTTGACGTGACCTCCACCTCCGGGCGCACCTATCG
>CAYNKW010000062.1:16391-19294 GCA_964397845.1 uncultured Anaerolineae bacterium
GCCACGTCGCCTTCAGCGACTTTGACGTGACCTCCACCTCCGGGCGCACCTATCGCGTCCAGATTCGCTCCCTCACCGAACTCACCAACTCTTGCACCTGCCCCGATTACCAGACCAACCTGGTCGGCACATGCAAGCACATCGAAGGCGTATTGCTTCACCTCAAAGAGGCGTTGAGCGACCGATGGGACAAACTGACCACCGAGGCCCCTCCCGTTACCCAGGTCTACCTGCACCACGCTGTCCAGACCACCGTCCGCGTCTCGCTGCCCCTGCCCAAACAGAAAGCCTTGTGCGACCTGCTGACACGCTATTTCGACGCCGAGGGCATCCTTTCGGGCCGCCTGACGCAGACACTGCCCGCCCTGCTGAAAGAGATAGAAGCCCTGCCCCACCACCAGCGCGCCCGGCTCCAGGTCACGGAAGAAGTGCATCGTTACCTGGACCAGATCCAGGACCTGGAAAGCATCCAGCGGCAGAAGGAGTGGTTCCTGGATCAAGCCGCCCGCGGCACCCGCTCGCTGGACGTCATCGGTACGCGGCTTTACCCCTACCAACAGGACGGCACGCTTCACCTGACCTTCGGCAGGCGAACCATGCTGGCCGATGACATGGGCCTGGGCAAGACGGTGCAAGCCATTGCCGCCTCCTCGCTGCTCCATCAACTGCGCGACATCCAGCGCGTGCTGGTCATCTGTCCCGCTTCGCTCAAGCACCAGTGGGCGCGGGAGATCCAACGCTTCACCTCCCTTTCGGTGAACGTGGTCCAGGGCCCGCTCAAAAAGCGCCGCCCGTTGTATCGCCAGCCCGCCTTTTTCACGGTGCTCAACTATGAACTGGTGCTGCGGGACCAGGAAGACCTGGAGCGATTGCATCCTGATCTGATCATCCTCGATGAAGCCCAAAGAATAAAAAACTGGCGCACCAAAACGGCCGACGCCGTCAAGCGACTCCGCAGCCGATACGCTTTTGTGCTCACCGGCACGCCGCTGGAGAACCGCCTGGACGAACTCTATAGCATCTTTCAGTTCCTCGACCCCAAAATCCTCGGCCCACTTTGGCGCTTCAACCAGCGCTATTTCCAACTGGAGCGCCGTCGCTCCGGCTCGTTCAAGGTGCTGGGCTACAAAAACCTGGACGAACTGCGCAGCCGCATCGCGCCCTACGTCGTGCGCCGTACCCGCGGCGAGGTGCTGACCGACCTGCCAGACCGTGTGGACAACAACTTTTTCGTCGAAATGACCGACGCACAATGGCGTGCCTACGACGGCTTTCGCCAAACCGTCGCCCGGCTCATCGCCAGAGCCCGCCGCCGGCCGCTGACGCCCAAAGAGCACAAAGTCCTGCTGGGCGCGCTGGTAAAGATGCGCCTCATCTGCAACGCCCTGGCCCTGCACGACCCAGACATCCCGCCAAAGGAGTGGGAGCGCACCGCCCCCAAGCTCCGCGAACTGCGCCACATCCTGGACGACGAGGTCGCCAGCAACGGCCACAAGGCGGTCGTTTTTAGCCAGTGGACCAAAATGCTCAACCTGACCGAGCCGGTACTGGGCAAGCTGGACCTGGGTTACGTCAAGTTGAGCGGCGATGTGCCCACCCGCAAGCGAGGCGCGCTCATCGAGCAATTCTTTGAGGACGACGACACCCGCGTCTTTCTCTCCACCGACGCTGGCGGCGTGGGCCTCAACTTGCAGGCCGCCAGCCTGGTGGTCAACCTCGACCTGCCCTGGAACCCTGCCGTCCTGGAACAGCGCATTGCCCGCGCCCACCGTCACGGCCAACGCTACACCGTCAACGTCATCAACCTCATCGCCCAGGGCACCATTGAGGAGCGGATGCTCGACACGCTGGCTGCCAAACGCGAGGTTTTTGCCGGCGTATTCGGCACCGAAGAAGCGGCCGCCGAGATCACCTTTGTGGACACCGGCCAGAGTCTGCTCAAACAACTGGACGAACTGCTCTCGCCGGTGGTGGCCGTCAAGCCGGTGGTGGAGCTGGAGCCCGTCGCCAAAGATGCCCCGCCGGTCGAGGCCGTGCCGCGTCCCACGCTGCGAGCCTTCGCTGACCTGCTGGTTGGCCGTTTTCCCGGCCGCGTGCTGCTGGTGCGCCCCGCCCCGCAACTACCCGGCGTGCCGACCGACGGCAACGTCCTGGTCATCGTAGACCGTGACCCGACCAGCCTGCGCCCCCAGATTGAATTGCTCCTCAACGAGCACTTTGCACCCGCGCCTCCGGTGCCCGGCCTGCACCTGATGGAACAAGAGGGCTACCGCGCCCTCGTCGCCCTCACCGGCGGCGCGCTAGAGCAGACTCCGCCGGAAAAAGAGGCCGAGGTCTATCGCGCCCCGGCCATGCCCGCCCCGGCCCGCACCGCCACCGACGCGCTCCAGAAGCGGCTGCGCAAGGCGCAAGAGGGCTTTGACAACGCCGACCGGCGGCTGAAACTGTCCCACGTCGTCCTGGAAGGCGGCTTCCCGGAGGAGGTACTGCGCCCGGTACGCCAGGCCCTGGGCTGGGCCCTTTCCGCGCACATCGCCCTGGTACAAGACCGCGCCCCCAGTCCCGACCTGCCCGCCGCTCGCCTCGTCCACGCCAAACTGGTGGAGAGCCGCCGCGTGCCCAGCGATCTGGCTAACCGCCTGGCCACCGTCCGTGAACTCACCGCGCCTCCCGCCGACGAGGAAGAAGAACCGGCCCCGCCCCCCTCCCTGCAGACCGCCGGGACCTTTATCGCTGCCGTGCAGGAACTCGTGGACCTGGGCCGGCAACTGGCTGCTGAAGCGGGGCTATAACCCGGGAAGCCGCAAAGTCAACGCTGCCTGGCAGGAGATCAACGAAAACGCCGACCGATTGGTTAGCGGTTCCACACTACAGGCAAGGTACGCCAGTGCGTGTCTGCCTGC
>CAYNKW010000063.1:0-14341 GCA_964397845.1 uncultured Anaerolineae bacterium
TGATGCACTCCAACTCACTGTCAATGCTGGAACTGCTGCTGTAGGAGACGAAACCGATCTGGTCGAACCTGGGCTCCAGACGGTTCTCCATTTCCTCCGGCGGTTCAACAAACAATTTGACCGCCTCTTTGGACGCCCGGACGGGCTGCTGATCGTCGAACATGGCGACGTACATGGCCCCCCACTGGGGGTTGTCTTGCCATATACCCTCGCAATATGACCCTTCCAAAGGCCTTCCGTAAAGGGGGTTGCACAGCCAACAGGCATAGCCGTCGCGCCCTCCGGATGTGGCAGGAGGCCCTTTGTCGCTATAACAGTTGCTGCAATCATCCCAACAACCGTTGCAAAGAACACTCTGTCCGTTACTCGCACTGGTGATGACGATCTTGTCCAGGCGGAAGCCCGTGCCGCCAGCCCAGATGTTGAGGGTATGCGTGATGGGGTCGTTCCAGTTGCTACCAAGGTCAAAGTAGCCTACCTGCCGCCAGCGCCATCTGTCGTTCCTGGCACCCCTGTAATCGCCCCCATATTCAAAATCGCCAGGGTTTCCCTTCCAATCACCATCCACTCCCCAGTGAACGTACCGAACATAATTCGGGTAAGGGGACCAGGTACCGCCGTTGTACCCGCCCTGCGCCCGCAACCAGACGTAGTACCTGCCAGGCCCCGGCACCCGGAAGTCATAGATCAGTTGAGGGGCCTTCGTATAGTAGCCGTAGTCATCATCCGGATCGGCCGTGTATACCTGATCCTCGGTCACGTAGGCAAAAGGATTGTGTTGCATGTAGCCCCCGCATCCTGCGACCTCTCCATCTTCACCGCTGCATCCGCCGACCGTGGTTGTTCCTCGACCGTTTCTCTGAAGCCCCCAATAGGTACTGTTTGATAGGCGGTAGTCAGGGTCAAAGGTCGGCCAGTTTTGGGTATAGTGCTCGGCCTCGATGACGATGTAGGTTTGACTACTATAAGTATCCCAATAAGGGGACCCAGAGCATAGGTCGTGGGGATAAGACAAAGGATGCGCCACGCCTCCCCTCTCCCCATCTCCCATCGAGTACTCTTCTCCAGAGGGCCAGGCCGCGTAATCGTAGCCATCTCCCTCGTCCACTTCCCAGCAACCGTAGCAGATGGTGTCGAACTCCATGGAGCCGGAGCGGTCAAAGACAATGGCCACGTCCAGGTTCTGCACATTCTCCGCCACAGCCCGGCCGGGGACCGGCACCTCGTTGAACTCCGGGCCGGCGAACTTCATGAAATTCAGCGGTACCCGTCGTTGCCCCTCCACCTCAATGCGCATGGCGGTATTTTCTTCGC
Source organism: uncultured Anaerolineae bacterium (assembly GCA_964397845.1). Taxonomy (GTDB): domain Bacteria; phylum Chloroflexota; class Anaerolineae; order CAYNKW01; family CAYNKW01; genus CAYNKW01. The sequence goes on from CAYNKW010000063.1 coordinate 1,315, forward strand.
CCCCCTCTCGGTAGTTGATGGTGTTGATTCCGAAGGTGGCCACTGCGTTGGGCAGATCACTACACAACGGAGGGCCAACTGGAATTGTATTACCATCGCGAAAAATCTTGGCGTTCGTGTTACAGTCGTACCCATTGTCGCTGAGGAACATCAACGCTCTCCGAAACGCCGCTTCCTCATTGGGTAACTCCTGGACAGCGCCGAGGGCTGCCGCGTCCACGGCGCGGCCCAGCCGCACTCGCTCGATGTAAACCAGGCCCAGGTCAATGGCCAGGCCGATGATGATCAAAAAGCCCACAAAGGCAAAGGCCATCAGGATGATGCTTTGTCCTCGCTCGCTGGTGCGTTTTCGCTCGTTCACCTTTTTCTCTTTCATTGTGTTCCCTCCTGCAGGACAGGCTTCCCCCGGCCTATTCGGTCACTCCTCTTTGCCGCCCTACCCCCGTGAGGCGCATCTGAGTATCACAGTGCAGTGCAATGGGGTCAGGGATCAAGACCGTAAAGAAGGGCAACTTGAGCACCTGGGGGTGATCGTAGAACAGCTCTATAATGACGACCTCTAACACGCTGGTCTCGTAAATACCGTCGTCTTCGCCGATAGGAGGCGTTTGCCGCTCGATATCTGCCTCGCGCGTGGCCATATCCTTGTTAAACTCATCGTTGTCGTCGTAGAGCTGGCGACATTTGCCCCCAGGGTCCACCGAACTGAAGCGGGTTTCTCCCAGGGCCGTCGTCTCTGTCCCTGTGTACCAGACCGTCGAAGTATAGACATAGTTATCGAACCACTCCGCACAGGTATGTATACAGGGAGCCGGACAATCTATTTGTGATGGCACACCGTTGATGCGGATGTCGTTGTCCGAGTCGTCGCCCGGTTGGCCAGTATCTATTTGGAAGCGATGGATGAACACCGAAAAGTTGCCCCCATCCCTGGCCATGTTGAGGTCCAAAGACGAGGCCGACCGTATAGCACGGTAGGCAATAACCTCATTGGTGACGTCTTGCCCCTCCTCGTTCTGGAACTCTTGCGCACGGCCCGCATAGCGGGCCGACTCCCGGTTGGCGTTGACCAGCACCATGTAAGAGCGCAGGATCAGGCCAACTTCTACAAGACCCACAAAGAACAGCAGCAAGATGGGGAAAGTGAGGGCCAACTCTACGACACTTTGCCCCCCCTGGCGACGACGTGCCAGGCCTACGCTCGTACCTTTACCTTTGGGCCACACTCTTTTCGGCATGGTGTCTCTCCTCAGATGTAAAGACTCATCACTTGATTCCACATTCTCAACTTCCAGTTCCCAGTCCGAAGTTCATAACTCGTCGCTTACCCTTCGTCATTCTTATGGCCCCGCCTCTACCGAGTGGGGAAAAGAGTTGTCTCCCCCGATCTCCAAGCCAGTGACAGACCACATGACCTTTCCCCTTGCCTTATCATAGCGGAGCGCGGCGTGGACGTCGATCAGAGTATGCGACCGCAAGAACCGCCCACCTCCCGCATTGAGCCACTCGGCCAGCGCCTGCGGGCTGTCCACCTGCCAAGTTTCGTCGGTGATGGCAGAGAGGTCGTAGGGCGAGAAAGACTCTCGCAAGGCCCTGGCTTCCCCTCCCGAGACGGAAACGAGATAGAGTCGCCCCGCCGAGGCAGAGTAGAACTGGAAGGCCCACGGCACCGGTTCACGGAACGTGCCCAAGGTCGCTTTGCGCCAGGAGGCGGAGGCACCCACCAGGAAAGCATCCTCCCGCCACGCCAAGGCCACCTGCTGGGCCAAGGCATAGGCACTCCGGGCCGTGACGGCGGCAACCGGGGCGCTGTAAACCTTTTGCGGCAGTGGCAGCGGCACCTCGGTGCCCGAGGGCCTGGTTAGCAAAACGTATAACAGAGCGATGAAAAGGACTATCGTCACCAGGCCCAAACTGCCCAAGATCAGCTTCTGTCCCCGGATCATTCTCCGTACCTCATCCTGCGCCTCAGTAATTCTTCGTCACCACCGGCAGCGACATAGTCTTGTAAAACTGGTTGCTCAGGTACCAGACGTCCCACGCGCTGCTGGTCTGCAACATCAGGACGACGTGAATGTGCGGGTCTATTGCGCTGCCACCAACGGCGATGCGCGCTGCCACGTTGTCCACCGTGAAACGACGCTCCTCTGCGCTCAAGTCCTCATCGCCGCCCAACTCGGCAAACACCACTGGCTCGCTCCAGGTGGGCGTCCCGGCGGTGGGGTTATTGGCAGAACTGTACATCACCTGGTGGATATAATCGTCACCTTCGATGTCGTAATAGTGCCACACGGCGTGCAAATGGCCCTCGCCGTCAAGAACCAATGCCGGGCGCAGGTAATGGGCATAAGAAGGCACGTATATACTCTTCGAAGCGTTATAAACGGCGTCAGTGCTCCTGTCGGGCAGGCCGGCCCACGCCGTATAGCCCGGGGGCTGCCATAATATGTTGTCAGTGTTAAAGTATTTATATACAACCCGGAACCCCTTCTCCTCTTCACTTATTTCGTCATATGTGTCCCAGATGGCATACGTAGTAGTTAACGTGCTGCTGCTGACGATTTGAGGATGGCGAGAGGGATTGTTCACATCGGCGTCGTAAATAGTATTGATATCGCCCCACCCTCCAGCGCCGACGTTTTTCTGGCGACTCCTGACATCGTACCATAAGGGCTGGGGCGCATCCTGGTATTTTCTGATCCAGACAGCGTAGACGGTGCCACCCCCTACCCCAATAACTGGCCAGTCTTTGGCTTCGCTGCCCGCAGAAATCGTCTCTACCGTCTGCCAGGAGGAAGCAGTATACTCCCGGTAACGAATCCCCCTGTTATCGCGAACCCACACGACGAACACGTTGCCGTTGCTGTCCACGGCAACGTCAGGGAGAGAAATCTCGTCAGAAGTCTCAGATTCCAGCTCGAACGGGCCGGTGGTTGCCTCGCACTCGTCGTTCCATGGATCGGTCACGTCGAATTCACAGGAACGATACCACACCGAGTACGCGTTGTTTTTCCGAACGCGCACCCACGCGACGTGAGCCGTTGTTCCGCGCAGGGCCACAGCTGCGCCCCTGGCCCAGTCATCCTGAGAGTTGGCTCCGTTGTCTATGGCTATCTTTGGCGACCAGAAGCCAGTGTCCTCAGAGATCCACCGCAGGTAGACCCGGCCATGATGTTTGGCCCCAGAGGAGCTACTGTATCCCTCCGTCCAGACCACTGCCAGCTCGTTGCCATCATCGCTGATGGCCATGTCGGGGTAGCCAGAGATGACGGTGGGGCTGTTGCTCAGGTTCGTGCGGATGCGCAGCCAGGAACTGCCGTTGCTGGCCGCTGGCGTGGCCGTGACAAAGCTCGCGCCGCCCGGGGTGAGAAGCAACAAGATCAGGGCCAGGCCCGCCATCCACTTTCCCAGGACGGGCAACAAGCGTCTGCGCCAAGTCTTCTCTCTCTTTCTCGTCACTTTATCCCCCTTACTTTTGCACCTCATTTTTATCCCTCTGGCTTCCGACAGCCGGTTTCCACACCCCTGTCCGAAACAGGCTGCTAGTTAAAGACGAGGTCTCGCTCCGTCTCGCCCTGTGGCAAAGTAATGCTGCTCTCCGCCCAATACAAGAGGCCACCAGACCAGACCTCGGAGTAGATAATGTACGGCCCCGGCGGAATGTCGTAAAAGTGATAGGTAGCATCGTGGATCGAATAAGTGGCGTACAACTCTCCGCCGTCGCCGTAGGCCCAAATCGGCGCACCGCGCAGCAAATCCTCCTCCAGTACCTGTGATGTGAGCTTTCCGCTGAGCGTGGCAAGGACAGGGTCAATGTCTGGCGTCGGCACGATAGTGCAAAGCTCGACAGAAACGTCGTCCACGTAGAACCAGGTCAGGGGCGAGTCCGGTGAACCCGAGTCACATGGGTCGTACTCGTTGGGCGAATACCAGTAGAGTTGCAGATCCTGGCCCGCATAGCTGGTTACGTCGGTGATCATGTGCGTCACCAGGTCGTAGCTGGCCTTTGGCCATGCAACGTGATCCTCCGGGTCCTCGTCTCCGCGCGCGATGAGGATACTGCCCGGATTGGAAAAAGTGCCGGTGTTGGTCAACGTAATCGGGTTCGTGCCACTCACGTCGCGGATTGTCAGGAGAAAGGGGTCGGGCCGGGGCGTCGCCCGGGGCTCCACCTCGTAGAAAAAGCCCGTCTCAAGGGAAACGATCATCGGTTTCGTGCTACTATCGGGCATTTCCACCATATTGCCAGCCTCGTCCGGGATGGAGATGCTCTGCGCCAGCCAGGCGTGCAGGGGCCTCTCCAGGGAGCAGCCGGCACCCAGACCGTACGTCTCGGCGTGGAAGACAAAGCCATAGCTTCCTCTCTTGGTATGGTTCTTGCCGGGGTCCCGGCCGCTGGCCTCAGTTTCCTCGCCGTGCTCCCAGTAGTCATCCCAGCCCAGTTCAAAGCTGCCGCCGCCCACCGGGTCGTTTGTTCCCCTCTGGATAGGTTGGTTACAGGTGCGGTTGCCGTAGCGGGGGATGGACGGCTTCTCATCTTGGCCAGCCATGCAGAGCCAAAAGTTGTCCACGGAGCCTCTATTCTCAGTATATGGGCTCCAAGTGTCACCAGTCGCCGCCGCGACGCCCAACATGAGAGGCCCAGCCACATCAAAGTCGGCCGGGGCCGGGTAAGTGCCACCCTCCTCCCAGTCACCCTCGTCAGAGGGATCGGCAACGAAAGAGTAGTACGTATAAAAGGTCCCGCCCTGGCGCACCAGGCGCAGCCAGACCGGCAACGTTTGGTAGGAGACGTAGGTCCAGTCAACGACATCTCCTTCTGCTCGCAATATTCCTATGACGCGATTGCGACTGCTACGCCAAGCGATCATGATGAAAGGACTGTCATCTTGATCATCCTGGCGAACCATCAGGCCAATCCTGGCCCCATAACTGTCGCGGTCCATTTCTTCAGTAACCTGCACCCTGGCGTCAAAGTCGCCCTCGACTTGCTGATAAAGATACGCGAAGCGGTCACCGCTCCCCCCAATGCGATAGCCATTGGTATCAATAGTGAGCTCCCCACCCGATTCTGAGAAATCACCACCGTAGGAGGAAGGAATGGTTTCAGGGTTCCACCGAGAATCGAGGTTGCCGTCGTCAAAGTTATCTTCCCAGATGGCAGAACAGCCAGTGTCTATAGTCACCGGGCCGGTAATGTTGTTGGTCTCGAGGAACTCATCCACCCGATTCGAGGCATCTACCCGAGCCCACACCTCGTGCTGGCCACCGCTCCACAATTCGATGACGTCGGTGACGGGGATAGTGCCACGAGGGTCAATGTTGACCAACCACTGCTTGTGATAGCCGGGGCTGGGCCACTGCTCGATCTCTTCCCCTTCCATATGTACGTACTCGAGCGGTGAGTGTTCTGGGTCTATGTAGATGTCAACGTCAAAATAGATGCTGTAGACGCCGGTGGCAGTGAGATTAGCGATCTCGAACGTCACCGTCAGCGGTTGCCCATCCATGTAGCTGACACTATCTGGCAGGCTGATGTTTTGCACCACCAGATCGGGAGGCAGTGGGTCCACGGTGATCAGAGCCGATCGGGTGATCCACGAGGTCGTACCGCGCCCGAAGGAACGTAGATAGTAGGTGCCCTCGGTGTCGTCGGGGACGTAGAATTCGATGGGGTCACTGTCACCATTCCCATCAACAGGGATGTTGTCCGTGCTAACGGTGGTGGTGACATATTGCCCGGCGCCTGCGGGGGTATCGGTGTACCACCACAAGTCATAAGTGTCGCCGGTGGGATGCTGGTGAAGCCATGCCGTCAATGTATCGCCAGCGTGGACGCCTTCGTACTGGCTGGCAACGATGTACGGCACCTCCGGCGTGGCAGTCGGCGTGGGAGTAGACGTCGGCGTACCGGTAGGCTCCGGTGTGCCGGTCTGTGTGGGAGTATGCGTCGGCGTGGCATCCTCCCCCGGCGTGGCGGTGGACGTCGGGGTCGGATTCGGGGGCACCTCCGTCGTCGCGAAGGCCGGCGGCGGCTCGCTGCCCAGGCCGACAGTGACGCCTTCGTTGACCATCACCGCCTCGCCGATCACCCTCACCTGGCCGCCGGGGATGACGGTCTGGTAAAGCGGATCCAGGAGTTGCACATTGTAATAGATGGTGACCATAACCGGCAGGCCCTCCAGTCCGGCGCGCCAGTATTTCTCGTCCTCCGGATCGGGGCCCTCAAATCCCTTCACCATGACGCCAAAGAAACGGGGCTTTGTGCCATCCTGGTGACTGAGCAATGGATCTGGACTCTCGTCAGTAGGCCAGTCGTAACCCAGGTAATTCTTAGTCAGCCCATAGGCCTGCTCGGTAGCTACTTGCTGAATGAGATCCACCCGCCGACCTTGCCACGCGTCCCAATCCTCGTTGGGATTACAAGGCTTACCCCATTTATCCGGCGTTACATCATCACATTTGCGAATAGGGTCCACCTCATCAACGATCATCATGCCTTGAGGCGGCTGCATGGTCACGGCAAAGCGCGCCGCTTCGCGGGAGGCGTGCTGCACCCCCAGATAAGACTGAAAAATCACGGCTGCTTCGATGATGCCCAGAAGGATCATCAACAGCGCCGGCAAGACCAGCGCAAACTCTACCAATCCCTGGCCTTTTTGTCGCTTGAAGAAAAACATAACTACCCCCTCATCCTGGCGTGAGGTTTCTCACGCAACGCCAATCATAACTATATCATAATTCCTGGTTTTAGCAAAGTAGCCCCTCTATGATAGTCAGGTAAAAGAAACAGATGTAAGCAGAGCCCTATCGCGGATAGGGCTCTGCTTGGCAGGTCACGCTCATGCGCCTACTACCTCGTCAGCCAACCTACAGGTTGGAGACGATGTTGCTGAACACATTACCCACGATGGGACCGAGCAACAAAAGAATGGCAATCACGACGATAGCCACCAAAACAAGAATCAGCGCATATTCAACCAAACCCTGCCCTTCCTCACGCGGCAAAAACAACATTCTGGTCACCTCCTTTCTTTTCAAATTGATCTATTACAGGATGCCAACTCATACTCTAGTAAAAACCTGAACTACTCATCATTATACACTGGAGGGCTGGTAAAGGGCAATAGGATAATAGTACTAGCATTTCCTAATGGAGCAGAAAAAAGGATCCTACGTGGACTCGTGGGATGAAAGTCCAGACCTCGGAGGTCTTGCCCCTCGAATCCACGTTGGCCCTAAAAAAGTCCAACCCTGTCGAGAAGACAGGGTTGGACCAGGTTGCAAGGTTATGGTGTAACAAAAATGCGATAGATACACCCCTACAGGTTGGCCACGATGTTGCTGAATGTATTGCCAATAACGGGGCCCAACAGCAAAAGAATGGCAATCACCACAATGGCTACCAAAACAAGAATCAACGCATATTCAACCAAGCCTTGCCCCTTTTCGTTGCGAAGCTCCAGCACTAGTATCACCTCCTTTCTCGTCAGAGTTAATCCGTAACCCAGGCTATGCTGCCCAGAAACGGAGCGAATAAGTAGCCATATTTATGATACAACAGCTTCGTGCATTTGGCAATAGGAAAGTAGTACCATTGGCTTATTCGGTCGGTAGTTTCAACGTGACTTTGGTTCCCTGTCCCACAGCACTGTCAAAAGTCAACGTCCCCCCCAGCATTCCTACTCTTTCTTGCATGCCAGCGATGCCCAGCCCTCTCTGCTGCCTGGCAGTTGCCAGCACCTCGGTCACGTCAAAGCCTGCCCCGTCGTCTTCCACCGAGGCGGTGACCATGGGGCCTTCTGTGTCCAACACAACATGGATGCGCGTGGGGTTGGCGTGGTCACGGGCGTTGTTCAAGAGTCCCTGGACAATTCGGAAGACGGTCACTTCGGTGTGAGAAGCCAATCGCCGCTTCTTGCCCATGATGGTTAACTGGGTCTGAATGTCGCTCTTTTCCTGGAAACCGCTCACGTACCGCTTTAGCGTCGGCACCAATCCCAGGTCGTCCAGCATCATGGGACGCAGGTCAAAGATAAAGTTATAAGTCCTTTGAAAAGTGGCATTGACCGCTTCCTTGAGATGAGCCAGTTCCGCCCGCGCCTGATCGGGGTCGGTGTCAAACAGCCGCTCGCAAATCTCAGCCTGGAGGATGAGGTTGGTGAGGCGTTGCGCTGGCCCGTCGTGCATTCGCCGCGCCAGATCCATGCGCTCGTTTTCCTGAGCCTCAATGATGCGCACGATAGCAGGTTGGCTTCCAGAAGAGTCAGGGTCCTGAAGAACTTCCACGTCTTCGGGATTTAGCTCGTTGGTCATTTGTACAACGCGCCGGAGCAAATCGGCGTGCTTTTGCAGATGCCTTTGATCGCTTTGCAGCTTCTCCAGTTGCCCTTTCATCATAAAGAGACGCTTCTGAGCATCCTGGGAGGCAGCATAGACTTCCTGAATATCCGAGCGAGGCACGGTGTCAATGTTGATTTCGATTTGCCGGAGCCGGTTGGCGACCTGCACGTTGCGTTGGGCCAGCCGGTCCACCTCCCCACTGATCTGTTGGATCGAGATATCCAGTTCCTTCAGTTCCTTCTGTGTCTGCTCGTATTCGCTTTTGGCGTCCTCGGTCAACTGCAGCAAGGGGGATTCTTGCGCCGTATCCTGTTCGCTACTCATCACTCCCTCCCTGAATGGGCGTCGAAACGGCGTGGCTAGCGTTCTACCGTATCCTGAAGCCGCACCCATCCTCGTCGTAGAGCGTAAACGGCGGCCTGGGTACGATCGTTCACCGACAGCTTGCGCAAGATAGAGGTCATGTGGTTCTTCACCGTCTGGTGGCTGATCCCCAGTTGACGGGCAATTTCCTTGTTGCTCATTCCTTTGGTGATCAAGTGCAAGATCTCCATCTCTCGCGGCGAGAGAGGCACAAAGAGTTCATCGGGACCACACCAACCGGTGTCCATGCGCTCGAATTCTTTAGCAAGCCAGGTAGCAAACTGCGGTTTGTCCAACACAGCATCGTCAATGACATAGTTGCCCTGGCTGATCTGGCGCACAGCGTCTACCAGCTTGCGGGGGGTTACATCTTTGGCATAGTAGGCTGCTGCACCAGCCCGAATGGCATGAAACAGTTGCTCATCGTTGTGATAGGCGGTGAGTATCACCACAGCCACATCGGGCAGGTCTTCTTTGAGGCGGCGCGTGACCTGCAAGCCGTTCATAGAAGGAAGGTTGATGTCCATCACGATAACCCTGGGGGCGATCTCTTTGGCCAGACGCAGAGCTTCGGCGCCATCGGCCACTTCGATGACGACCTCCATATCCTCCTGGGCCTCAATGATGCGCCGCAGACCCTGGCGGAAGACCGGGTGATCATCAACGAGCATAACACTCATCGTATCCATGTGTCCTACCTCCAACTGCACTACCTCCCGTTTGCCATGGAAGCAAAAAAATGACCTCCATGCTTTGCTGTCCTCGATTCCTGAACTGAAGCCGTCCCCCCACCAGATCAGCACGATCTCGCATCGTCACTGCATCCTCTGTTGGATATAGTATATCATAAAGGGGAATACTTGCAAGTGGGATTTCGATTCAGGCTGGTGGATCGATCTCGCGGCCTTTGTACATCTGGTGATAGTAAGCCATGTACTCGCCACTTTTGATCTTGCGCCACCACCACTCGTTTTCCAGGTACCAACGCACCGTTTTTTCAAGCGCCTGCTCAAAGGCGTGTGCCGATTTCCAACCCAGGGCAACCAGCTTGTCGCAGTTGAGCGAATAGCGCCGGTCGTGACCCGGCCGGTCGGTAACGTGTTGGATCAGGCTGTATGGCTTGCCTAGCAGACCCAGGATGGCCTGGGCCATGACAATGTTCTCTGTCTCAACACCGCTACCCACGTTATAGATCTCCCCCACCTGGCCCCGGTGCAAGACGAGGTCTATGCCCTCGCAGTGATCGAGCACGAATTGATAATCACGCATCTGGCGGCCATCACCGTAAAGGGGCAGCGGAATGCCGTCTATGGCGTTGGTAATAAAGAGCGGCACGACTTTTTCCGGGTATTGGTACGGTCCGATGTTGTTTGCGCCCCGCGTGATGGTCACCGGCACGCCGAAACTGGCGTAATAGGCGACGCACATCAAGTCGCCGCCGGCCTTGCTGGCAGAGTAGGGACTGCGAGTGTGCAGAGGATCAGTCTCCACCGAGGAATAACCCAGCGGGATTTCGCCATAGACCTCATCGGTGCTGACCTGATGGTAACGCTCAATGCCATAGGTCCTGGCTGCTTCAAGCAGCGTGTAGGTGCCAAAGACGTCGGTCTGGACAAAGCTGCCAGCCTCCATGAGGGAGCGGTCCACGTGGGTCTCGGCGGCAAAGTTGACGATGGTGTCAACCTCATACCGGCGCACGGCGGCATCCACCGCCCCAGCGTCGCAGATGTCGCCTTTCACAAAGGCATAGCGGTCGCCAAAGTCTGCTTCGATGTCTTTCAGGTTGTCCAGGTTGCCGGCATAGGTCAGCTTGTCAAAGGCGACCACCCGGTAACCCGGGTATTTTTGTAGTATGTAACGCACAAAGTTAGAGCCGATGAAGCCAGCTCCGCCGGCGATGAGCAGATTTCGCATGGGTTCAGACTCCTAATACCCCCCTAAATGCACCTCTTCGCGCGCCAATTCTTCGAAGCGGGTGACTTCTTTTCGAAAGTATAGTTCTACAGTGCCAGTTGGCCCGTGGCGGTGTTTGGAGATGATGACTTCGGCTATGTCTTTCATCGGTGTTTCGGAGTTATAGATCTCGTCACGGTAGATAAACATGACGACGTCCGCGTCCTGTTCAATCGAGCCGCTTTCGCGCAGATCCGACAGTATAGGCCGCTTGATGTGGCGCTGTTCCACGGCGCGAGAAAGCTGCGAAGCGGCCAGCACCGGCACGTTCAACTCGCGGGCCAGGCTCTTGAGCATGCGCGAGATGTAGCTGATCTCCTGCACCCGATTTTCGGAGCGACGGCCGCCTTGCATCAATTGGAGATAATCCACGATAATGAGGTCCAGGCCATGCTCAGCGTGGAGGCGCCGACACTTGGTGCGCATTTGCATGGCCGATATGGAAGGGGTATCGTCGACAAAGATGCGCTGCTCGGAGAGAATACTCGTGGCCTGAGCGAATTTATCCCACTCATCCTCCCGGAGCTTGCCGGTGCGGAGCCGGTGCGAGCTGATGCTGGTCTCGGAAGCAATGAGTCGCTGCACCAACTGCTCATTGGACATCTCCAGACTGAAAATGGCGACGCGCTGGTTCTTGAGGGCAACGTTGTGGGCAATGTTGAGAGCCAGACTAGTCTTGCCCATCGCCGGCCTGCCAGCCACGATGATCAGGTCGGAGCGCTGCAGGCCGCCCAACAACCGATCGATGCGAGGAAAGCCCGTAGGTACACCGATGAATCCGTCGCCGTGGCGATATAGGTAATCAATGCGGTCATAATATTCGCTGATCACCTGGCGGATGGGTACCAGGTCACGGGCGAGGCGATGCTGCGATACGCCAAACAAGACTTGTTCGGCGCGATCCACAACCTCGTCAATGTCCTCCGACTCCTGATAGCCCAGGGCTGCGATTTCGCCAGCGGCGCGGATGAGCCGTCGACGGATGGCAGCACGCTCCACGATGTGGCCATAATACTCCACGTGGATGGAGGTAGGTACGACGTTGATGAGCCTGGTGATGTAGGCCGCACCACCCAGTTCTTCCAGGCGGTTGCTCCGCTCCAACTCGTCGCACAGCGTTACAAAGTCCACCGCCTCGCGACGGTCGTGCAAAGCCAGGATGGCCTCGTACACCCAGCCGTTCCTCTCAATGTAAAAGTCTGCCGGTGTCAGGTAAGCCGCAACTCTGAAAATAGCATCAGGGTCAATAAGCAGCGACCCCAGCACAGCCTCTTCGGCTTCCACATTGTGCGGCATCATTTTGTCCAGCGCCCTGACCGGACGGCGCCGGGGCTTGGCACTTGTTTCAGACCGCCCGGCCAATCGCCGCAGATCGGCCACACTCACTTCCGCTTCAGGCGGCTCTATTTCGTCCGGCACAGGTGATGGCGAAGGCTCAGGCTTGCTGTCAGCTTCATTCGGCCCGGTCAACCGCGCCGGATCGCGTTCGCTGGCTTCCGTCTTAGACAGACTGATTTCATCCGGCGCCGTTGCCGGAGGCAGTCTGCCTGTGCCAGCAATTTTACCCATCTGGCCCTCCACCCCAAAAAGGCCAGCATCCCTCTACCACTTGATGCCGGCCTTCTCACTATCGCGCGGTCACTCTTTACTCCGAGAGAAAGTCGTCCAGGTCCAGGCTTTCCACAAAGTCCTTGAAAGCGGTGAGGTCTTCTTCCGAGGCTAGCCCCTGTTCCTCAGCTAACTCTGAAAGCCCTTCCTCAGGAACAATGCCAGCCCGCTCCATCACCGAATCGGCCACAAAGATGGGCACTTTCACCCGCGTGGCAAGCGCGATGGCGTCGCTAGGGCGAGAGTCTACCTCCACCTTCTGACCGTTCTTGTCCATGATGATCCTGGCAAAGAACGTATCATCGCGCAGGTCGTTCACCAGCACGTGAGACACGCGCGCACCCATGGCATCAATCACCGACTTCAACAGATCGTGCGTCTGCGGCCGAGGCACCGTCATGCCCTGGAGCTCTATCCTGATGGCCTCTGCCTCGTAACCGCCGATCCAAATCGGCAGATAGCGGTTCTGGTCCGCTTCTCGCAGGATCACCATTTTGTGGGGAGACATGAGACTGAGCCGCACACTATGTACAACGACCTCGATCATAGTCATACTCCTCTCCACCGCCTCTCTCTGGAGTGCTTGATGCGCTAGATTATACCACAAGAACCAAGCTCACACAAGTGTAATACAGCAAGACGCTACCGGGCCAACACGTAGATACGCGCCGACTGGCCTAGTACCCTCACCGGCATTTCCCTCACTCTACGCAATTCTGGGTGCACGGCCAATCCCCGGCGTACCAGGTCGCATTGGCTG
>CAYNKW010000063.1:14441-16069 GCA_964397845.1 uncultured Anaerolineae bacterium
ATTGGGCCACGCCCTTTCTCCGCTGGCCTATCATCCGTCACTCACTACGCCCTACGGCGACTCCGAAACGTCAGTCGCAGCGGCGTCCCCAGGAAACCGTAATGCTCCCGCAACCGATTCTCCAGGTATCGCTGGTAGCCAAAATGTACCAACCGGCTGTCGTTGACGAAAAAGACAAATGTGGGCGGATCCACCGAGGGCTGGGTGGCATAAAGGAACTTGAGCCGGCGACCAGATTTGGAAGGCGGCGCGTGTTTAGCCACCGCCTCCTGCAAGATGCGGTTCAGTTCGCTGGTAGGGATGCGTATCAGTCGCGCCTCTTGCGCCGCCATCGCGGTAGGAATGACTTTGTGTACCCGCTGGCCCGTCAACGCCGAGATAAAGACGATGGGCACATAGCCCATAAACTTCAGATCGGCGCGCACCTGTTTAGTCCATTCTACCATCGTATAGGTATCTTTTTCGATGGCGTCCCACTTGTTGACCACGATCACCACGCTTTTGTGCTCGTCCAGGATGTAGCCAGCGATGTGGGCATCCTGATCGGTGACACCCTCGGCGGCATCAATGAGCAGCAAAGCCACGTCACAACGGCCGATGGCTCGCATGGCCCGCAGCACACTGTAATGCTCCAGCCCCGGCGCCACCTTGCCCCGCCGCCGGATGCCGGCCGTGTCAATAAGCGTGATAGGCATACCCTCCCAGACCAGGTGCGTGTCGAGGGCATCGCGGGTGGTGCCTGGAACGGGGCTGACGATGGCCCGCTCTTGCCGGAGCAACTTGTTCAACAGTGACGACTTGCCCACGTTGGGCCGGCCCACGATGGCGATCTTGATAGACTCGTCTTCTTCTTCCTCCTCCATCACCCACCTGGGAAAGGCTTCCACCACCTGATCCAACAGGTCGGCTACACCCTTGCCATTGAGCGCCGAGATGGCAAAGACTTCACTAAAACCCAGGTTGTAAAAGTCCCATGCCTGCTCGTCCATCTGGACGTTGTCCGCCTTGTTGGCTGCGATAAAGATCGGCCCTTGAGAGTGGTGCAACACCTCGGCCACTTCCTCGTCGGCGGCGGTGACACCGTCTCGCACATCCGTCACCATGACGATCACGTCCGCCTCGGCGATGGCCAACTCTGCCTGGGCGCGGATCTCCCGCAGGTAGTGCGGCGAAACGGCCAGCAAAAAGTCCTCCGGTTCGCCAGCCAGGCGGCGGCGCTCGGCCAGGATCTCCATCCCACCGGTGTCCACCACACCGAACCAAACGCCGTTCCATACACAGTCGCCGTACAACCGGTCGCGGGTGGTGCCGGGGATCTCAGAGACGATAGCGCGTGGCTCGCCCACCAGCCGATTGAACAGCGTAGACTTGCCTGTGTTCGGTCGCCCTACCAGGGCGACAAGGGGTTTTGGTTTACCCATATCTTCCCATCCGCTTCGTGATCCTTCAACGTGATTGTATCACGGCTGGACATGGCTGTCAACAGCGGCAGTAACAAAGCAGGGTTATTCAGTTCCCAGGCGACGCCAGTAATTTGCCATCGAGATCACAGAGAAAACCAGGCGAATCCCGGCGTCCTCTGCGTGCTCCCCGGTGAAATCCAGCTACACAAGGTGAGCGTATCACGC
>CAYNKW010000063.1:16169-18874 GCA_964397845.1 uncultured Anaerolineae bacterium
TGAACGGGTTGTCTCAATCATCTCAACAACCGCTACCTATGGAGGTCGTACAGGGCGACAGCGCTACTTCGGCTGTTCGAGGCGCTCGCCCGGAGGATTGTTCCTAATCTCAGCATCCGATTTCTATGATTTCGGGTCTAAGCGTTCACGGGGCCGGTCGCACGGCGATCTAAGCCGTTGCAACGTCTGAGAAAGTGACGGTCATTGCTGCGAGTTTGTTCGTCGGGCAGTAATGTCCCCTGAACAGCTATTTTGGATTCAGGCATCTCTTTGGACCTGGTTCATGCCGAGACCGACGAGACGGGTGGCGGCTGGCCAGGTCTATCTTTTTGGCATTGGAGGAAATCTTGCAAGACAGGAGAACGGTACTGCAGCGTGAAGTGGACAAAGTGCGAACCCAAATTGCCGAGCTGGAGAAGGCCCTCAAAGAAAGGGCCGACTATGGCTTGGGCAAGGGAAACCCTGCCGCCGCACGTCGGGAAGTTGACCGTGCCCTGTTACAGCGTCTCAAACGGCGGGCCGAGAGCCTCGAGCAAGCCCTCTCACGGCTCAGCCAAGGCTTGTATGGCATTTGTGTGCAGTGTGGGAGGCCAATCCACCCGGAACGCCTGGCGGCATTACCGGATGCCACAAGCTGCGTCGACTGTGCACAGGGAACCTGGCCAAGACGCAAAAAGCCGGGAGCAGTAGCATTGAAATAAATCCTGTGAAGGGAAGGGAGACAAATCCAAAGTGACGAGAGTTGAGCTCAGGTCTGGAGAGTCGCAGCAAAGCTTGCTCAGACGATTTCGCAAGAGGGTAACTCGGGATCGTATCCTGAGCACGGTAAGGGGAAAGCGCTACTTTATGCCCAAGAGTGAGCAGCGGCGTATTGCTCATCGCAAAGCTGTGCGCCGGGAACGCCGGCGCCAGTGGCGAGCGAAACGGCGGCGTCGCAGGTAAACCGTGGGCTTGAAGTTGCGGGCAGCCAGGCTGGGTAGCACAATAACATGATAGCTGCATCGAAGAGGAGAATTCGTGAAACAAACAAAGGTTAAGCTGGGTAAGCAGAAGATTGAGGTGGAAGGGACAGTGCTCGAGGCGCTCAAGGGCACCCGCTTCAGGGTAGAGTTGGACAACGGCCACGAGGTCTTGGCCTACCTCTCCGGCAAGATGCGCAAGTACTACATCCGCATCCTGTTAGGCGACCGCGTCAAGTTGGAGCTGTCTCCCTACGACTTGACACAGGGACGAATTGTGTACCGGTACAAGCGCAAGAGAGTTCACAGGTAGATGTGCATGCCGGGTTGCAATCCATTCTAGAGCATCATGTTGTTTCGCAGCTTCTTAACAAGACGTTCCCGGCCGAGTATCTGTACTTGACCCGGAATCTCTGCAATGAGGAAAGACAGGGACCGAGCGCAGCCTACAAAACCATACTGCGCACCTTGCCAGAAGTCCTGCAGGCACCAATCTACCTTTACGTAAGTGAGACGGGCCTGCCTCGCGGCCCCCGTCAGCGAGGCCAGGGCACTGCCCCGGTTTGATCATAGAAAGGGAGCAAGATGTCGGCTGAGGATCTAAAAGAGGGATGGCTGGCTGAACCGCACGACTACCAACGCCCGCGCCGGGGACAGATTCGCAAGGGCGTGATTCTGAAGCTAGAAGAGCGCGGTGCCGTCATAGACGTCGGCCTGAAACGCGATGGCTTTGTGCCCCAGGAGGACATCGAACGGCTGGGAAAGGAGGTGGCATCCCAGCTAGAAGCCGGTCAAGAAGTGGTGACTCGCATTGTGCGCCCTAGAGACCGGGACGACAATCTTATTCTCTCCCTGTATCAAGCGCGCTTGGAGAAGGATTGGACAAAAGCTCAAGAGATATTGGAGAGCGGTGATGTCTGGCAAGCAAAAATCACCGATAGCAATCGCGGTGGTCTTTTGGTGAGATTTGGTCATATCCGTGCCTTTGTCCCGGCCTCACATCTCTGGGCGCTGGACAGCCAGCATCTGCCCGCCGACCAGCGCCAGGCCAAGTTGAAGGCCTACGTCGGACAGGAACTGCCTTTGAAAGTCATCGAGGTAGATCGAGACAGGCGTCGCCTGATCCTGTCGGAGCGACTGGCCCAGCGGCAATTGCGCAGGAAAAACATGGAACGCCTGCTGGATGAACTTCTGGAGGGTCAAGTAGTCCAGGGTACGGTCAGCCGGCTCTGTGATTTCGGTGCCTTCGTGGACCTTGGCGGCGCCGACGGGCTGATTCACCTCTCGGAACTGGCGTGGCAGCGCGTTCAACGTTCCGAGGAAGTGGTGCAGGCAGGCGAACAAGTTGACGTGTACGTCGTGCAGTTGGACCGCCAGCGGAAGCGCATCGGCTTGAGCCTGAAACGACTGCAACCTAGCCCTTGGGATCTGATAGACGAGACCTACGTGGAAGGCCAACTGGTGTCCGGCATCGTCACAAACGTTGTCAAATTCGGCGCGTTCGTCCTGTTGGATATCGGGGCGGAGGGTTTGGTCCACGTGAGCGAATTTGCCGACCCGCCACCGGCTGATCCGCGAGAGGTATTGCAGCAAGGTGACGAACTCGTGCTTCGCATTCTGCGCATTGACTCGTTCCGCCACCGCATTTCCTTGAGCCTCAAGAGGGTCTCTCCGCAAGAGCGTGGCGAGTGGTTGGCCCAAGGAGAACGTGGTCAAGCTCCAAAGACAGGCGAGGCCAGCGACGCT